>CANJXI010000102.1 GCA_947478785.1 Caulobacteraceae bacterium
CGGCGCTCCAACGACGACGGCGCTCCGGCCCCGACATCAACGTCACATGGGCCATGCTGCACAGCTATGAACGCTCATAAGGTCTCCTTACGAGCGCAGCATCCCGGTCTCACCCCGGCCCCGCAAGGCGGCCGTCACCGGAGGGGTACTCCGTCTCCACGGTGTAGGCCGCGATGGGGACCGGGACGCCCTTGAGGTCGATTTCGCCGACCGGGCGGATGCCTTCGATGTCGCCGGCCAGGCGCACAGTCTCGGCCGAGAACAGGATGCGGGTGCCGAAGGTCTTGTTGGCCGCTTCCAGCCTGGCTGCGATGACCACCACCTCGCCATAGGCCGTGTAGTTGAAGCGCCGCTCGCCGCCGAAGTTGCCGACCAGGCCGATGCCTGAATCCATCCCCATGCGGGTGTGGCCGAACACCCCGTGCTCGGCGAGCATCTTGGTGCGGTATTCCTCCGCCCAGACGTCGATCTCGCGGGCGCAGGCGATGGCGCGCGCGGCGTGGTCGGGGATCGGGACCGGCGCGCCGAACATGACGATCAGGCCGTCGCCGGTCATCTTGTCGATCATCGCCTCGTGCTTCCAGAAGATCTCGATCAGGCCGTCGAAGTAGCCGTTGATCACCCGCGAGAAGACCTCAAGCGGCAGGCTGGCCACCAGATTGGAGAAGTTCTCCAGGTCCGAGACCACCACGGTGATCTCGCGCTTGTCGGCCCCGATCCTGACGGCGGACTGGCCCTCCACGATCCGGTCGATCACCTGGGGCGCGAGGTAGCGCTCCAGCGTTGAGGAATAGAAGGCCCGCTGATTTGCAGTTCGGCCGCGGCCAGGCGGCTGACCACGAAGAAGGCCAGCGCGAAGCTGACGGAGGGCGCCGTCACCGGCAGCATCACCGCGCCGAACTTGAACGCCGCGAGGGCTCCGCCGATGGCCGCCGCCAGGGTCACCACGATGACGGCCACCGCGATCCACCAGCGGCTGGTCCCGCGTCCGAACGCCGCCCCGCCCAGCGCCGCGGCGAAGACCAGAAGGCCGCTCCAGGCCAGGCCCGGTTGACGGATCATGTCGCCCGCCATCATCTGCGACAGGGCGTGGACGTGCACCTCCACCCCCGGCGTGCCGTCGTGGTGGCCCTTGGTGAAGCGCAGCGGCGTGGTGTGCATGTCCTCCTTGACGGTGGAACTGTCGGCGGTCGCCGAGCGCGTCACCGAACCGATGAAGGCGATCTTCCCCTTGAGCTGCTGCTCCGGCACGAAGGCCACATAGGCGGCCGAATAGGAGGGGCCGATGGCGCCGGCGTTCTCTTCCTTCTGGGTGGGATCGGCCCGTCGGTAACGGATGGTGAAGGGCTTGGTGAAGGGCTTCACGCCAATGGCGTAGGCGACCTCGGTGGAGAGCGCCGGCATCTTGCCCGGCATGGGATCGTAGCGGCGGATGACGTCGTCATAGTCCGTTCGCGTCAGGGCGCGGGCGTCGGAGTAGCGCAGGTGAGGGGCGATCGGGAAATCGACGCCGGGCTTGTAGGCCGGGTCGACGACGGCGACCACCGGCGCCTTCACATTGGCGGTGCGGGCGACGAAGTCCTTGAATTCTTGATTGTCGTTGGCCGGGTCCCAGGTGTCGAGCAGGTAGTCGACGCCGATGGCGCGGACGCCCTTGGCGTCCAGGGCGGCGATGACGTCGGCCAGCCAGGCCTTGTTGATCGGGGCCAGGCAGTGACAGGGCGAGGCTTCGCGCATGGCCGCATAGGCCGCGTCGTCCATCTTGACGATGACGAAGTCCGGCTGGGCGGGCGGCGCCATGGTGGCGATCCGCAGGTCGGAGGTGAAGTTCTCGATGAACCGGAAGGGCGTGGTGGTGCTGAGCGCCAGGGCCGCTATCGCCGCCGCCGCCGCCACGGGACAGTGACGATCAGGCCGCCACCGGTCTTCTGGAGCGCGGTCAGCCAGGCCACGAAGCGTGCGAGCGGGGTCGTTGGCATGCCGGCCATGCTCACTTGCGGAAGGGGACGGTATAGGCGACGGCGGGTGAATAATCCCCGGCGACGCAGATATGGGTGGTGACCTGTCCGCGCTCCAGCATCACCAAGGCGTAGCCGGGGGGCTCCTCCACCAGGATCTCGCGGCCGTCAGGCTTCTTCATGTCCACCGCTGTGAGGTTGAGGGTGAGCTGGATCGAGGTGGCCGGCGCCGCGACCACCAGGCGCCCGGCCAGAACGCCCGAAAACGCCCGGTGCAGGTGACCGGCCACCAGGGCGCGCACCTGGGGCCGGTCGCGGATCACGTCGGCGAGGCGCTCGATCCAGGGCTCGTCCGGCTCGGGGTCCATCCATTGGATGCCCGACAGGATCGGCGGGTGGTGCAGGGCGATGAAGGTGGGCTTGTCGGGCGCCTCGTCGAGGGTCGCGGCCAGCCAGGCCGCGCGCCTGTCGCAGAAGCCGCCACCCTCGCTGCCCTCTTCCAGGGTGTCGCAGACCACCATGCGCAGCGCGCCGAAATCCACAGCGTATTGCACGAAGCCGTTCTCGTCGACGCGGATACCCCGTCCCTCGAAGGCCTTCAGGAAGACGTCGCGCCGGTCGTGATTGCCCAGGCCATAGTAGACCGGGATGTCCACGTGCCGCAGCAGGTCCTGCAGGATGGCGTACTCTTCCGCCTGTCCCCGATCGACCAGATCCCCGGAAATCATGATGGCCGCAGGCTGCGGCTTCAGCTGGCGGATGGAGGCCAGAACAAGACGCAAACGCTCCGCGTTCCGCGGGCCGTTCACCGGATCCTTGGCGGTCGTGACGTGCAGGTCGGTGATCTGCGCGATGGTCAACACGGCTCGCCCCCTCCCGGGCTCGCACAACTCAGAGAGATACGAGTCAATTGCGCCGGCGGATGACCAGATTTCGAATCTCCGTCATATCTTCCATCGCAAACCGCACGCCCTCGCGGCCCAGCCCGGAGTCCTTCACCCCGCCATAGGGCATGTTGTCGACCCGGTAGCTGGGCACGTCGCCGATCACCACGCCGCCCACGTCCAGCCGGTCCCAGGCTTCGAACATCTTGAAGAGATCACGGGTGAAGACGCCCGCCTGCAGGCCGAATTTCGAATCGTTGACCTCGTCGAGCGCGGCGCCGAAGTCGCTGAACTTCGACAGGATCGCCACGGGCCCGAAGGCCTCTTCGGTGTAGAGCTTGGCGTCGCGGCCAACCGCCTCCAGCAGTGTGGCCTCCAGCATGGCCCCCTCGCGCTTGCCGCCGCACAGCAGCGTCGCGCCGGACGCCATGGCGGCCTGGATCCAGTTGTCCAGCCGGGAGGCTTCCTTCACGTCGATCATTGGACCGATGAAGGTGTCCTCGTTGCGCGGATCGCCGGCGATCAGGGTCCTTGTGCGGGCAACGAGACGGTCGCGCAGCTCGTCGTAGATCTTCTCGTGGATGATGATGCGCTGGACGCCGATGCAGGACTGGCCCGACTGGTAAAAGGCGCCGAAGATGATCCGCTCGACCGCGTCGTCCAGATCGGCGCCCTTGATGTCCTCGTCGACGATCACCGCTGCGTTGCCGCCCAGTTCCAGCACCACCTTCTTCTTGCCGGCCCGCGCCTTCAGGTCCCAGCCCACGTCGGGCGAGCCGGTGAATGAGAGCAGCTTCAGGCGCGGATCGGTGGTGAAAAGGTCGGCGCCCTCCCGGTGCGCCGGCAGGATCGAGAACGCGCCCTTGGGAAGGTCGGTCTCGGCCAGCACCTCGCCGATGATGATGGCGCCGAGCGGCGTGCGGGATGCCGGCTTCATCACGAAGGGACAGCCCACGGCCAGCGCCGGCGCGATCTTGTGGGCCGCCAGGTTCAGCGGGAAGTTGAACGGCGAGACGAAGGAGCAGGGGCCGATCGGCACCCGCTTCCACATCCCCTGGTAGCCCTTGGCGCGGGGCGAGATGTCCAGCGGCTGGACCTCGCCGGTCATCCGCACGCTCTCCTCGGCGGCGATGCGGAAGGTGTCGATCAGCCGTCCGACCTCGCCCCGGCTGTCGCGGATCGGCTTGCCCGCCTCGATGCAGAGCGCATAGGCCAACTCGTCGAACCGCTCGGTGAAGCGGGTGACGCAGTGGGCCAGCACGTTCTGGCGCTCGTAGGCCGCCATCCGCGCCATGGGCTCGGCGGCCTCGACCGCCGCGGCGATGCCGGCGTCGATGGTGGCCGCGTCGGCCTGGGCCACGCGGGTCGCGGGCTCGCCGGTGAACTTGTCGGTGACGACCAGGTCCTGGTTCGGGGTCTGGGCGACGTTGGCGAGGTAGAGCGGATAGGACGGCTTAAGGGCGGCGGCCATGGCGACGGGGGCTCTCTACAGGGTCGCAGCGATCATAGCGCGGCGCTCAGGTCCTTGATCTGCTTGTTCAGGATCGCGTCGTTTTCCGAGTAGTCCACCGGCACTTCGATCAGGTTA
Organism: Caulobacteraceae bacterium; assembly: GCA_947478785.1. Classification (GTDB taxonomy): domain Bacteria; phylum Pseudomonadota; class Alphaproteobacteria; order Caulobacterales; family Caulobacteraceae; genus Phenylobacterium. The sequence goes on from CANJXI010000102.1 coordinate 4,431, forward strand.
ACTCCAGGAGAGTCCAGGCAGCTCTTGAGAAGTTTCGGAAGGTCGGCGGCGTTTTCGCAGCGGTAGCCGTTGGCCCCGTAGCTCTCGGCATATTTGACGAAGTCCGGGTTGTCGTAGGTCAACCCCCAGTCCTTGAAGCCCATGTTGGCCTGTTTCCAGCGGATCATGCCGTAGGAATTGTCGTTCAGGATCAGCACCGTGATGTTGAGCTTCAGCCGGACGGCCGTCTCCATCTCCTGGCTGTTCATCATGAAGCCGCCGTCGCCGCAGATCGCCATGACCTTTCGGTTCGGATAGACCATCGCCGAAGCCATCGCCGACGGCAGGCCCGCGCCCATGGTGGCCAGCGCATTGTCCAGCAGGACGGTGTTGGACATCCGCGCGGCGTAGTTGCGGGCGAACCAGATCTTATAGACGCCGTTGTCCAGGCAGATGATCCCGTCGGACGGCATGGCTTCGCGGATCTGGTGGACCAGGTGCTGCGGATAGATCGGGTGGCGCATGTCGCCGATGGCGGCCGCGGTGTGCGCCACCTCGGCGGCCCTGGCCTTGTTCATCGCGGAGAAGTCCCAGCGCGGCTGGGGCAGGATGTTCTCCTTGATCTGCCAGATCGCGTTGCCGATATCGCCGATCACCTCGTAGTGCGGGAAATAGACCGGATCGACCTCGGCCGAACGGAAGCTGATGTGGATCACCTCCGTCCCGCCCGGCTGCATGAAGAACGGCGGCTTTTCGATCACGTCGTGGCCGACGTTGATGATCAGGTCGGCCGCGGCGATCGCCCGGTGGCAGAAGTCGCCCGACGACAGGGCCGCGCAGCCCATGAACTTGGGGTTCAGCTCGTCCACTACGCCCTTGCCGAGCTGGGTGGTGACGAACGGGATGCCGGTCTTCTCGATGAAGGCGGTCAGCATCCGGCTGGTCATGGTGCGGTTGGCGCCGGCGCCGATCACCAGCAGCGGGGACTTGGCCTGCTCGATGCGCTTGGTGGCCGCGGCGATCGACTTCTCGTCGGCGACCGGGCGGCGCGCGTTGCTCCGCACGAAGGGCGCGGAGTCGGTCTGCTCGTGGGCGATGTCCTCGGGGAATTCGATGTGCACCGCGCCGGGCTTTTCCTCCTGCGCAAGGCGGAAGGCCTCGCGGACTCGGGAGGGGATGTTGTCGGCGGAGGCCAGCTGGTGGGTGAACTTGGTCAAGGGACCCATCATCGCCACGACGTCGAGGATCTGGAAGCGGCCCTGCTTGGAGGACTTGATGGGCTTTTGCCCGGTCAGCATCATCATCGGCATGCCGCCCAGCTGGGCGTAGGCGGCCGCGGTGACCAGGTTGGTGGCGCCCGGTCCCAGCGTCGAGATGCAGACGCCGGCCTTGCCGGTGTGCCGGCCGTAGGTGGCGGCCATGAAACCCGCCCCCTGTTCGTGGCGGGTGAGGATCAGCTTGATCTTCGTGGAGCGCGACAGGCTGTCCAGGAAGTCGAGGTTCTCTTCGCCCGGCACGCCGAAGACGTACTCGACGCCTTCTTCCTCAAGGCAGGTGACAAACAGATCCGAAGCTTTGACCATTAGCCGAGCCCCCACTCGTTCCTAGAAGTTGTGTTCATTTCACAGCCTTTGGGAAGATGCTACGGCAGAGTTTGTCCGACGCCCGCGAATGGCGATTAATCTTCCCCGAGCCTGGCTGTTATGTTGGGATTGCGCCAGGCTTCCAGTTAAGCTGGACCCACAACGATCCGCAATTTCGGGAGAATCTAATATGGCGGTTACCGATCACGTCGACCTGGCTGGGTTCATTGAGGGCGTGAAGCGCCGCAATCCCGGGCAGCCGGAGTTCGCCCAGGCCGTGCAGGAAGTGGCCGAGGACATCTTCGACTTCATCGAGGACAAGGAAGCCTACCACAAGTACCAGATCCTGCGCCGGATCGCCGAGCCGGACCGGGTGATCAGCTTCCGGGTCTGCTGGGAAGACGACAACGGCAACATTCGCGTGCAACGCGGCTGGCGGGTGCAGAACAACAACGCCATCGGCCCCTACAAGGGCGGCATCCGCTTCCACCCGAGCGTGACCGAGAGCGTGCTCAAGTTCCTGGCCTTCGAGCAGACCTTCAAGAACGCGCTGACCGGCCTGCCCATGGGCGGCGGCAAGGGCGGGTCGAACTTCAACCCCAAGGGCAAGTCCGACAATGAGGTGATGCGTTTCTGCCAATCCTTCATGAACGAGCTCTACCGCCACATCGGCGCGGATGTGGACGTGCCGGCCGGCGATATCGGCGTGGGCGCCCGCGAGATCGGCTTCATGTTCGGCCAGTATAAGCGCCTGACCAACGAGTGGACCGGCGTGCTCACCGGCAAGGGCCTGGAATATGGCGGCAGCCTGATCCGCACCGAGGCCACTGGCTACGGCGCCACCTACTTCCTGCAGAACATGCTGAAGACCCAGGGCAAGGACATCGACGGCCACACCGTGGTGATCTCGGGCTCCGGCAACGTCGCCACCCACGCCGCCGAGAAGTGCCACCAGCTGGGCGGCAAGGTGCTGACGCTGTCCGATTCCGAGGGCTTCATTTACGACCCCGAGGGCATGACCCAGGACAAGATCAACTGGGTGAAGGACCTGAAGAACAAGCGCCGCGGGCGGATTTCCGAATACGCCAACGAGTTCAAGGGCTCGGAATTCCATTCGGGCAAGACCCCCTGGGGGATCAAGTGCGACCTGGCGCTGCCCTGCGCCACCCAGAACGAACTGAACGGCGAGGACGCCCGCACCCTGGTCGCCAACGGCTGCATCGCGGTGTCGGAAGGCGCCAACATGCCGACCACCCTGGAAGGCGTGCACGTCTTCAAGGACGCCCAGATCCTGTTCGCGCCGGGCAAGGCCGCCAACGCCGGCGGCGTGTCGGTCTCGGGCCTGGAGATGAGCCAGAACTCGGCGCGGATCTCCTGGAAGGAAGATGAGCTGCAAAGGCTCTTGGTCGACATCATGGCTGGCATCCACGCCAGCTGCGTCGAATACGGCGCCCGCAAGGGCTCCAAGGTCACCGACTACGTCCGCGGCGCCAACATCGCCGGCTTCAAGAAAGTCGCCGACGCGATGCTGGCGTTCGGGGTGGTGTAGGGCAGGCCAACGCGGCTCGCGCCGGTCCGGGTGGATATCACCCGGACCGGGCCGGGCCACCTTGGTTGAACGCAGCTAGTCCAGCAGCATGGCGGTCAGTTCGTCGGGCACGCTCAGGAAGGGCAGGTGGCCGGTATCGAGCTCCAGCCACTTGGCCTGGAGGCGTTCGGCGGCGCGGCGCTGGTGGGCCTCTCCCGGATTCTCGCTTCGCTTGCAGCAGATCATCGTGACCGGCCAATGGTGGTTCCAGAAGCCGCAGTCCTCCATGACGCCGTTCATCATCGCCACGGGCTGGCGCGTCGAGCGCTCGCTCTCCCAGGCCGCCAGCTCCGGCCCGACGCCGTAGTCGCCGGTCGCCGGCCACATGATCGGCACCGAAACCCCATCCGATTCAAACGGCTCCTCCCGGCCGGGACGGTCCGGAAAGGCGTCCTTCAACCGCTCGCCCGGGTACAGCACCACCGCATCGACAAGGGTGATCCGCGCAACGCGCTCGCGCGCCAGGGCCGCGGTGGTGAGGGCCACATTGCCGCCGTTGCTGGTGGCGACCAGGTGCACATCCCGCAGATCCTCCATCATCAGGAGCCGCGCCATTTCGCGCGCTTGCGAGCCGATGGTGATGCCGGGCCTTAGGGATCCGCTGCGCTCGCCGCAGCCATCCAGCGATGGGTGATAGACCCTGTGCCCGGCCGCCTGCAGACGGTCCGCCACCGGCTGCCAGATCCATCCGCCCTTGTAGCAGCCGTGGATGAGAAGATACGGACGCTTGCTCACGGGCTTCTCCTTGGACTGAACCTCAGGCCCCAGGCCGGGTCCCCGCCGGAAGGCCCAGGTTGGACCAGCGCATGTCGTCCACCGGGCGGCGGCCGGGCTTGCGGGTGGCGACGCCTGGTGTGTGGAAGCTGTGGCAATCCTCGCACTGCCCGCTGGCGGCGGCCGGCGTCTGGGCCTTGGTCTTGCCGTGGCAGGATGCGCACTTGGCGACGTCAGGCAGGGAGACGTCCGAGGTGCTGTCCGAGAGCCTCGCCGCATGGCAGTCGGTGCATTCGAAGGCGCCCGCGCCCTGGCCGCGGTGGGCCGGCACGCTGTGATCGAAGCCGCCCCGGATGAGGAAGCGGGCGGCAAGGTGGACCGGCGCCACGTTCACGCCCAGCGGGCCTGGGCCGTCCCAGGAAATGGTGTGGCAGTCGTGGCAGGCGCCGCCGGGCTGGAAGGCCGCGCGGAAGGCCCCGCTCGCCTCGCTCGCTGAAACCGTACGCACCGCCGGCGCCATGGGACGGAAGTCGCCGGGCAGGCGGCGCCCGGACTGGCCCGTGACGACGGTCCCGCCGCCGCCGTAGAAGCCCTGCAGGGTCTCGAAGACCTTGGCCACGTCGCCGTGCGGCAGCAGGCGGCCGCCGCTGGCGAAGGCCAGCGAGTGGCACGCGCCGCAGTCGCGTTCCATGACGATCGGGGCGTAGTTCCGAAGCGTCCCGTCCAGATGGTGGCAGGAGGCGCAGTCCAGCGGCTGGCCGTAGCCGCGCCCGATTCCCAGCTCCATCGCCTGGCGCGCCACCCCCCCGGTCGGGTCCAGATGCTGGCGGTGCGAAAAGGTGAGGCCCGAATTCTCCCGCGGATGGGCGGCGAGCGCGATGCGCTGCACGACGGGCTTGTCGCCCGCCGCGAGCGTCACCTGCGGCCGGAAGCCCGGGTGGCGGTTCCAGTCCGGCGTGTCGATCAGGGTGGTCGAGGACAGCCGCATCTTCAGCTTGGCGTGGCACCCTGCGCAGTCGTTGGTGACCAGGAGCGTCGGTTTTTCCGGCCGCTTGGCGTCGGCGATAGGCCCGGCCTCGCCGGCGTGCTCGCGGTGGCAGCTCGCGCAGCGGTCGTTGGGGTGGTTGAAGGCCCGGCCGACCAGGGTGTCGATCTTGCCGGTGATCGTGGCAGGCATGGGCGCGGCGCGGCGCAGCTTGTCGTGGGCCGCGTGGTCGAACACCAGGCGCGCGGCGAAAGGGCTGCCCTCGTCACGCAGGTGGGCGTTGATCCGCAGGGTGTTGGCCTGATCGCCCGCCTGGTGGCAGGCCTTGCAGGCCGTATCCCGCACCGAGACGAAGGCCTGCTGGTGGCAGGCCTGGCAGTCCTTCTCCAGGAAGGCGTGCGACTTGGAGAGCGGGCCCGTCGACCATTGGCGATCCGGATGGATCTTCAGGTGACTCATGTAAAATCCACCGGCGGCCGGCAGCAGCAGGCAGAGCGCGACGATCAGCAGGCCCATGGTCCAGGCCATTCGGCGGCGCCCGAAGAGCGTGGCCTTGAGCGAGAACAGGCTCGGGGTGGCGTAGTGGTCGTCTTCGTGTTCGCTGACGGCGACCGCCACCTCGTCGCGGTCCTCGCCCGGCGACAGGGCCAGGTCATATGTCCCGAAGGTCAGCACCGGGTGGCTGGTCACGTCGAGGTCCGCGCGCTGGACGGACTTGCCGCCCACCAGGAACGGCACGCCGGTCAGCGATTCGGCGGTGACCCGGCCGGGACCCGACTGCACGAGACGGGCATGTTCCGGATCGACCGCCAGGTCGGAGAGCACGATGTCGCGGTCGGCGGCGCGGCCGATGGTGGCCTCCGCGCCCTCGACGCGGCGCGTGCGCACGATCTCGCCGCCTCCGGCCTGGCGCGTGATCAGCTTGAGGGTAAAGGC
>CANJXI010000103.1 GCA_947478785.1 Caulobacteraceae bacterium
ATCCCGCGCCAGCCGACGCACCGCCGCCGCATCAAAGTCGTCCCGCAATACAATCGACCCCATCCGACCACTCCTCTCCAACAAGAAGCGTGAATCACTGTTCGGCCCTCAGGGGAATCCCCGAGTCTGCGTCAGCGGCGCTTGGTATAAGCTGGCGAAAACGGGAGGATCGCCATGAATTTCGAGGTGCTGGCCGAAGGGCTGCAGTTTCCGGAGGGCCCGATCGCCATGCCGGACGGCTCGGTACTGCTGGTCGAGATCGCGCGCGGCACGCTCAGCCGGGTCTGGAACGGCAAGACCGAGGTGGTCTGCGACCTGGGCGGCGGCCCCAACGGCGCGGCGCTCGGTCCGGACGGGGCGGTCTATATCTGCAACAACGGCGGCGGCGGCCTCGGCCCAAGCCATCCGGGCCAGCCCAGGGTCCAGGCCGGCATCGACCGTGTCGATCTCGCCACCGGCAAGGGCGAGCGGCTCCACGACAAGGTCGGCGACAACCTGCTGTCCGCGCCCAACGACATCGTCTTCGACAAGCAGGGCGGCGCCTGGTTCACCGATATCGGCAAGGGCGGCGAGGGGCGGACCCGGCATCTCAGCGGGATCTACTACATGCACCCCGGCGCCGCCCGGGTGGACGAGATCTCGTTCGGCGCCACCGGCTACAACGGCATCGGCCTGTCCCCGGACGAGAAGACCGTCTACGCCGCCGAAAGCTACACCGGCCGCCTGATCGCCTTCGACCTGGAGGCGCCCGGGAAGCTGGCGACCGACCGCACGCCCTCGCTCTTCTCCGCCGGCCGCATGGTGGGCGCCGCCCCCGGCCGGGCGTTCTTCGACAGCCTGGCCGTCCAGGCCAACGGCGACATCTGCATCGCCTCCCTGGGCGACGGCATCACCACCATGTCGCCCGGCGGCGCCACCCGGCAGACCCCGCTCCCCGACCGCCTGACCACCAACATCTGCTTCGGCGGCGCGGACATGCGTGACGCCTACATCACCCTGTCGGGCACCGGAAAACTGATCCACATGCGTTGGCCCGAGCCCGGGCTGAAGCTGAACTTCGGCGGCTGAGCCCGGCCGGATCATGACCGCCGCGCCTTATTCCGGCGCCCAGGTCCATCGGAAAAGGGGAGCATGACCGCAGCTCGCGTCTCCGCCCTGTCCTTCGCCGTCGCCATGCTGGCCGCCCTGCCGGCCCTGGCGGCAGAGAACAATGATGCGCCGGTCACGCCGCCAAGCGTCGGGGAACAGATCGACGCCTATCTGAAATCCTCGCCGGCGCTTGCGCTGCCGTCCGAGGCCGCCTCCGACGTCACCTCGAGCGAAAACCTGCGCAAGGTGCATGGCGAGTTCAGCGCCGCGATTGGCACGGGCGGCTACCGCAGCGCCTATGTCCGCAGCGACTTCCCCGTGGGCAGGACGGGAACGCTCAGCATCGCGCTGGAGAACACCCAGTCCAACGGCCGCCGCGGGGGCTATGGCTACGGCGATCCCTATGGCCGCGCCGCCGGCGGCCGCCAGAACCTGGGGATCGGCCTGTCCCTCGGCGACGTGGGCGCCGCGATTGGCCTGCGCTGCCGGTCCCTGCGGGACCCCGACCGCCCCTACGCCGACACCCCCGACCGCCGCGCCTGCCTGCAGGGCCGTGACGGCGCGCCGCTCTCGATGCGGTGATCGCCGGGGAACCCAGCGAACCGGCTCCCGGCCCTCAAAGTCTGCTTCGCCGGCCCGACCCGGGCCTGAAGCTGAATGTCAGCCGGTGAGGTCGGGCTGTAGTCATCGTCGGTAAGACCGATGGACAGTTCAGATCCACATCCGATCATCCCGCGTGAATACGGAGACCCCGGCGTTCGTTGCGGGTCCTCGACCGTACCCGCACGCGTCCTGCACAGAAGCAGGCCTTGAACAGCCCGGCGCCGCCGGGCCGATCTCTTTGAAAGATCGCAACTCGCCTAACGGGGGTATTCAGTTTCTATTAGCCGTGCCAAGGTGTTGACTTGCCGATTAGGGAACAGCGCCTGCCGGCGCTGGAGGAGGTCTCAAATGACCAGGAACAATCTGCGCATCATGCTCGCGGCGACCGTCGCCGCCGTCAGCCTGGCCGGGAACGCCTGGGCGAGCGGCGCGCCCAGCGCGTCGGACTTCCAGCTCGTCGAAACCGGCAACGGTTTCGGCGGCGTCTATTCGGTGAGCAACCTTTCCACCGACTGGTACATAACCGCCTTCGCGGTCACCAACAGCAACGCCGGGCAGTTCAACGCCTCCGCCTCGACCTCCCAGTTCAACTGGGCCGCCGGCCGTTACTGCAACGGCAGCGGCTGCGGCAACACCCCGATCGGGACCGTGGAGAGCTCGCCTTTCGCCGGGAATCCGGACATCGCCAACGGCCTCGGCGACGGCTACGGCTTCTACTACTACAACGACGCCCTGGAAGACGACGACCTGTCCCTCCTGCTGTCGACCTCGCTGGGTCCGGGCACGTCGAACAACAGTAATTTCCAGTTCCACTTTGCCCGTGTCGAAAGCACGGTGCAGTTCAGCCTGGTGAACGGTGACGGCGTCGGCGCCACCGTGGTGGTGTCACCCACCAGCGCGGTGCCCGAGCCAGCCAGCTGGGCCCTGATGATCGGCGGCTTTGGCCTGGCCGGCGTGGCGCTTCGTCGCCGGCGCGCGGTCGCGGCCTGACACCCGTCAGGCGCCCTCCTGCGGGAGGGCGACCTGCTCCATCAGCCCAGCGGCCTGCAGGCGCCCCAGCGCCTGCGCGATGGCCGCGTGGTCTCCGCCGAAGCCGGACGCCAGCGGCGCCAGGCCGATCGCCGCATGCAGGTTGGCCAGGCCCCGGCCCGAGGCCATCAGCAGGCGTATGAGCTCGGCCTCCCTCCGGCCCATATCCAGTTGGCGGCCCGACGCCACATGGCGCGCGCGCATCCGGCGTCCGCCCAGGCTCGTCACCGTCACCGAACCCTGCGGCATGCGCCAGACCTCCCAGGTCTGATCCAGCAGCACCCGATGCCGGGGCCGCAAGGTCACGCCCGGCCCGGGCGGCGTCGCGCGCAGGCGTTCCCAGATCGCGCCCATCACGGCGACCCGCCGCGGATAGGCGGTTCCCCCGCCGATCTGGCTCTCGGACCAGATGTTGTAGCGGACGCGCGCGCCCCTCACGTGGCGGAACCGAAGTCCCATCAGGGCGGCGATGGCGCTGTACTCCACGTCGGTCGCCACCGGCCGGCCCGGATGCCAGGCCGAGGCGGCCTGCAGCCGCTCGGCCGCCGCCCGGCGCAGCAGATAGAGGTGCGGCGGGCGCCAGACGCTGGCCAGGGTGCGGGCGAGTTCGTCGTCGTCCTGGGCCAGTTCGTGGGCGCGGAACACCGGCGCCTTGCCGGGCTCCAGGCGACACTCGGCCCAGTCGCCGTGGGCGATGTCGATCGCCGGGTCGGCCCGCATCGCGGCGGCCTGCAGCGCGATCTTGTCCGGGGCCAGCTCGTCGTCGGCGTCCAGCCACTGGATGAACGCGCCCTTCGCCAGGCTATAGCCCAGGTTCCGGGCGTGGTTCACCCCCTGTTCGGGACAGAGCGCCACCCGCATGGGCCGCGATGCCTGGGCGGCCACCGCGCGGGCCACCTCCAGGCTGGCGTCCGTCGAATTGTTGTCGACGAAGATCACCTCGATGTTGGGATAGGTCTGGGCGAGCGCCGAGTTCAGCGCCGGCCGCAGCATGGCGCCGGCGTTGAAGCAGGGCATGATGATCGAGACCAGGGGCGGCGCGGCCGCTGAATCGTCCATGGTGAAGGTTTAGCACCGATGGAAGCTATGCGGAGGCGGCGACGGCGGGTGTTCGGACCCTTGCCGCCTGTTCGAGGTTCGCGGCGCCCTCGGGATTTGAAAAGGACTGATCATGGGTACGCTCGATAGCAGGATCGCCATCGTCACTGGAGCCGGTGGCGGTGTGGGCCGGGGCATCGCCACGGCGCTCGCCAGGGAGGGCGCCTCGGTCGCCATCGTCGACATCAACTTCGAGGGCGCGAAGGAGACGGCGGCTCAGCTGGTGGCCCTCGGCGCCGAAGCGCTCGCTATCGAGTGCGACATTCGGGAATCGTCGCAGGTCGACGCAGCCGTGGCGTCGGTGGTCGAGCGGTTCGGCGGCGTGAACATTCTCGTCAACAACGCGAATGCCGGGCGCTCGCAGGTGCCCTTCGAGGAGATCACCGACGACGATCTGGAACTGACGTTCCGCACCGGTCCGATGGCGTCCATCTACTTCATGCGCGCCGCGTTCCCTTATCTGAAGCAGGGCTACGGTCGTGTCATCAACCTGCGGTCCGGCGCTGAAATGATCCCCTTGAGTGGCATGGGGGCCTATATCGCGGGCAAGGGCGCGATCGCAGGGCTGACCCGCATCGCCGCCCGCGAATGGGGAGCCTACGGCATTACCGTCAACGCGATCGCGCCCGCGGTCATGACGGAGGCGGCGAAGCGGTACTTCGACGCCAATCCCCACAAGCTCGCGGAGGTGAGTCAGGGGAAGGCCATCGCGCGGACCGGGGACGCTGAGGCTGACGCGGGGCGCGCCGTGGTGTTTCTGGCGGGGCCGGACGCCTCCTATATCACCGGGACGACCGTCTCGGTCGATGGCGGTAGCGGCTTCTTCATGTGACGAAGGCGCCGCGGACGTCGCGCGCCCTGAAAGCGCGCGGTGTCGAAAGTGTCAGCCGGCTGGAAAGCGGACGGGTGCTCGTGCAATCTTGCCCGATGATCGCGACGCAAAGACTGAAGCTTTGCCGGTGGCGGGAAGATCACGCCGCGCCCCTCGCCGAGATGCACGCCGATCCTGAGGTCATGGACGACCTGGGCGGTCCGATTTCGCGAACCGAGAGCGACGCCACGCTCGACCGCTACAGCAGAGCCTATGCGGAGCACGGGCTGTCCCGTTGGGCGGTCGAAACGTCCGAGGGCGAATTCCTCGGCTATGCGGGCGTGCTGCCCCGGCTCAGTCGAAATCATCCGCTCGGACCGCACTATGATCTTAGCTGGCGATTTGTGCGGCGGGCCTGGGGCAACGGATACGCCACGGAAAGCGCCCAGGCCGCGCTGGCGGACGCCTTCAAGCGTCCAAGGCCGAGCGAGGTGCTTGCCTACGCCGGCCCCGCCAATCTGCGGTCACAGGCCGTGATGCGCCGCTTGAACATGCGCAGGGACGAGACCCTCGATTTCGCGATCGACAACGGAGGGTCGGGAGCATGGCGCGGCCTGGTCTGGGTCGCCTCGAGATGAAGACGTCCGTCTTGTCCGAAACGGTCATGCCCCCAAGCGCCTATTGACGGCCAGAACAAAAGGAGAATAAGAACGAAAGCGGAACTGGGATATTCGTCCACAGCGCCGCTCACAGGAGGATGCGACAGATGGTTCGTCTGGCCCGGGAATCACTGGCCTTTGCGTCGGTGGCGAGCTTTGTCTGGATGATGTGCACGGTGGCGGCTCACGTAGGCTGATCCACCATGCGAATGGGAGAGGCGGCAGGCGTGAACGAGGGGCCCGGAAGCGACGGACAGGGCTTCGTCCACCTGCGGGTCCGCTCCGCCTATTCGCTGCTGGAAGGCGCCATCAAGGCCGACGCCATCGGCGGCCTGGCGCAGGCCGCCCAGATGCCCGCCGTGGCCATCGCCGACCGGGCCAACCTGTTCGGCGCGCTGGAATTCTCGGTCGCCACCAAGGGCGCGGGCGTCCAGCCAATCGTGGGCTGCGCGCTCCCGGTCCTGGGCATCGGCGAGGGGCCGTCCGAGCGCTGGGCGAAGCTGCCCACCGTCGTGCTGCTGGCCCAGACCGAGCGCGGCTACCTCAACCTCAGCGCGCTCTCCTCGGCGGCCTATCTCGACATCGAGGCGACCGACGATCCGCACGTCACCTGGGACAAGGTGATCGCCCATTCCGAGGGGCTGATCCTGATGTCCGGCGGGCCCGACGGGCCGGTCGACCCGCTGTTCGCCGCCGGCAAGGTCAAGGAGGGTCGGGCGGCGCTGGCCGAAATGCAGCGGGTGTTCGCCGACCGCTTCTATGTCGAGCTGCAGCGCCACGGCCTGCCGTCCGAGGCCATGGCCGAACCGGAGCTGGTCGCCTTCGCCTACGAGCACGACGTGGCCCTGGTCGCCACCAACGACGTCTATTTCAAGCTGGGCTCGATGCACCAGGCGCACGACGCCCTGATCTGCATCGCCGACGGCGCCTTCGTGGGCCAGGATGAGCGGCGCCGGGTCTCCGACCAGCACTGGTTCAAGCCAGCCGCCGACATGCGCGCCCTGTTCGCCGACCTGCCGGAGGCCTGCGACAACACCCTCGATATCGCCCGGCGCTGCGCCTTCATGGTCGCCAAGCGCGACCCCATCCTGCCGTCCTTCCCGACCAGCGAGGGCCGCACCGAGGCCGAGGAGCTGACCTTCCAGGCCCAGGAGGGGCTGAAGGCCCGCATCGCCGCCGGCCAGGCCACCGCCTTCGAAGCCAAGGACTACGAGGCCCGTCTGGCGCTGGAGCTCGGCGTCATCATCAAGATGGGCTTCGCCGGCTACTTCCTGATCGTCTCGGACTTCATGAAGTGGGCCGTGGCCCACGACATCCCGGTGGGCCCGGGCCGGGGATCGGGCGCGGGCTCGCTGGTCGCCTGGGTGCTGCTGATCACCGGCCTCGACCCGCTCCGTTACGGCCTGATCTTCGAGCGCTTCCTCAACGTCGAGCGGGTCTCCATGCCCGACTTCGATATCGACTTCTGCCAGGAGCGGCGCGACGAGGTGATCACCTACGTCCAGAGCCGATACGGCCGCGACCGGGTGGCCCAGATCATCACCTTCGGCACGCTCCAGGCCCGCGCGGTCCTGCGCGACGTGGGCCGGGTGCTGCAGCTTCCGCTGGGGCAGGTGGATCGGCTGGCCAAGATGGTGCCCGCCAACCCGGCCAATCCGGTGACGCTCGCCAAGGCCATCGAGATCGAGCCCCGCCTGCGCCAGGCCAAGGAGGAGGACGAGGCGGTCGCGGGCCTGCTCGACATCGCGCTGCAGCTTGAGGGTCTCTACCGTAACGCCTCCACCCACGCCGCCGGCGTGGTGATCTCCGACCGGCCGCTGACCGAGCTCTCGCCGCTCTACCGCGATCCGCGCTCGGACCTGCCGGCCACCCAGTTCAACATGAAGTGGGTCGAGAGCGCGGGCCTGGTGAAGTTCGACTTCCTGGGCCTGAAGACGCTCACCGTCATCCGCCGCGCCATGAGGCACCTGGAAAAGCGCGGCGCGGGCTTCAACCTGGAGGCCCTGCCGCTCGACGATGCGCCCGCCTACGAGGTCATGGCCGCCGGGCACACGGTGGGCGTGTTCCAGATGGAAGGCCAGGGGATGCGCGACACCCTGCGCCAGCTCCGGCCCACCTCTCTCGAGGAATGCACCGCGCTGATCTCCCTCTACCGGCCGGGCCCGATGGACTCGATCCCCGAGTACGTCGACGTGAAGATGGGCCGCCGCGCCCTCGACGTGCGCCATCCGCTGCTCGAGCAGGTGCTGGCGCCCACCTACGGGGTCATCGTCTACCAGGAGCAGGTGATGCAGATCGCCCGCATCATGGCGGGCTATTCGCTGGGCGAAGCCGACCTCCTGCGCCGCGCCATGGGCAAGAAGAAGAAGGAGGAGATGGACCAGCAGCGGGCCCGTTTCGCCTCCGGCGCCGCCGAACGCGGGGTGGAGCGGGGCTTGGCCGACACTCTGTTTGGCCTGATGGAGAAGTTCGCGGGCTACGGCTTCAACAAGTCGCACGCCGCACCCTATGCGCTGATCGCCTACCAGACGGCCTGGCTGAAGGCCAACGCGCCGGTGGAGTTCTACGCGGCCTCCATGAGCCTCGACATCTCCAACACCGACAAGCTGGCGGTCTTCTACCAGGACGCCAAGCGCCAGGGCGTCAGGATCCGGCCGCCCGACGTGAACCGCTCCTTCGCCGACTTCGAGGTGGAGGAGGGCGAGGTGCTCTACGCCCTGGGCGGCATCCGCAACGTGGGCATGCAGGCCATGGAGCATGTGGTCCAGGTCCGCAAACAGGGCGGGCCGTTCCGCGACCTCTTCGACTTCGTCGAGCGGGTCGATCCCCGGCAGGTCAACAGGCGCTGCTTCGAGACCCTGGCCCGGGCCGGCGCCTTCGAGTCGCTGGAGCCCAACCGGGCGCTGACGGTGGCCGCCGCCGAGGTGCTGGTGGGCCACGGCCAGGCGCTGGCGGCCGACCGCGCCGAGGGCAAGGTCAGCCTGTTCGGCGAGGACCTCAGCGGCGGCCACCGCCCGCGCATGCCCCGGACGGACATGTGGTCCCCAGTGGATCGGCTCGACGAGGAACTGGCCGCCGTCGGCTTCTACCTCTCCGGCCATCCGCTGGACGACATGGTCGAGGCGCTGCGCCGCAAGCGCACCGACCTGCTCACCGACGCCATCGCCAAGGCCGAGGCTGGGACCGAGGCCATGCGCATGGCCGGCGTCGTGCGCCGCAAGCAGGAGCGGCCCTCACGCTCCGGCGAGAAGTTCGCCTTCGTCACGCTTTCCGATCCTACCGGCGAATATGAGGTGATGTTCCCGCCCGAGGCGCTGCGCGCCTGCCGCGAGGTGCTGGAGCCCGGCAAGGCCGTCGCCATCCGGGTCCGCGCCAAGGCCAAGGATGGCGAGGTCCGCTTCTTCGGCGACAGCGCCGAGCCCATCGAGAAGGCCGTGGAGAACGTGGTAGCCGGCCTGCGCGTGCACCTCGCCCCCCGCAGCGCCGAGATCGAGGCGCTGAAGGCCCGCCTGGAGGCTTCGACCAACCCACGTGGCGGCGAGATCGTGCTGATCGCCGGCGTCGGCGGCGGCCGCGAGGTCGAGGTCAGGCTCCCCGGCCGCTTCACCCTCAGCAACGCCGTGCGCGGCGCCATCAAGAGCGCGCCCGGCGTGACCTTCGTCGAGGATCTGTAGGCGCACCTCGTTCCCCCGCACGATCCGCGCAGCGGAAGAATTCAACCACGGATGACACGGAAAGAGCATGGAAACGCTGGCGCCTTCCGTGGCCTTCCGTGTTTTCCGTGGTTCATCTTAAAGGGCTGCTCCGCAGCCCGGACACCCTAGTTCCCGTAGGTCGACCCGTACTTGGGCCGGTAGGTGTTGTAGGGCTGGTCGCCGTAGACCGAGTTTCCCTTCCACGGCTTGTACGGCTTGAAGCCTGGGACCTCGCCGCCGATCGGCTCCGAGAGATTGGGCGCATTGTGCGGCTTGTAGGCCGGATAGGCGGGCGGCTGCCGGGGCAGGGCGTAGCTGGGACTGCTGAAGCCCGGACTGCTGGGCTGCGTCGGCTGCGGGTTGCCGAAGAAATGGCCGCGGGGCTTCAGGTTGGGGTTGTTCATATAGTCCTGCGCGGACGCCGCCGTCCCCGCCGACATCGCCAGAAGCACGATCGCAAGCCGTCGCATGGGGTTTCCTCCGCCTCTAGGGTCTAGCTTAGCGGACCCGCCTTCGGCCGATCAACTACCCCGGCGCTTGATTTTCCGGCGCTTTGCCCCTATCTCCGCGCCTTCATTCCACACGCAGGCGTTTGGCGACGCGCGGGGAGACATCCCGCCGCTTCCATTCCGGTCCTCCCTCGGGAGGGTGTCTGCGGAGGTTCAACCGGATAAAGGACTAAAGAAGACAATGGCTCTTCCCGATTTCTCCATGCGCCAGCTCCTGGAAGCCGGCGCCCACTTCGGCCACCAGACCCACCGCTGGAACCCGAAGATGGAAAAGTTCATCTTCGGCGCCCGCTCGAACATCCACATCATCGACCTGTCGCAGTCGATCCCGCTCCTGCACCAGGCCCTGGTGAAGGTGCGCGAGGTCGCGGCGTCCGGCGGCCGGATCCTGTTCGTCGGCACCAAGCGTCAGGCCTCCGAGCCGATCGCCACCGCCGCGCGCCGCTGCGCCCAGTACTATGTGAACCACCGCTGGCTGGGCGGCACGCTCACCAACTGGCGCACCGTGTCGGGCTCGATCGCCCGCCTGCGCGAGCTGGAAGGCCTGCTGGAAGGCGACAGCGGCCGCACCAAGAAGGAGCTGCTGCAGCTCAACCGCGAGCGTGACAAGCTGGAGCTGAGCCTC
>CANJXI010000104.1 GCA_947478785.1 Caulobacteraceae bacterium
GGCTGCCGTACATGACGCCGATCTTCATGCGGATCTGGTTGATGAAGATCACCAGGGTGTGGGTCTTGGAGATCGAGGCGGTGAGCTTGCGCAGCGCCTGGCTCATCAGCCGGGCCTGCAGGCCGGGCAGGCTGTCGCCCATCTCGCCCTCGATCTCGGCGCGCGGCGTCAGGGCGGCCACCGAGTCGATGACGATGATGTCGACCGCGCCCGAGCGGACGAGCGTGTCGGTGATCTCCAGCGCCTGTTCGCCGGTGTCGGGCTGGGAGACCAGGAGTTCGTCCAGGTTGACCCCCAGCTTGTGGGCGTAGGACGGGTCAAGCGCATGCTCGGCGTCGACGAAGGCCGCCGTGCCGCCCAGCTTCTGGACCTCGGCCACCACGTGCAGCGCCAGCGTCGTCTTGCCCGAGCTTTCCGGCCCGTAGATCTCGACGATCCGGCCCTTGGGCAAGCCGCCGATGCCCAGCGCCATGTCGAGGCCGAGCGAGCCGGTCGAGACGCTCTCGATCTCGACGATCTTGCCCTTGTCGCCCAGCTTCATCACCGAGCCCTTGCCGAAGGCCCGATCGATCTGGGAGAGCGCGGCCTCGAGCGCCCGCTGCTTGTCGCCGTCTTCCTTGCCCACGAGCTTCAACGCCATCGCCTGTGCCATCTTTTTCAAAGCCCCTTATCCCACGATTCCGCGTCCCGTGCGGCGCGCGACGCGCCTTTCCGGACTGGACTCGGTCGTACCGCCTTTGTTCTAGGTTCGCAAGATGTTCTCGTCTGCGCGCCCGGCGGGGAAGGCCGCGGTGTTCGCCCTGCCCTGCAAGTCCGACCCTGGGGGAGGAGTGCGTCAAAAGCGGACGCAGGGTTTGGCTGGGGCGGGCGGCCCGCGGGGTTCAGGCGTTCGATGCGCCGCCGCCGTAAGCCCCGGAATATCGGACGCTCAACTGGAGTTCGGCAAATGGCCGACAAACCGCCCCTCCGAATCTGGGACGAACGCAGTCGGCAAAACAGCCGCCCGGTGACGGACAGCTAGGTCTTTGGCCACTCCGCCGGACCGCCGCCCAGAGGCATCGCCGGGCGCCGCCATAGCGCCGATGTCAGGCTCAACCGGACGGGGGAACGCAGGTGCGTCATGCCGCCGACGCCGCCGAAGGCCGAGGGACTGTGGACGATCAGCGGCTCTGCTTCGGCCTCGGTCATCGGCGTGATGCGCTTCAGGCGTTCGGGACCTTCAAGTCCAAGGCCGCGCAGCCAGGTGGCGGTCTGGCAGAGGGAGGCGCGGACAAGGTAGCTGCCGCCGTAGTGCGCTCGACGCTGGAGAGCGATCAGAACGCCCAGCGCGGCCAGGTGCCCGGTCGCGTAGTCGTGGAAGGCGCCGCTGATGAGCTCGGGCTCGCCAGGCTTGCCCTGCACGTGGGCGACGCCTGTCGCCGCCTGGGCCAGCTGTTCCCACCCGGCCCGCTGCCGCCACGGGCCTTCATGGCCATAGCAGTTGATCGAGGTGTAGATGATGCCGGGGCGCAGGGCGGCAAGCTCGTGGACGCTGAACCCGAACTTGTCGAACGCCCCGGTGCGGTAGCCCTGCGAAAATACGTCGGCGGTGCGGAGCAGATCGCGCAGCTTGTCGCGATCGCCGCCCTTCTCCAGGTCAAGGAAGGTCGCCATCTTCCCGGTCGATGTCTCGGCGTAGATGGTGTCGGTGTTCGGCAGCTCGGGCGAGGATACGTACAGGACGTCCGCGCCCCAGCCGGCCAGGTCCCGGCCGCAGGTGGGCCCGGCCAGCACCCGGGTGAGGTCGAGGACGCGGACGCCCGACAGCGGCGCGACACCGGGCGGCAGCGGCGTCGGCGGGCCGTCGGCGATCTTGATCACCTCGACCGGCCCCAGGGCCGCGATGATGCGGCCCTGTTCGCTGGCGTCCCACTCTTCGGGGGTCCGCACCTTGACGCCACAGCCACGTTCGGCGCTGACGGCGTTCTCGATCTCGTCCGCGGTCTTGCTGAGACACGCCGCCGTCACCGCGTCGCGCTCGGGCGCGCAGCCCAGCGCCTTGCCGATCTGGGCCGGCGCAAAGCTGGGATGCAGCAGGACATGCCGGCGATCCTGGGTGCGGTAGAAGCCCAGCAGTGACCGGTTGGGCGCCTGGGCGGCCTTGCGCCAGGCGTCGCGTTCGGCCTGCAGCTTCGGGTCATCGAACTTCATGAACCGGAAGGCGGTAAGGGAGGCGCCGGCCTCACGCATGTCGATGTCGAGGCGCTGGCCCTGGCCCGTGCGCAGGGTCCATATGTCCGCCGCCACGACGCCGCTTGCCGCGAAGACGGCGGTGACCGCCTCGTCGGCGGCGAACCGCGTCGGCAGGGTCGGCGCGCCTTCCCGGATATGGACGAACTCGGGGCGGGCCCGACCATAGACGTGCATCAGCTCCTGGAAGGCGCGTTCCGTCTTGGTCGGCGCCATGGCTTTCGCCGCGGGCGCCGGGGTCTTGCCCTTTGTCGCGGCCGTGGCGCTGGAGGCGATGGCGCCGCCGACCGCGGTGGCCGCGGTCAGGATGAGGGCTTGGCGTCTGCCGAGCAGGTCGCGCTTGTCGGAACCCTCGGTCATGGTTGTCAAACCTCCCTGGAAAAGTCGCGGTCTATCGGGCCCGCCTCTGCCCGAACGGGGACCCTCTTTGTTGGCAGAACCTATCCGACCGGCAGCGACTGGCACATAAACTTCGCCTGAGCGCAGCGAGCCCCTTCCCGCATACCGGCCTGCGATCCCTTCGCCGACATCACCAAGCTGCGGCGCGCGGGCTTCGTCATGAAGGGCGGAAGTGTCATCCGAAACGACCCCCCCGGGTGAGGGATACGCGCCGCCTGGCAGCGCAAGCTTGACTCCGATGGCCTGGCGTCTGAGCGTCAGCCGTGACGGTGCGCGAAGACGCGCCGCGACCTTGAGATGTCGGATCGCTCTATCCGCCAGATCAGAACGGGGGGGCCATGACCATCAGGATCGCGCGGAGGAGGCTGCTCGCCATGGGGGCGTCTTCAATTGTCGCGGGCAAGGCGCGCGCGGCCCCGCCTGAGGTCAGGATCACGGGTCCGATCACCGCGGGTAGCCGCGGAAACCCGTATGGGGCGGCCACGATGGACCTGGCGGCGCATGGCTATGAGGAAGCGGAATACTTCCTCGAGGGCGAGGCGCGCGCCTACGAGCCCGCGCCGGGGACGGGCCTTGGCCAGGACGGCAGATGGAGCCTGCGCCCGGCCGGCGCGGCTGCGTTCAAGACCCGCATCCTTGTCGCGCGGCCCAAGCGGGCGGCCGACTTCAGCGGCAATGTGATCCTGCTCTGGCAGAACGTGTCGGCGGGCTTCGAGATCGGGCCGCTGATGGGCCGCGACCTGAGGAGCGGCAACGCCTTCGTGACCGTCTCGGCGCAAAAGGTCGGCTACGAGGGCTACCCCACGACCCAGAAGTACGCGCTACGCGGCTGGGACCCGGCGCGCTACGGCGAACTGCACCATCCCGGCGACGATTTCTCATACGACATCTACACCAAGGCCGCCCGCAGCGTCGGGCCCGGCCGCGGCCGGCTGGCGGTGGATCCCATGGGCGGCCTCAAGGTCAAACGGGTGTTCGCGACCGGCGGCTCGCAATCGGCGTTCCGGCTCGCCTCCTACCTCAACGGGGTGCAACCCCTCGAACACGCCCTGCATGGCGCGCAGATCAGCGTCGGGTTCGGCGCCGCGGCCCCAATCGTCGCCAAGCCGGGCGATCAGCCGCTGGCCCGCATCCAGACGCGCTTCCGCGACGATTTGGGAATTCCGGTGATCCTCGTCACCACCGAGAGCGAGGCCCAGGATCTCTATCCCATGCGCCAGCCGGACACCGCCTTCTTCCGGACCTGGGAGATCGCCGGGGTCGCCCATGCCGGCGCCTCCAGCGGCAGCGAGGAGATCGTCGCCCTGTTCAGGCGGGATGGCCTGCCCATGGTTCCTGGCCTGGACGGGAAGACCGACCCTGCGGCCGTGCAACCGAATTCGCTCAGTTTCGGGCCCGTCGCGGCGGCATCCTATGCGCACCTGACACGCTGGGCAGAAGGCGGGGCGCCGCCACCGGCTTTCCCGCTGATCACGTTCGCGGGCGATCCGCCGCAGATCCAGCGCGACGAACACGGCAACGCCCGCGGCGGCATCCGCATGCCCGAGCTTGAGGCGCCGGTCGCGACCTACCGGGGCGCAAGCGATGATCCGGGGATGGGGCGCCTCGGAGGCTCGATGAAGCCGTTCCCACCCGAGAAACTGCGCCAGCTCTATCGCAACCGGGCCGACTACCTCGCCAAATACGAGGCGGCGGTCCAGCGCGGGGTGGCAGCGGGCTATATCCTCAAGCCGGAAGCGCCGGGCATGGTCGAGGCCGCCGCCAAAAGGTGGGGTCCACTGTTCGCGGAATAGCCTCGCCGCCCGCCCCCGGCCCCCCTCGCCGCCTTCCGGACACGGCCGGGCGCGCGGTGCTCAGCGCCACGGCGGCGCGGATCAGGACCTTTTTCTCAATGCGATAGGTCGGCTTGCGGATACATCGCCGCGGCCAGCTCCAGTATTTCACGCCGGTCGGCCGCAAGGATGAAGCCCGCCCTGATCGCGGAATCCAGCGCGGAACCGAAGCGCCTCAGGTAGTCGGCCTTGCCACCGGGATAGAGCCTGGCCACGGTGGCGGCGTCGAACACCTCGCCGGACCCGAACAGGCTGGCCATGATGTTCCCGCCATTGCCGACGCCGGAGGTCCGGGCGATGGGAACGTCGACCCAGGGCGTGCGAATGCCGCCCTTCGCCAGGCCGTTGGCGTCGAGCACCAGCGCCGGGGGCGAGCCGTCGGAGAGCTGTATCCGCGGCGCCTTGGCGGGCGGGCGGCCGGTGCGGACCCAGCGATCGAGGCTCGAGAACGCCGCCTCGACGACATAGTGGTGCTGGGGCGCGAAGTTGATCGGCTTGGCGAGTTTCTGACCCATCAGGCTGCTGGTCGGCGCGTAGGCCGCGACGATACTGTCCAGCGGCGCCGAGCCGGTATCGATGGGCGCGACCTGGACAGTGTAGTTGTCGGCGTGCGCCGTGCCGGGCACTTCCCAGACGCGCAGGCGCTCGGTGTCCGGCTGGCGGGCGGCGAAGTAGCCGGAACGGGCGGCGCCCACCAGGTCGGTCTCGGTGATCACGGTCAGGACCGGGACGCGCAGGTCGGGGCGGAACTTCACGGCGCCGGGCATGTCGGTGGCCTGGCCGCCCATCATGGACCGGCCGTCCAGCGGAGCCGCCCCCGCGAACCGCGAATGGATCAGGAAGCCGTCGTAGACCTTGGCCAGAGGATCGATGGCGTTGACGTAGGTGGTCATGAAGTGCGCCGACTGGGATTCACCCGCCGCCAGGACGCGCTTGGGGACCAGCGGGCCCATGATCGCGCCCTGGCCTGTGCGCCGCACGAGCCGTCCGGCGTCGGAGAAGATGTCATAGGCGAAGGCGTCGCCCGGATGGCTGAGGCCGCCGTAGCGCGCCGGATTGGTCTTCTTCAGCGACATGTCGGCGCCCAGGCTGGGCCCGCCCTCGACGCCAACCTTCTGCGCCGAGACCATCACATAGGCGTAGCCCTCGCGGACGAACTCGCGATGCGCCATCAGCCAGTCGGCGGGAGCGTCCAGACCGCCGCTGACATTGAGCCACTCGACGGCGACCGTGCCGTTGAACCGCGCAGCGTCCTTGGGACGAAGCACGATGAGGCGGGTCTTGTAGGCCGCGTGGCCGGCGGGCGCGGCCTGCCAGCGCCCGTCGGGCGCTAGCGGCCCTGGCGTCGCATAGGACGTGGCCTCCCCGGCGACGAAGAACTCCTCGGCCGCGTAGCCCAACTCACCGATATCATAGGCCCCGATATGGATGGTCGGCGCCCCCGGAACCGGGGTCACGGCGATGTCCTTGGCGTGGGCCGCGCCGACCCAGAGCGCCGCCGCCACCGCCGCTGAGCCGGCCGCCGGCCTGATGGCCGCGCGCAGCCAGCGAATTAACCCGAAAGGCATGTTGAATCCTCCCTTGCCGCGCAGCGGCGGCGGCCAGATCCGCAGATCCAGACCGTCGAGCCCACCGCCCCGTTGCGCCTTGGACACATTCTTGGCGCCTTCGCACTTAAGGTTCAAGACTCGAATTATTCGTGATCGGCTTCCTCCAGTGATCCTCGACTCCCCATGTCATATTATTTGATATATGAATAATTTTCGGATGCGCCCCGCCCGACAGGGGGCCATCCTGGCCGCGCGGAGCGAACCGCGCGCAGAGGGAGGAGCATCATGGGGCCGAGGTTCAAGCTCAGGACGCTGGGAATCGCCGCGGGCGGCGCGCTAGTGATCGCGCTGTCGACAGGCGCGGGCAAGCCGCAGGACAACACGACCTACAGCTTCGTCCTGACCAACATGGCGATGGCCTTCTACCGGGGCGACGAGAAGATCGACTGCCCCGAGGGCCGCTCCCACACGGTCCGAGAGGCCTTCCTGGCGACGCAGTCCGCCGCCGAGCGCGAGCGGTTGCTGAAACCCGAGAATTCCGTGGAGTTCGAGCGGAAATACAAGGGCGACTTCGTCAACGGGCCGGGCGGACGGAACATCTGCACGGACTCAGCCTATTTCGACACGCCCGACCGCGCCCTGCAGAAGACCGTGCAGAGCAAGATCGGACCCGGCATCGACCTCGACGGGGCGACGGCCGGCCAGACCGCGCCCGGCACCTGCGCGCACGAGAGCTTCACGAGTCCGACGGGCGAGGCCGGGGTGGACAACCAGTTCTTCCGCGCGGTCGCCTGCAACACCGCCTGGCGCGGCGCCTCGACCGGACAAGGCGACTTCGCCGGCGGGTTCTATTTCACCACCAGTCCGGCCGTCGTGCTGGTCCGCGACGTGCAGAGCTGGACCGACGACCCGCATGTGGAGGTGATCATCGCCGCCTCGCGCGACAAGCCGATGCTGGACGCCGACCAGAAGACCGTCCCTGGCTCCAGCATGACCGTGCTGGACAATCCCCGGTACCGCAATGTGCTGAACGGACGGATCGAGCACGGCGTCCTGACGACCGAACCGGCCAACCTCGTCCTGCCCTATGCCTGGGTTGGCGCCAGCGGCGGCGAGTTGCTGCTCAACCATATCCGCCTGCGCCTGCGCCTGATGCCGGACGGCGGCCTGCAGGGGCAGGCCGGCGCCTACCAGCCGATCGACAACGCCCTGGCCGTACCGCACGTGGGCGGCCCCGGCGTCGCCAGCGTCGCGGGGCTGGAATGCGCCTCGGTGCGCAAGACGCTGCGCGTGCTGGCCGACGGCGACCGCGACCCGAAGACGGGCCAGTGCGCGTCGGTGTCCATCGGCATGAATTTCGGGGCCGCGCCGGCGTTCGTCTTCGACAAGGGCGTCCTGGCGGGCTCGCCCGGCGGCGGCGCGATCCGCCAGGCGCAGCGGTAGCCGGTCAGATAGGGCGCGCCCCGCACCAGCTCCAGCTGATTGCCATCCGGATCGGCGACGTGGCCAACGCCACGCGACAAGAAAAATAGTTCACGATTCGAATTGACGTACGATCCAACTGTCGCGATCCTGAGGATCGGATCCGCGCGCGCTGACGCGCCGGCGACTCCAGGGAGCAGGTCGAAAACATGCAGGCGCCGCGACGGCATTTCCGGACGGTGGCGACGCTGGTGGCGGCCGGGTTCGCGGCAGCTCTGCTCGGATGCTCGACCAGCCCGGAGCCAGCCGGGCCGGGACTGGCGCTCAGCACCGAGGCGCCAGGCCGGATCGTCGGCATGCGCCGCCTGACCGAAGCGCAGTACCGCAACGTGATCGCCGACGTGTTCGGACAAGACATCAAGGTCGGCGGCCGCTTCGACCCGCTCATCCGTCCCGATCATGAGCTCATCGCCAACGGCGCCGCCGGCGCCACGATCTCGCCCGCGGGTTTCGAACAGTTCGACATCATGGGGCGGACCATCGCCGCCCAGGTGCTCGACGAGCAGCACCGCGCGACCTTCCTGTCTTGCAAGCCGGCCGATCCGGCGAAGGCCGACCCGGACTGCGCGCGAACCTTCCTGCGCAAGGTGGGGCCCTATGTGTTCCGTCGTCCGCTCACCAGCGCCGAACTTGAATTCTACGTCAGCCTGGCCGGGCGTGGCGCGGGCCTGACGAACGAATTCCGCCAGGGACTCGAGCTGAGCCTCGCCTCGATGCTGGTTTCGCCCGAGTTCCTCTACCGCGTGGAGTCGGTAGGGTCGGACGGCCTTCGGCTCGACGCCTATTCCAAGGCCTCGCGGTTGAGCTTCCTGGTCTGGAACTCAGGCCCCGACCAGATGCTGATGGAGGCCGCGGCGCACGGTCAGCTGTCGAACCAGAAGGGTCTGCAGGCGCAACTGACCCGCATGCTCGCCTCGCCCAAGGCCGAGCTTGGCGCGCGCGCCTTCTTCACCGATTTCCTGCAGTTGGACCGGGTGGCGGACGTCACCAAGGACACCGTCGTCTACAAGCGCTTCACGCAAGGCGTGGCGGACGATCTGAAGGAGCAGATGCTGCTCACCGTGGTCGATCACCTGATCGCCCAGGACAAGCCCTACCCGGAACTCTTCACCACGCGGAAGACCTTCCTGAACCGCCGGCTGGGCGTGCTCTACCAGGCGCCAGTGGCCGCCTCGACGGGCTGGGAGCCCTACGAGATCCCCGTCGCCGACGACCGCGTCGGGCTGTTGGGCCAGGGCGCCTTCCTGGCGCTGTTCTCGCACGAGGGGCGCAGTTCGCCGACGCTCCGGGGCCGGGCGATCCGCGAGGTCCTGATGTGCCAGCCGGTGCCGAACCCGCCGGCCAACGTGGATTTCTCCGGCTTCAACGACACGTCGAACGCCGTGCGAAAGACGGCCCGCCAGCGGCTCGAGGTCCACCGGACCAATCCGACCTGCGCCGGGTGCCACAGGATCACCGACCCGCTGGGCCTGCCCCTTGAGCGCTTCGACGGCGTCGGCGCGGCGCGGGATAGCGAAAACGGAGCGCCCATCGACGTCACGGGGACCTTCGAGGGCAAGGCCTTCGACGGCGTGGCGGCGCTGGGCTACCTGCTCTCGCAGTCGCCCGCGACGAGCCAGTGCCTGACTACGCGGGCGGCCGAGTATGCGACGGGCGTGACCACGGCCAAACTGCCCAAGGGCTGGGTTTCCGCGCTCACGAAGGACTTCAAGGCCGGCGGCTATCGATATCGCCTGCTGATCGAGAGGATCGCGCTCAGTCCTGAATTCCACGCCGCGCCAGAGGCCCAGGCGACGCCCGCCAAGGTGGCGGCGCTCGTGTCCTCCCGCACCAGCAACGAGGTCCGCTGATGGTCCAGATTTCCCGCCGAACGATCCTTCGCGGCGTGTTCAACGGCGCGGCTGTCGGCGTCGCCCTGCCCTTCCTCGACTGCTTCCTCGACAACCATGGCCAGGCCCTGGCGGCGGGCGCGCCGATCCCGGTCAGGTTCGGCACCTGGTTCTGGGGCCTGGGCATCACCGAGGCCCGCTGGAAACCCACGAAGATTGGCTCCGACTACGACGTGCTGCACGAGCTCAAGCCGATCGAGCAGTACAAGGACAAGATCACGGTCCTCTCCGGATTCGATGTCCTGCTGGATGGCAAGGCCAACCTGCCGCACCAGAGCGGCGGGATCGGCGTGCGCACCGGCATCGCCCCCTCGACGGGCGCCCTGCCCGGGCCTTCCTTCGACGTCCTGATCGCCGACAAGATCGGCGGCCAGAACCGCTTCAGCTCACTCGAGCTCTCCGCGACGCGCGACGCGACCAACTCCTTGAGCGGCCGGGGCGGCAGCAGCCTCAACCCGGCCGAAAGCTCACCGGTCAATTTCTACAATCGGCTGTTCGGACCGGAGTTCGTCGATCCCAACAACGCCGCCTTCAAGCCCAACCCGGCGATCATGGCCCGCCACAGCGTGCTTTCGGCGGTGGGCGAGCAGCGAAAGGA
>CANJXI010000105.1 GCA_947478785.1 Caulobacteraceae bacterium
CCTGACCGGCGAGTTCGCTCAATCCGAGAGCATCATCCAGTTCACGAAAGGCCAGCAGGCCCGCGTCGGACGTCACCCTCGATCCGTGGAACTCCAGCTTCAATCTGGCGTCGAAATCGACCCGCAAACCGCCTCGTTCGGCTTCACCCGTCGCCCCGGCCATCTTGTGCCCCGCCAACATGCATCAACATATTGAATCAGCGACGATATTATCCCTTCTTGGGCGTGAAGTCCGGCTTTGATCTGGGAAATGCGGGCTGAACTATCATGACTATGTCGTCGCCAAGGGCGTGATCCCCGTCGCCGACGGCCGGATCCTGATGTCCGACGGCGCCGGCGAGATCGCGGCGGTCGGGCAGGGCGTCGAGTCACTGCGCCCAGGCGACGCGGTGGTCAGCACCTTCTATCCCGCCTGGCTCCTGGGCGAGGCCGAGGCTGGTTCGACCCGCATCAAGCCAGGCGAGACAGTGGACGGCTATGGCGCGGAGCTGGTGGCCGTGCCGGAGACCTGGGTCACGCGCCTGCCGGCCGGCTACAGCTTCCAGGAGGCGGCCACGCTGACCTGCGCGGGGCTGACGGCCTGGCGCGGCGTGGTGACCGAGGGCAGGGTGAAGCCTGGCGATCATGTACTGGTCCAGGGCACCGGCGGCGTTTCGATCTTCGCGCTGCAGTTCGCGAAGGCCGCCGGGGCGACCGTCATCGCCACCTCATCGTCCCCGGAAAAGCTCGAGAAGCTGCGGGCGCTCGGGGCCGACCACGTGATCAACTACCGGGAGACGCCCGAATGGGGCCGGGCTGCCAGGGATCTCACCGGCGGGCGCGGGGTGGACATCGTGGTCGAGGTCGGTGGTCCCGGCACCTTGGCCCAGTCGATCTCCGCCTGTCGCGTGAGCGGCCGCATATCGCTGATCGGCGCCTTGACGGGCGCGCGCGGCGACGTGCCGACGGCGCTGATCTTCCTGAAGCAGCTCGAAATCAAGGGCGTGGCGGTCGGCAGCCGGACCGATCAGCTGGCGATGATACAGGGCATCGATGCGGCGGGGATCAAGCCGGTGATCGATTCAGTCTATCCCTTGGAGGACCTCGCCGAAGCGTACCGGTATCAGGAAGCCCACCGCCATTTCGGCAAGATCTGCATCGAACTTTGAGCAGCCTGGCCGCGGTCGTCACCCGGCCTTGGGCCAATAGGTCTTGCGAAGCTCTCGCTTCAACAGCTTGCCGGTTGGCAGGCGCGGCAGTTCCGCCACGAAATCCACCGACCTCGGACATTTGAACCCGGCCAGGTGCTCCCGGCAGAAGGCCATCAGTTCGGCGCCGAGATCAGGGCCGGCCCCGCCCGCGTCGACCGCCTCGACCACCGCCTTCACCTGCTCGCCGAACTCGGCGTCCGGCACGCCGATGACCGCGACGTCGCGCACGGCCGGGTGGCGCTGCAGCACCGCCTCGACCTCCTGGGGATAGATGTTCACCCCGCCCGAGATGATCATGTGGCTCGCCCGGTCGGTGAGGAACAGGTAGCCTTCCTCGTCGACCCAGCCGATGTCGCCTGGCCGCGACAGGCCCCGCTCGTCGAAGAACTCGGCCGTCTTGCCGTCGGCCTTGTGGTACTCGAACCGGGTCGTGCCTTCGAAGGCGATCAGGCCCGCCTCACCCGGCGGAAGATCGCGGCCGTTCTCGTCAAGGATGTGGATCGCCCCGCCCATCGAGCGCCCGACGGTGCCCTTGTGGCGCAGCCACTCCTGCGGCGTCACCCAGGTGAAGCCCGCGCCCTCGCTCTGGCCGTAATATTCGTAGATCACCGGCCCCCACCATTCGAGCATCTGTTCCTTGACGTCGATGGGGCAGGGCGCGGCGGCGTGGATCGCCATCTTCAGGCTGGAGGTGTCGTATTTTTCCCGCACGGATTTCGGCAGTTGCAGCATCCGCACGAAATGGGTGGGCACGAACTGGGCGTGGGTGATGCGGTATTTCTCGATATAGCGGAGCGTCGCCTCGGCGTCGAAACGCGTGGGGATGACCGCCGTGCCGCCCCAGAACTGGCATCCCGCGCACCAGCCCAGCGGGGCAGCGTGATAGAGCGGCGCGGGGGCGAAGTAGCGGGTTTCCGCGTCGAAGCCGAACAGGCGGGCCATCATGTGCTCAAAGGCGATGGGCTCGCCGAAGAGCCCACCGGAGAGCGCGCGCAGGATGCCCTTGGGCTGTCCGGTGGTGCCGGACGAATAGAACATCATCGAGCCCTCGGGCTCCTCGGCCAGCGGCTCGGCCGGGTGGTCGGCCAGGGCGGCTTCGAGAGACTGGAAATCCCCAAAGCTGTCCCCATCGGACAACAGCAGCCGTAGGGCCGGCACGCGGGCCGCGATGGCTTCGGCGATCTCCCGCAGGCGGGGACTTGCGATGAGCGCCTTGGCGTCGCTGTTCTCTGCGATGTAGGCCGCCTCGTCCGCGCCGAGGTGCCAGTTCACCGGCACCGCCCGCAGGCCCGAGCGGCGGGTGGCCCAGCTGCAGACGGGA
This sequence comes from Caulobacteraceae bacterium, assembly GCA_947478785.1. Taxonomy (GTDB): domain Bacteria; phylum Pseudomonadota; class Alphaproteobacteria; order Caulobacterales; family Caulobacteraceae; genus Phenylobacterium. The sequence goes on from CANJXI010000105.1 coordinate 2,512, forward strand.
TAGGTCGGCCCATTGTCCATCAGGAGCGCCACCCGGTCGCCGAGGCCCATGTGGCCGCGCAACAGGCGCGAGAGGCGGATGGACCGCGCGTTCATCTCGCCGAAGGTCATGGTTCGGCCGTCGTCGGGGTCGATGTAGGCGGCCTTGTCCGGCTGTAGCTCGGCGAACTTCTTCAGCGACATCGCCCGGACACCCTTCTCAATTGGCGGTTCATTCCCGATGGCCACCGTGCGTGGTCACGCCGGCGTCCACTGCAGGAGCGTGAAGGCTTTTCGCGCCGGGTTGTCGGCCGCCGCGGGGTGGTGTTCGAAGACGCCCCGCACCCGCGCGCCGATCTCGACGGCCTTGGCCGGGTCCCCGAGCAGGTTGCCGATCAGGCGCACGTTCCCCGCCTGCGGAAGTTCGATCACCCCGACCAGATAAGGCATGTGCTCGGCGATGGCCGGCGTCACCGGATGCCAGACCCGCGTCCAGCTGTAGATCACGCCTGTCGGCTCGACCGCCGTCCAGTCGAGGTCGAAGCTGTGGCACTGGTGGCAGATCCATTCGGGGGCGAAGACCCAGGTGCGGCAATGCCGGCAGCGCTGGATCAGCAGTTCCTCGCGCTCAAGGCCTGACCAGAACGGGGCCTGCAGTCCGTCCCCATCCGAAGCCGGGACGGGGAGGGCGTCGGGGAGGTAGGTCGTGGCGGCCTTTGTCACAGCGTTTCCTCCGCGCCGAGTATGCAGTTGCTCACCGGCGCGGCCATCGGCCCCGAGGTAACCATCGAAACCTTGGCGTCCCTGACCTGATTGGGCGACTGTCCACGGATCTGGCGCGCCGCCTCGACGATCAGGCTCATGCCGTGGATGTAGGCCTCCGCGATGTTTCCCCCGCTGGTGTTGAGCGGCAGCTTCCCACCCATGGCGTTCAGGTTATCGGGGGTGAGGAAATCGTTGGCCTCCTCCGCCGTGAAGAAGCCGTGCTCGACCAGGCTCATCAGCACGCCGCCGGTGAAGTTCTCGTAGGACTGGACCACGTCGACATCCTTCGGCGTCACCCCGGCCATGGCGTAGAGCCGGGGCGCGAGGCTCGCGAAGTGCGAACTGGCGAAGTCCGGTCCGTTGAAGGATCCCGCGTCGGTCCGGTAGCCGGCGCCCTGGGCGGCCCCCAGGATATAGGCGGGCCGCTCCGTCAGGTGGCGGGCGCGTTCGGCGCTGGTGATGATCACCGCCGCGGCCCCGTCGCTCTCCAGGCAGCAGTCGTAAAGGTGGAAGGGCTCCGCGATCCAGCGGGAGGCGTCATAGGTCTCCGCGTCCAGGGGACGGCCGTACATGACGGCGTTCGGATTGTTCTGGGCGTGGGCGTAGGACGTGAGCGCGATCGCCCGCAGCGCCGCTTGGCGCACGCCATGGTCGTGCATGAAGCGGATGACCTTGGCCGCGTACTGCTGGGCCGGCGAGATCACGCCGTACGCCGCCATGAAGGCGAAATTGCCGCCCAGGTACTGCGCGGGTGGCGCGCCGCCGAAGCGCATGGCGCCCTGGGCCAGGCCGCGGAACACGACCACCGTCTCGGCGAGTCCTCCATGCACGGCCGCCGCCGCGCCGGCGATCGCCGCCGATCCCCCGCCGCCGCCGCCGCCCCAGACCATGCTGTTGAACCGAAGTTCGCGCAGGCCCAGAGCCGCCGACATCCGCAGCGGATCGTTCCTGTCCATGCTGAAGGAGGCGAAGCCGTCGATGGCGCGCGGATCGATCCCGGCGTCGGCGCAGGCGTTAAGGATCGCCCGGAGCGTCAGCACGAAGGCCGGGTCCGGCGACTTGCCCCGCTTGTAGTAGGGACTCTGGCCAACGCCGATGATCGCCGTCTTGCCCCGGATGCCTGGCTCAGTCATGCGATCCCGTTGCCTCCCGCAGCTCCCGCGACGCCTGGCGTTTTCACCTCGGCGGGCCGCTCAGTTCGACCGCGCCCGACGCGATCAGAGCCTCGATCTCCGCGGGATCATAGCCCAGCACGTCGGCCAGGACAGCGCGGGTATCCGCCCCGAAGGCGGGCGCCGCCTTGCGCGGATGGGACTGCGTGACCGAGGCGATGATGGGGCTCGTCTCATAGACCGCCGCACCCACTTCCTCATGATCCAGGGTCTGCAGATATCCACGGTGACGCAACTGCGGATCGTCCAGCAGGTCGAGGTTGGTCCGCACCGGCGCGGCCGGCACCTCGGGCTGAAGCCGCTCCATGACCTCGGTCGGCGTCTGGTCCGACGTCCAGGCGGCGACATTCGCCTCAAGCGCGTCCTCGTTGGCCTTGCGGGCCTCAAGGGTCGAGAAGCGCGCCTCGCCGGCCCAGGCCGGAGCGCCGATCCGCCGGACGAAGGCGGCCCACTGCGCCTCCGTCTCCACGGCGATCGCCACCCAGCGGTCGAGGCCGTCCTCGTCGCGGCAGGGAAAGATTCCGTGCGGCGCAGCATTCGGGTCGCGGTTGCCGTCGCGGCTCCTGGCATGGCCGTTGATCTCGGCGTCCAGCAGGTCGGGCGCCAGGAACTGCAGCGAAGCCTCGTACTGGGAGACGTCGATATACTGGCCTTCGCCGGTGCGGCGGCGGTGGTCCAGGGCGGCGATCAGGGCCACGCTGCAGAAGCGCGGGGCGATGAAATCGGTGTAGGCGCCGTAGGGCGTATTGGCGGGCCGGTCGGGCCAGCCGGTCAGGTCGACGAAGCCGGCCATGGCGGCCAGCAGATTGCCGAATCCGGAGAACTTCCGACGCGGACCGGTCTGACCGTTCATGGAGGTCGACACCATGATCAGCGACGGATTGACCGCGCGCAGCGCCGGGTAGGACAAGCCCAGCCGCTCCATGACGCCGGGGCTGAAGGACTCGATCACCACGTCGGCCCAGGCCGCGAGCCGCAGGCCCACGGCGTGCCCCTCCGGCGAGGCGAAGTTCACCCCCACGCCCAGCTTCGACGGGTTGTACTCCGACCAGAACCGGGAGCGGTTGATGCCCGGCTTGCCGTCCTTGAAAGGGGGCGCGCGGCGCAAGACATCGATGCTGCGCGAACTCTCCGTGTGGATGACCGTCGCGCCATAGTCGCCCAGAGCGCGCGCCGTAAGCGGCCCGACAGCCGCCCAGGAAGCGTCCCAGACCTTGAGGCCCGCGAACACGTCGACGCTCATACCACGCCCTCCGCGACAGCCCGGTCGAGCGCGGTCCGCCCGAGCTCCGCTTCATCCAGCCACACATCCTCGTTGTGCTCGCCGACGGTGGGCGCCGCCGCCGTGTCGAGGAGCGGGGTGGCGGTAAGATGAGCCCAGCGGGTGGGGTAGCGCGCGACGCCGCCCCGGCGGTCGGCCACCGGCTGGAAGTAGCCACGGTCGGCCAGTTGATCGTCTTCCAGGACGTCGGGCAGGTTGTTGATCACCGAGATCAGCAGGTGGCGTCGCATGGCCTCGTCGAGGAGTTCGCGCCGGGTGCGCCTGCCGATGAAGCCTTCGAAGAAGGTCGTCAGCGTGGCGGCTAGTCCCGGATGGTCGGCGTAAAGGGCCTGGCCCCGGGCGAGCTCCTCGTCGGAGAAAGCCTCGAAGTTTTCCGGAATCGGGTCGCCTTGCGCCCTGGCCCAGCTCCGAAATCCCACGAGCCCGGGACCGAAGGTGAAGAAGGCGATCACATAGCCGTCCGCGCAGGCGAACAGTGAGCGCGCCGGTATGTCGCGCTCCGGATTGCCGAGCGGTTCGCGGCGCAGAAGGGTCCCCTCGGCGGCGAAAGCCACCGCGTTCATCAGGGTGCGGACCGTCGTCGACTGGGCTGATACGTCCATCTGTTGGCCCTGGCCCGTGACGGCCGCATGGGTCAGGCCGACGGCGGTGTGTGCGGCGGCTTCGGCGGAGGCGTGGAGAAAATACTGCGGGGCGGTCACCCGCACCGGCGCCCTGTCGAGCTCTCCGGACAGCCAGGCTGCGCCGCCGATCGCCGACAGGATCAGATCGCTCGCCGCGTAATCGGCGTAGGGGCCGGTCTGGCCGAAGGGCGTGATGCGCGTCAGAACCAGCCGCGAATTGATCGCGTGCAGCTCCGCCGGTCCGAGGCCCCAGGCCTCCATCTGGCCGGGGTTGAAGGACTCCAGGACGGCGTCGGCCCGCGCGGCCAGCTTCAGGAAAAGCTCGCGTCCCCCCGCCTGAGCGAGATCGAGGGTGATGGAGCGCTTGCCTCGATTGTACGCCAGCCAGCGCAGTCCGGTGTCCGGCGCCGCCTGTCCGCCGGCGAAGGGAGGCTTCAGTCGCCCCGGATCGCCGCCCGGCGGCTCCACCTTGGTCACCTGGGCGCCCAGGTCGGCGAGGATCTTGCCGGCCAGCCAGCCGCGCTCGGTGGTCAGGTCGAGGATTCGGTAGGGGCTGAGCGCGGCGCGCGTCGACATCTCAGCCCGCCCCGCTGTTCGGCGCGGGCTTGCGCGCGGCGAAGGCCTTGAGGGCTTCCCGATTGGCCGGTGTGCCGACCAGGGCCTTCAGGCTCTCCCGCTCCCGTTCGCGGACCGCCTTGATGTGCGGCAGGTGCGCCTGCAGCATGAGCGACTTGGTGGCCATCAGCGACTGCTGCGGGCAGGCGGCGAGCCGGGCGGCGAATTCGGTCGCGACCGCCATCAGGCGATCGTCGGGGACCATCTCCTGGGCCAGCCCACAGTCCACTAGGTCCTGGGCGCTGAACCAGTCGCCGAGCATCAGGGCGCGGGCCGCCGCCGCCCAGCCCATGCGCAGGGGAAACAGGTAGCTGCTGGAGGCCTCGGGCGAGAGGCCGAGCTGGCTGAACGGGGTGCGCAGCCGGGCGCTATCGGCCACGAAGCAGAAGTCGCAGTAGCCCAGGATCGTGAAGCCCAGCCCCACGCCCAGGCCGTTCACCGCCGCGACCAGCGGTTTGGGGAAGGCCTCGGCGATGGCCTGCAGATGATCGAAGGGGTTCTCCCGGTCGGGCGGAGGTTCCTCTCCAGGCGCCCTTGAGCGCCCCATGTCGCTCAGGTCGGCGCCGCTGGAGAAGGCCCGGCCCGCGCCGGTCAGCAGCACGACGTTGACGCCCCCGTCGGCGGCCGCGGCTTCCAGCGCCAGTTGCAGCCCGGCGAAGAGATCCCGGTTGAAGGCGTTGAGCCGGTCCGGGCGATTGAGCGTGACGATGCGAAGTCCCCCGAGGTCCTCGATGAGGACGACGTCGCTGGTCCCGGTGGCCGACATGTTCGCTTCCTCTGACAAAGCCGTTTCAGCGGCCAGGCACGGTGGCGGTCACCACGGCCTGGACGTGGGCGCCCAGCCCGTTGAGGCCGGTCACCTTCATGGTGACGTCCTCGCCCTCGACGGCGGTCACGACGCCGGTGAGGGTAAGCTCGTCACCCGGGTAGTTGGGCGCGAAGAGCCGCAGGTCCGTGGCGCGCAACCGCGTGGCGGGACCGCCCCACCCGGTCATGACGCCACCCACCAGTCCCGTGGTCGTCAGGATGTTGGTGAAGATGCCGGGGCGTCCGATGCTCCTGGCCCAGTCGACGTCGTGGTGGATGGCGTAGAAGTCGTGCGTCGCCAGCGACGTGGCGACGACGAAGCTGGGCGTGATGGGGATCACCGTGGTCGCGGTTCGCATCCCTGGCCGAGGGGCGCCGATCAGCGGCCCGGCCGGGGCGTCATCGGCGCCCTTCGGCGGGGGAGCCGCCGCGCCGGCCGCCCCCGCCCGCCGCGCGGTGGCCTCGGCAAGCTCGGCGGCGGTCGGGGTGCGGAAGCGCAGCACGGTCCAGAGCTGGGTCGCGACCGGACGGCGGTCCTGGTCGAAATACTCCATACGCGTGGTCACGAAGTGGCCGGCGCCCATGGCCGTGTGCTTCAGCCCGCTGACGGCGTCGATCGTGCTCACGCAGACCACATGGTCGCCAGGCGCAAGTTCCCGGTGGTAGGTCTGCCGGGAGTTGGTCGCCAGCGAGTTGTCATATCCGCGCTCGGCAAGGACTCCGTAGAGCCCGCCTGCCGCGTCCTTTGTCATCGCGGCGCCGATCTGCGCGCCACGCTGATAGGGTGCGTAGCCCGGCACGCCGCGGGATCCCCGCGCCATGCGCGAGAGCTTCGGCATGATCCAGGCCTGGATCATCGTGGGCGGCGCGATCACGCCGGGACGGCCCGTCGCCCTGGCCGCGTCGGCGTCGAGATAGACTGGATTGTCGTCCAGCAGGGCGTCGGCCCACATGCCGATCATCGCATCATTCACGGCATAGGGTGCGGGGGTGGCCGGCCCGGTTGCGCCGACGCACGCCGCAAGGCGCGCCTGATAGGCCTCGTCCGCCGTTTCAGCCATCCGCGTTCCTCCCGCGCCGTTCTATAAACACCCGTTAACTTACAAGACCCGCACGCGCAAGCGGGTCAGGCCTTGAAGAGCAAGCCAAGGATGTCGAGCACGAAGGCCTCGACCTTCGCCGGGGCGTTCCAGGGACGGTCCGGCGTCGTCTGGGCCAGGGCGATGCGGCCGTGCGTCAGGGAGATCGCCAGCAGGGTCGCCGAATGGGGATCCTCGGTCGGCAGGACGTGCCCCTCGGCCTGCATCCGGTCCATGACCTCCAGCACCTTCAGGTAAACGGGTTCCGCCGGCCGGGGCAGGTAGCGCGTGGTCTCAGGGCCCAGGGGATAGATGGCGAACAGCAGCCGGTAGCGGGAAGGCCTGTCCATCGCGTAGTGCACATAGGCGCCGATCTGGGCCCTGAGGCTTGCGAAGGCCCCCGCGCCGTCCGCGCCGCGCGCGGCCCGCGCCATCTCGTCAGCCAGATGGCGCCAGCATTCGTGGACGATCTCGACCATCAGCGCGTTGGCGTCCGCGAAGTGGGCGTAGACCGCCGGCGGCGTCACGCCGGCTTCGCGCGCGACCAGGCGCAGGCTGAGTTCCTTCGCCGGTGAAAGGTCGAGCAGCCGCATCGCCGCCTGGATGATCTCCAGCCGCAGGCGCGGACCCTCGCCACGCTGATTTCGTCGTCGCTCCACCAAGGTTTGAACCGAGCCTCCTGGCGAGGATAGTTTCATGACGCCTATCTCGCAGTCGAGTTCGCCATCGAGAAAATCGAGGGCTCGATGGCGCCGCTACAATGATCGTCTTGGCAAGACGCGCCATCTCTATCCAGATCTCACAGGCCTGCTTCGCCCAATCTGGCGTAGTCGGAAAAATTTGGCGGGTGCGCGGTCGAATTCGGCTGTCGGAGAGCCACGCGCGAGCCAGCGTGTCCGCCTGACCCGCGGACATCTCGGCGCTACTTGGGGAGCGAAAAATCACCCCGCGTTAGCAGGGAAATAAATGGTCGTGCCGTCAGTCTCAGGGCAACTGGTCGTGTCCCGGGAGGTGGTGTAGCTCCCCGGCGGTAGCTTCGCCGCTCGCGTAGCGCGCCTCTCACAAGGCGCCGTAGCGAGCGAGCGGCGAAGCGGTAGTCATCCGCGGTCTTCGGTAGGGTCGGGTTTGCTGACGCAACTCTGA
>CANJXI010000106.1 GCA_947478785.1 Caulobacteraceae bacterium
CCGCTACATGACCCTGGAAACCCTCGCCCCCTTGAGCGATGATCCCCTCGTCAGCCTGTCTATCCCGGCAAGCTGAACGATCCCGGCCCCGCCGGAGATCGCGGTGATCACGACGCCGCAGTTACACCACGCGATGGGACACGACCGATCCGGCACGGTCACGGGGCTGCCAGGCGTCATCAAGAACCTCGGGAAAAGCAGAGCAGGAGCCCTGAATGACCAGCGTGACGCAGGACGAATGGGACACCCTTCGCGCGGAACGGTTCAAGGCCTGGCGCGCCGACCATTCGGACATCGACGCGCGCCTGGGCTGGGCGAAGGCCGAGACGGCGGCCCTGGCGGCGCGCCGCGGGGCTGAGCGGGCGGGTCGTTGGGCCGCCATGTGCGCCGAATATGCCACCCGGTCGGCGAGGCTCAGCGACGCCGAGACCGCGCGGGCCGGCCAGCGGGTCCGCGAGGCGGGCGAGCTTGCGCGCGCGTCCGACTGGAAGGGCGCGGGCGGGCTTTACGCGGCGGTGCTGGAAACCGACCCCGCCAATGTCGATGCGCACTTCGGCCTCGCCCAGGCCCTGCGCGCCCAGGACGATCTGGCAGGCGCGGCCTTGCACATGTCGCTGGCCGCCTCGTTTCCGAAGCCCGGGGCGGGCCACGGCTATTTCAACTGCATGATGGCGATGCAGCGGCTGCCTGTTCCGGAAGATCCGGCGCTGAGGGAGCCGCCCGTGATCTTCCGTTTGGACGGCGCGCCGGGTGAACTGTGGGATGCGCCGACGGCCCCGGTGATGACCGTCATTCCCGGCGGCGAATACACCATGGGCTCGTTCGAGGGTGAGGCGAACCGGCCCGACGGGGAGACCCCGCACCGGGTGACGCTCGCCTATCCGCTCGCGGTCAGCACCGCCGACGTGACGCGCGGCGAGTTCGCCGCGTTCGTGGCGGCCACGGGCCATGACGCGGAGACCGGCGGCTGCCAGATCTTCCGCAACGGCGCCTTCCAGATGGATCCGGAGGGCTGCTGGCGCCGGCCGGGCTTCGAGCAGACCAACGATGAGGCGGTGACCTGCGTCAGCTACCACGACGGGGTCGCCTACGCGGAGTGGCTCAGCAAGACCACCGGCCATTCCTACCGCCTGCCGTCGGAGGCCGAGTGGGAGTACGCCGTGCGCGGCGGAACCACGACGAGCTACTACTGGGGCGAGGAGATCGGGCTCGGCCACGCCAATTGCGACGGCTGCTCGGCGGGCGAGCCCTGCCTGAAACCCTTGCCCGGCGGCGCGTTCTCGCCCAACCCCTTCGGCCTCTACGACGTGGTCGGCAACGTCTGGAAGTGGCTGGCCGACGCCTGGAACCCGGATTACGTGGGCGCGCCCAGCGACGGATCGGCCTGGCTTGAGGGCGTCACCGTACTCCGGGGTCGGCGTGGCGGCTCCTGGTTCAACATCTCCGAACACCGCGCCGGCGACGTCCGCGCACCGTTCCGGCTGCGCTCGGCCGCCCGCTTCGGCAGCCTGCCCGACCTCAGATATTCGAGTTTCGGCATGCGCGTGGTCCGCGACGTTTGACCGCACGCCGGCGGTGAAGCCGGGCCATCGATTGAAACGTAGACCTACTGCAACTCCCGCGTGAGGCGAACGTTTCGCGTGTCAGGAGAAAAGTTCATAAAGTTCATATAGTTGTGTGGTGGACCGCTCAGGCGCATGGATATTGCATGAAACCTGGCATGGAAAAACATCGTTCCAAAACGAGACACCGCCGCGCCAAGCGCATGGTCCCTGGCGTCGTGGCGGCCTTCGTCGCCGCGACCGCGATGGCTTACGGCTCCGGCCCCAGCCACGGACAGCACGAGGCCGAGACGCAGGGTCCGCCGCAGGTGGCGGGGGGCGGCAGCGGCGCCGGCGGCCCGTCGGCGCAGGGCGAGGGCGTCGCGCTCGGCGAGCTGGCGGTGATCGACCAGGCGGAGGGCGCAGAGGCCGCGGCTCCGCCGTCCCATAATGGGACATTCAGCACGCCGCATGGCCCGGACGCCGAGACTCCCGGCGCCGAGGGCTTTGTGCCGACCGCCGGCGAGGGTCTGCGGGCCCTGGCCAGCTATCAACCGACACAGGGCGGCGCGGCCGACCCCGCGGCGCCCGGGGAAGCTCCTTCCGCCGGCGAGACGTCCGGGGCGGACACGGCGACGTTCCAGACCGCGGCCAATGACTCCGACGGCGGCGACTACGGCTTCGGCGGTGGTGGCGGGGCTGGCGGTGGTGGCGGCGGATCTGGCGGCGGCGGCGGTGGCGGTGGCGGTGGCGGTGGGTCTGGCGGCGGCGGTAGCGCCAGCGGCGGTGGCCTGACCGACGGTTCGCTCATCAATGTGAACAATCCCGGCCCGGTCGGCGGCGACAATCCGTTCACGGGCGTCACCCCCCCGGTGATCGGCGGCGACGAGAAATCCTGCCCGCCCAACTGCGGCGTGACCGTCAGCGTCGTGTCGCCTCCGGGCCTGGGCCGCTCGGGCCCCACCACCAACAGCATCGTCCCCCCGACCGAGGGTGGCGGCGGCCGCAACGTGGCCATCATTCCCCCGACGGCCGTTCCTGAACCGGCCAGCTGGCTGATGCTCATCTTGGGCTTCTTCGGCCTGGGCGCGGCGCTGCGCCGTCGGCGTCAAAGGGACCTGAGCGCGCTCGCCTAGACCCTTTCCGGTTCAAGTGGAATCACTTGAACCGGATGAAAAGGGTCTATCTTCAAATGTTTAGAGCGCGTCGGACGGGTGAACCGGTATCCACTTCACCCTGACGCGCTCTAGGCGTCGCGCCGCCTCTGCTGGAGAAGCCACGCGGCTATCACGCCGGCCGCGACGACGCCGATGAGCAGGGTGGAAACCGCGTTGATCTCTGGATTCACCCCCAGCCGCACCTGGCTGTAGAGCCGCATGGGCAGGGTGGTCGCCCCAGGGCCGGACGTGAAGCTGGCGATCACCAGGTCGTCGAGCGACAGGGTGAAGGCGAGCATCCAGGCCGCGGCGACGGCCGGGGCGATGTTCGGCAGGGTGACCAAAAGGAAGGCCTTCAGCGGCGTGCATCCCAGGTCCTGGGCGGCGTCCTCGAGGCCGCGGTCGAAGCTCGACAGCCGGGCCTGCACCACCACCGTCGCGTAGCAGAGGGTCACCGTGGTGTGGCCGACGGTCACCGTCCAGAAGCCGCGCGGCAGGCCCAGGGACACGAACAGCAGCAACAGCGAGAGCCCGAGGATCACCTCCGGCATCACCAGCGGCGCATAGACCATGCCAGCGAACACGCCGGAGCCGCGGAATCGCCCGGCGCGGACCAGGGCCACGGCGGCCAGCACGCCCAGCACGGTGGCGGCGCTGGCCGAGATCAGGCCGACCCGCAGCGTCACCCAGACGGCGTCCAGCATCTGCTGGTCGCGGAGCAGCGCCCCGTACCAGCGGGTCGAGAACCCGCCCCAGACCGTCACCAGGCGGCTCGCGTTGAACGAATAGAGCACCAGCAGGACGATCGGGGCGTAGAGGAAGGTCAGGCCCAGGGCCACGCTGGCCAGGTTGAAGGCGGTGGGGCCGCGAGCGTCGGACGGGCGCCTCACGACAGCACCTTGGCCTGCTGGCGCTGGAAGAGCGCGATGGGGATGGCGAGCGTCGCCAGGAGCACGATCGCCACGGCGGAAGCGGCCGGCCAGTCGCGGTCGGCAAAGAACTCGGTCCATATCGTGCGGCCCAGCATCAGGGTCCGCGAGCCGCCCAGCAGGTCCGGGATCACGAACTCGCCCACCATCGGGATGAAACAGAGCAGGCATCCGGCGCCGACCCCCGGCAAGGAGAGCGGGAACGTGACGCGCCAGAAGGCCTGGGTGGCGGTGCAGCCGAGATCGCGGGCGGCCTCGATCAGGCTTGCGTCCTGCTTCTCCAGCACCGCGTAGAGCGGCAGCACCATGAACGGCAGGTAGGCGTAGACCATGCCGATGATCACCGCGGTGTTGGTGTCGAGCAGGTCGAGGGGCGCGAGGTGGACCAGGTCCAGCGCCTGGTTCAGCAGGCCGGCGGGTTTCAGGATCGCGATCCAGGCGTAGATGCGGATCAGGAAGCTGGTCCAGAACGGCAAGATCACCGCCATCACCAGCGCCTCCCGCGCGCGGGGCCCGAACCGGCTCATTCCGTAGGCGATGGGATAGCCGATCACCAGCAGGATGGCGGTGGCGATGGCGGCGAACCGCAGGCTGGAGAGGTAGGCCGCGACATAGAGACGGTCGCTGCCCAGCCGGGCATAGGTCGTGAAGCTCAGGCCGTGCAGGAATTCGCCGACGCCAGCCAGCCCCCGCGAGGGGTCGAGCCTGGGCGCGTAGGGCGGCATGGCCAGAACGGTGTGCGACAGCGACAGCTTGGCGACCAGCGCGAAGGGCAGGGCGAAGAAGACCAGCAGCCACAGGTAGGGCAGGGCGATCGCCAGCCGGCGTCCACGCCCGCCGGTCACGAGGCCAGGTCCACCGCCGCCTCGGGCGCGTAGGTGACCCAGGCCGCATCGCCCGCCTGGAACGGCAGGGGCCCGCCCACGTTGGCGCGGCTGACCAGCAGCGCCTTGCCGTCCACCTCGACGATATAGCGCGTGCGGTCGCCGAAGTAGGCCACCTCGGCCACATCGCCTTGAAGCGCGCCGGGCGAGGGCACCGGGGAGATGCTCATCTTCTCGGGCCGGACAAGGCGCCAGCCTGCGCCATGTTCGAAGAGGTTGGCCTCCCCCAGGAACTCGGCGACATAGCGGCTGGCCGGCCGCTCGTAGACCGCCTTGGGCGGCCCCACCTGGGCGATCGTCCCCGCGCGCATCACCGCGATCCGGTCGGCCATCACCATCGCCTCGTCCTGGTCGTGGGTGACGACCAGGAAGGTGACGCCCAGCCTGCGCTGCAGGGCGCGCAGTTCAAGCTGGGTCTCCTCGCGCAGCTTGCGGTCCAGCGCCGCCAGCGGCTCGTCCAGCAGCAGGATCCGGGGCCCAGGCGCCAGCGCGCGGGCCAGCGCCACCCGCTGGGCCTGGCCGCCGGAGAGCTGCGAAGGCTTTCGGCGGTTGAGGCCCTCCAGCCGCACCAGGCTCAGCATCTCCTCGACGCGCGGGCCGATGGCCGCCCTGGCCCAGCCCTGCCGGGCCAGGCCGAAGGCGATATTCTGCTCGACGCTCAGGTGCGGGAAGAGCGCGTAGGACTGGAACATCATGCTGGTCGGGCGCTGGTGCGGCGGCAGGCCGGCCATGTCCTGGCCGTTCAGCAGGATGCGGCCGCCGTCCGGCGCCTCGAACCCGGCCAGCATGCGCATCAGGGTGGTCTTGCCGCAGCCGGAGGGCCCCAGCAGGGCGAAGAACTCGCCCTCGTCGATGTGCAGGCTGACCCCGTCCACCGCCGTCACCTCGCCAAAGCGCTTGGTCACGCCCTCGATGCGGACGAGGGGCGACTTCCCCCCGCTTGTCGTCATTGGCCGGTCAGAACCCTGGTCCACTGCCGGTTCACCTCGCGCAGCAGGTCCTGGTCCTTGGTGGTGGTGACGAAGAGACGTTTGGCCTGGTCCGGCGGCGGATAGGCGGCCGGATCGTTCCGCACCGAGGCGTCCACCAGCCTGGTCGCCGCGGCGTTGGCGTTGGCGTATTTGGTGTAGTTCGACGCCCTGGCGATAATCTCCGGCCGCAGCATGAAGCTCAGGAAGCGGTAGGCGGCCTGCGGGTTCGGGGCGTCGGCGGGGATGGTGAAGACGTCGAACCACACCTGGCTGCCTTCCTTGGGCAGGACGTAGCCGATGTTGACCTTGTTCTTGGCTTCCTCGGCCCGGCTCTGGGCCTGCAGCACGTCGCCGGAATAGCCGATGGCCACGCAGATATCGCCGTTGGCCAGGGCGTCGATGTACTCCGAGGAGTGGAACTTCCGGACATAGGGCCGGACCTTCAGGAGCAGGTCGGTGGCGGCCTTGTAGTCGGCCGGGTCGTGGGAGTTGGGATCCTTGCCGAGATAGTTCAGCGCGACCGCGTACATGTCCTCCGAGGCGTCGAGGAAATAGACGCCGCAGTCCTTCAGCCTGGCCAGCGTCTTGGGATCGAACACCACCGCCCAGCTGTCGATCGCCACGCCCGGCAGGCGCTTGGCGACGGCGTCCTTGTTGTAGCCGATGCCGATGGTGCCCTGCATGTAGGGCACGGCGTATTTGCCGCCCGGGTCGAAGGCCGCCATGTGCGCCATGACGTCGGGGGCCAGGTTGGCGAGGCCTGTGAGCTTGGACTTGTCCAGCGGCTGGATCGCCTTGGCCGTGATGTAGCGAGGGACGTTGTGGTTGGAGGGGACCACGATGTCGTAGCCCGTCTGGCCCTGCAGGACCTTGGTCTCCAACACCTCGTTGGAATCGAAGGTGTCGTAGCGCACCTTGATCCCGGTCTCCTTGGTGAACTGGGCCAGCAACGCCGGGTCGATGTAGTCCGACCAGTTGTAGATGTTGAGGACGCCGCCGGCGGCCTTCGCGGTCGGCTTGGCGGGCGTGCAAGCGGCCAGCGCCAGGGCCGCGACCAGTCCAAGCGCCTTGACCCATCGCCGCATGCGAATACTCCCCCGTTGGAACAAGTCTATAGGGCGCGGCGCTGCGTCCTCAACGCCAAAGCTTCCGGAAACCGTCATGCCGCTCAACTGGACCGCGATCGCCCCCGTCCTGCTGCTGGTCGCCTCCAATGTGTTCATGACCTTCGCCTGGTACGGCCAGCTGAAGGTGGAGCATCGGGCGATCTGGCTGATCGTGCTGATCAGCTGGGGGATCGCCTTCTTCGAATACTGCCTGGCGGTTCCGGCCAACATGATCGGCCGGCGCGCCTTCCAGCCCTCCGAGCTCAAGGCGATGCAGGAGGTGATCACGCTGGCGGTCTTCGCGGTGTTCTCGGTGCTTTGGCTGAAGGAGCCGTTCACGGTCAACCACGGGGTCGGCTTCGCCCTGATCGCGGTGGGCGCGGTGGTGGTCTTCAACGGGCCGTTCTAGCGCCGATGCGCGCGCGGGGTTTGGCGAACGGGCCGGGCGGCCTATAAGCCCCGGCCTTCTCCTCATTTCGAGAGACGTCCCATGTCCCGCATCCTGATCACGTCCGCGCTGCCCTATATCAACGGGATCAAGCACCTGGGGACGCTGGCGGGCTCGATGCTGCCGGCCGACGTCTATGCGCGGTTCCAGCGCAGCCGGGGACGCGAGACGCTCTACATCTGCGCCACGGACGAGCACGGCACGCCCACGGAGCTTGCGGCGGCGGCGGCGGGCGTCGATCCGGCGACGTTCTGCGCCGAGGCCCACCGGGTGCAGCATGACCTCGGCCGACGGTTCGGCCTGTCGTGGGACCATTTCGGCCGCTCGTCCTCGCCGCAGAACCACCGGCTGACGCAACGCTTCGCCCAGCAGCTGTGGGAGGCCGGCTTCATCGAGGAGCGGGTGACCCAGCAGGTCTATTCGCGGGCCGACCGGCGCTTCCTGCCCGACCGCTATGTGATCGGCATCTGTCCGCACTGCGGCTATGAGGCCGCGCGCGGCGACCAGTGCGAGAACTGCACCCGGGTGCTGGACCCGGCCGACCTGCTGCATCCGCGCTCGGCGGTCTCGGGCTCGACCGAGATCGAGATCCGGGATTCCAAGCACCTGTTCCTGCGCCAGAGCCTGTTCTCCGACAAGCTGCGCGCCTGGATCGGCGAGAAGCGCGACCGCTGGCCGCTGCTGGTCACCTCCATCGCGCTGAAGTGGCTGGACGAGGGCCTGCAGGATCGGGGCATCACGCGGGACCTCGAGTGGGGCGTGCCGGTCAACGCCTTCGAATGGGGGGCCAATCCCGACGGCGCGCTGCCCGACATCGAGGGCCTGGCGGGCAAGGTGTTCTACGTCTGGTTCGACGCGCCCATCGAATATATCGCGGCGACCTGGGAGTGGGCCGAGGCGCAGGCGCTGGAGGCCGGCAAGGCCCCCGCGCCGGACGCGGCCTGGGAGCGCTGGTGGCGCGCGCCGGAGGCGGCCGACGTGACCTACGTGGAGTTCATGGGCAAGGACAACGTGCCCTTCCACACCGTGGGCTTTCCCTGCACCCTGATCGGCCTGAACGAGACGCGGAGCGCGACGGGAGCCTGGACCCCCTCCAGCAACGCGCCCTGGAAGCTGGTCGACGAGCTCAAGGGGTTCAACTGGTTGGACTATTACGGCGGTAAGTTCTCCACCTCGCAGCAGCGCGGGGTGTTCATGGACCATGCGCTGGAACTGCTGCCGCCGGACTACTGGCGCTGGTGGCTGACCGCCAATACGCCCGAGACCTCGGACGCGACCTTCACCTGGGAGCAGTTCCAGGTGCAGGTGAACGCCGACCTCGCCGACGTGCTGGGCAACTTCGTCAACCGCATCCTGAAGTTCTGCGAGAACCGTTTTGAGGGCGTCGTGCCTTCGGGCGGCGAGGACGGCCCGCTGGAGATCAAGCTGCACGCCGACGTGCTGGCCAAGCTGCGTGAGCTCACCGAGCACCTGGAAGGCCGCGAGTTCCGCAAGGCCGCGGCCGCCGTCCGCCAGCTCTGGGTGCTGGGCAACCAGTACCTGACCGAGGCCGCGCCCTGGACGGCGCTGAAGACCGATCCGGAGCGGGCGGCGGTGGGCGTGCGGACGGGGTTGAACCTGGTGGCTCTGTTCGCCCGGGTCTGCGAGCCGTTCATTCCCTTCGCCGCCGAGACCATCGCCCTGTCGGTGGGCGAGGCCTTCCCCTGCCGCTGGCCCGACCAGACCGGCGAGGGCCTCTTGACCGCGCTGCCGCCCGGCCGTCCGGTCAAGGCGCCCGATGTGCTGTTCAGGAAGATCGAGGACTCCCAGGTCGCCGAATGGCGCGAACGCTTCGGCGGGCCGGAGGGCGGGTAGGGCGCGACACGGCGGTCATGGCCCTCGCGAAATCTCCATAGGTTCGTCATCCCCCGGCGTATCCGGGGGATCCATGAGCGTGGTTGGGTTGGAGCGTGGCGCGGCGCGGTTTGTTCGCGATCACGCTCGCTTGCGTTCAATGGGTCCCCCGGACGAGCCGGGGGATGACGGGCGTGGGGGGGGAGGGCGCGTCCCTTCTCCCCTTGCGGGAGAAGGTGTCGGCGAAGCTGACGGATGAGGGGTCTTGCTCCGCTCTCCGCGCCATTTGTGGATCGGCTTGATCGGCGCGCCCCCTCATCCGAGCCGCGTTGCGGCCCACCTTCTCCCGCAAGGGGAGAAGGGATCAGGCGGAGCTTCGCCTTTGGCCGTCGTCGATGGGGGCGTCCTCCGCCGGCGCGGCCTTGCCGAGGCCGATGGACTTGCGGATGCGTTCGACCTGGGCGTCGAGGGGTTCGGTGGTGAAGCTGTCGACGAGTTCCTCGTCGTCGAGGCTTTCGCCGACGGCCATTTCCCAAGCCTCGGCTTCGTCGCCCTCGTATTCGTTCCAGA
>CANJXI010000107.1 GCA_947478785.1 Caulobacteraceae bacterium
CCCGCTACATGACCCTGGAAACCCTCGCCCCCTTGAGCGATGATCCCCTCGTCAGCCTGTCTATCCCGGCAAGCTGAACGATCCCGGCCCCGCCGGAGATCGCGGTGATCACGACGCCGCAGTTACACCACGCGATGGGACACGACCACCGGATGGGCGCAGAACCGGCCCATCTGTTCATCGGCGCGGTTCACCTGGCCGTTGTTCTCGTAGAATTCGCCGCGGCAGAGCATCTCCCGCGAGGCGCAGTGGAACGGCGCGCGCGCCGCCTCGTAGTGCACCCGGCTGAGCAGCCACCACGGCAGGCGCCGGACGCCCGAGACCACCAGCTTGCCGGTCGGATCGAAGTTGCGGTCGCGCCGCATGCGGTGGAGGAGGGTGTCGTGCCAGCCGTCGGCGTCGGCCTGCTCGTCGTCGAACACCAGATCGCCCCGGCCGCGCCCCGCCGCCTGGATGGCCGCCGCGACGGTGTGGCCGCCGGTCTTTGGAAAGTGCAGCCATACAAAGCTCTGGCCGACGATCATGAACTCAGCCCCGGTTACGCAGCCCTATCGTCCCTGAGCTAAGGTGCGACGGATGGGCGCGGTACCCCGTGATGCTCGCGCGGGCCGTTCGATGGTTTCGAACGATCGGACCTGGGCGAAGGCCGCGTCCGGCGCCGAGGCGTCTTCGGCGATCGCCCTGGCCGACTCCGGGCGGCGCAGGAATTCCAGGAAGGCCTTCAGCGGCCCGGGCATGTTGCGGCGGCTTGGATAGTAGAGATGCCAGCCGTCGAAGGCCGGGCAGTAGGGCTCGAGCACACACTGCAACCGGCCGTCAGCGATATAGGGGGCGACGTGGGCGTCCAGGGTGTAGCTGACCGCCACCCCGTCCAGGGCGGCGCGCAGCAGAAGGTCGATGTTGTCGGTGACCACGCCGGCCCCCAGCGCCGCCTCGAACCTGCGGCCGGCCTCCTGGAACTCCCAGCGGAAGAACGCGCCCGAGGCGAACCGGAACTGCACGCATCGGTGCTGGGCGAGGTCGGCGGGCGTGCGCGGCGTTCCGTGGCGGCGCAGGTAGTCGGGCGAGGCCACCACCACCTGCCGACCGGGCGGCGCGATGCGGGCGGTGATCATGTCCCTTGGGATGCGGGCCAGGCTGCGGACGCCGGCGTCCGCCCGGCCATCGGTCAGGTCCCCCGCCTCGTCGTCGACGGCGATCTCCAGGGTGACGCCCGGATAGGCGCGGGTGAAGCTGCGCAGCACCTGGGCCACCACCAGCGACAGGGCGAGACTGGAGACCGACAGGCGCAGGCGCCCGGCGGGCGCGTCGCGGAACGCATCCATGGCGCCGACCGCCTGCCTAAGTTCCTCCAGCAGGGGCTGCACGCGGGCCATCAGCGCCTCGCCGGCCTCGGTCAGGGCCACGCTGCGGGTCGTGCGGTTGAAGAGGCGGATCCGCAGCCCTTCCTCCAGCGTCCGGATGGTGTGGCTGACCGTCGAGGTGGTGCGGCCAAGCGCGCTGGCGGCCTTGGCGAAGCTGCCGCGCTCGGCGACGGCGACGAAGGTGGTCAGTCGGGCCAGATCGCTCGGTTGCATGGGCGCGGCGCCTCGGGACGTCCTGCAGGAGCCATGGCTGTAATAAGTTTTTTATACCAAATTGTTTCAGGCCAAGGTTGCGGCGTGTCCCTTTTGACTGGCGCCCTGCTTATGGGCGCCGCCTGCCGCTCCGGACGTCACGCGCGGCCTTCCCGCGCGTAGGCGGTGACCTCCTCGACCAGGTGGTCGAACATCAGCCGCATGCGCCGGCTGCCGCGCAGATTCTCGTGCATGACGATCCAGATGCCAAGGGTGAGGACCGTGAGGTTGGGGAGCACGCGGACCAGGCCACGCCGCCGGGCGATCGAGGGCTGGGAGACGCCGACGCCGAAGCCCGCGGATATGGCCGCCAGCTGCGCCAGGTCGCTGTCGGTGCGGAAGGCGAAGGCCTCGCGGCTGACCCGCAGGTTCAGGGTCAGGTCGCGGACGCCGCGCTGTACGGTGTCGAAGCCGATCACCGGATGGTTCTGGAGGTCATCGAGGCTCTCGGGCGTCCCGTGCCGATCGAGGTATACGGTGCTGGCGTAGAAGCCGAACGCCACCTCGCCCACCTTGCGGGCGACGAGCGCGCTCTGGCTGGGCGGAGCCATGCGGACCGCGATATCGGCCTCGCGGCGCGACAGGTCGTCGACGACGTTGGACATCATCAGTTCGATGACGGCGCCGGGATGCTTCTCGCGGAACCGCGTCAGCATCGGCGGCAGGACCTCGGCACCCACGACCTCCGGCGCGGTGATGCGGATCGAGCCGGTGAGGGAATCCGCCGCGCCGGAAGCGTCGCGCACCGCGGCCGCGGCCGCGGCGGCCATCTCCTGCAGGTGCGGGCGAAGCTCCTGCGCCAGGTCGGTCGGCTGCAGGCCCCGAGGGCTGCGCAGGAACAGCGGCGCGCCCAGCCGATGTTCCAGCGTCTCGATATGGCGGCCGATGGTGGGCTGGGTCAGGCCGCGCAGCTTGGCGGCGGCCGACAGGGTGCCCGCCTCCATGACGGCGTGCAGGCTCTGGAAGAGGTCCCAGTCGTTCGGTCCCGGCATGCGCCCATGAATAGCGGGTCGCGCGGATTCGGCAATTCCGGTTGGCTGGCGCCGCCTAAGACGCCCGGAAACGCAGCGGCATGGTCTGCGGCCCGGAGATGAAGTTCGACGGCAGCCATTGTACCGGCCCCGCCAGCTCGAAGGCCGTCATCCGCGTCAGGACCTCGCGCAGCATGGCGTCGATCTCGATGCGGGCGATGTGTTGGCCCAGGCAGGAATGCGGGCCCGTGCCGAAGGCGATGTGCGGGTTTTCGGCCCGCGAGAGGTCCAGGACATCCGGCCTGTCGAAGACTGCCGGGTCGCGGTTGGCGGCGCCGAAGTACATAACCACCTTGTCGCCGGCCTTGATCGCCTGGCCACCCAGCTCGGCGTCGCGGGTCGCCGACCGGCGGAAGCAGATCACCGGGCTCGTCCAGCGCAGCAGCTCCTCGCGCGCCGAGGGCAGGCGGGCGTCCAGGTCGACCATCAGCCAGGCCAACTGGTCGGGGTTCTCCATCAGGGCCAGCAGGCCGCCGGCCAGCATGTTGCGCGTGGTGTCCCCGCCGGCGTCGACCAGCAGGATGAAGAACATCACGAACTCCATGTCGGTCAGGCGCCGACCCTCGACCTCGCAGGCCAGCAGCCGGGAGGCCAGGTGGTCGTCCGGCCGGGCGCGCTTCTCGGCGATCACGCCGGACGCGTATTCGAACATCCTGGCCATCGCGGCCTGGCTGGCCCCGGGGGGCAGGGCCTCCGGCGCGGAGTGCAGGATTTCGGTCAGCTTGTAGAGTTCGCGCCCATCGTCCAGCGGCAGGCCCATCAGCTCGGCGATGACGAACGAGGGCATCTCGCCGGCCACCTCCGACACGAAGTCGCATTCCCCGCGGGCGATCACGGCATCGACGATGCGTTTGGCCAGGGCGTGGATGTGCTCGGCCCGCAGCCGCGCCGCCGGGTCGGTGAATTCGGAGCGGACGAGCCTGCGGAACTGGGTGTGGGCCGGCGGATCCATCATCAGCATCATCTTGTTGGCCCCCACCGCGCTCTCGCCGGCCGGCGGGTCGGCGATCATCACGCTGGGCTCCGACGAATAGGTCTGGAAGTCCCGGTCCACCGCCCAGACGTCGGCGTGCCGGGTCACCGCCCAGAAGCCCCGCCCGCCCGGCTCCTCGTGCCAGGCCACCGGCTGGTTGGCCCGCAGCCAATCGAACTGGCCGTGCGGCTGGCCGCCCACGAAGCTGCCGGTCGACAGAAGATCGATCTTCATGGTCTGGCTCCTGTCGCGCGCCTGCGGAGGGAACTGCGGCGCCGATGCACTAGACGTACGCGGGGGTCGCCCCCTACATGCGCTCCATGCCCGGCAAGACGCTCTATGACAAGATTTGGGACGGCCACGTCGTTACGGAACAGGACGGCGAGGCGATCCTCTACATCGACCTGCACCTCATCCACGAGGTGACGACGCCGCAGGCCTTCGCCGGCCTGCGCGCCAGTCACCGCCCCGTGCGCCGGCCCGACCGGACGCTGGCGGTGGCCGACCACAATGTGCCGACCGAAGGCCAGGCGCTGGGTATAGGCGCCGTCGCCGACGAGGAGGCGCGCCTGCAGCTTCAGACGCTGGAGCGCAACGTCAAGGAACACGGGATCGAGTTTTTCCCGATGGGCGATATCCGGAACGGCATCGTCCACGTGGTCGGGCCGGAACAGGGCCGCACCCAGCCCGGCATGACCATCGTCTGCGGCGACAGCCATACCTCGACCCACGGCGCGTTCGGCGCCCTGGCCCACGGCATCGGCACGTCGGAAGTCGAGCACGTCCTGGCGACCCAGACCCTGCGCCAGAAGAAGGCCAGGAACTTCCGGGTGAACATCGAGGGCGAGCCGATCCCGGGCGTCGGGGCCAAGGACTATGCCCTGGCCGTGATCGGCGAGATCGGAACGGCCGGCGGCACCGGCTACGTCATCGAATACGCGGGCTCGGCGATCCGGGCGCTGTCGATGGAAGGCCGCATGACGCTCTGCAACCTGACCATCGAGGCCGGGGCGCGGGCAGGCCTGGTGGCGCCCGACGAGACCACGTTCGACTACCTGCGCGGCCGTCCGTCGGCCCCCAAGGGCGGGGCGTGGGAGATGGCGCTGAGCTACTGGAAGACATTCTTCTCCGACGACGACGCGGCCTGGGACCGCGAGATCACGCTCGACGCGGGCAAGATCGCGCCCCTGGTCACCTGGGGCACCAGCCCCGAGGACGTGCTGGCGGTGACCGACCGCGTGCCCGATCCGGAAAGCTTCGACACCCCCGGCAAGCGCGCCTCCGCCGTGCAGGCCCTGGAATACATGGGCCTCACCGCCGGCCAGCCGATCAGCGACGCCAAGGTCGACGTGGTGTTCATCGGCTCCTGCACCAACAGCCGCATCGAGGACCTGCGCGCGGCGGCCAAGATCGCGGAAGGCCGCAAGGTCGCCTCCCACGTCCGCGCCATGGTGGTGCCAGGATCCGGCCTGGTCCGCGCCCAAGCCGAGGACGAGGGGCTGGACGAGATCTTCCTGGCCGCCGGCTTCGAGTGGCGCGAGCCGGGCTGCTCCATGTGCCTGGCCATGAACCCCGACAAGGTGCCGCCCGGCCAGCGCTGCGCGTCCACCTCCAACCGCAATTTCGAGGGCCGCCAGGGCCGCGCCGGCCGCACCCACCTGATGAGCCCGGTCATGGCCGCGGCTGCGGCGATTGCCGGGCATATTGCCGACGTTCGGGATTACCTGTGATGCAAGCCTTCACGCGCCTCGACGCCACCCTGGCCCCGTTGCCGCTGGCCAATATCGACACCGACCAGATCATCCCCAAGCAGTTCCTCAAGACCGTTGAGCGCGAGGGGTTGGCCAAGGGCCTGTTCTACGACCTGCGCTTCGACGGCGAGGGCCGGCCCAAGCCCGACTTCGTGCTCAACCGGCCGGAGTTCAAGGGCGCGGGCGTGCTGGTGGCCGGCGATAACTTCGGCTGCGGGTCGAGCCGCGAGCACGCGCCCTGGGCGCTGATGGATTTCGGAATCCGCTGCGTGGTCTCCACCAGTTTCGCCGACATCTTCTACAACAACTGCTTCCAGAACGGCCTGCTGCCCGTGGTTCTGAAGGCGGACGAGGTGGCCTCGTTGATGGACGAGGCCAAGGGCGGCAACCACCTGGTCACCGTCGACCTGGAGGCCCAGACCGTGGTCGCGCCGTCCGGCCGGACCTACGCCTTCGCCATCGATCCGCAGCGCAAGGAGAAGATGCTGAAGGGCCTCGACGCCATCGGCGAGACCCTGACGCGGGCGGCCGACATCGACGTCTATGAAATGCGCCAGGCGCTGGCCAAGCCCTGGCTCGAGGACGCGTGACCCTGATCATCGCCGGGACGGTGCGCGTGCCGCCGGAGAATATCGCGCGCTTCAGGCCACACATGCTGGCCATGCTGGCGGCCAGCCGGGCCGAGGACGGCTGTATCGAATACGCCTACGCCGAGGACGTGGCCGAGCCCGGCCTGATCCGGGTGTTCGAGGCCTGGCGCGACCAGGCGGCCCTGGACGCCCACTTCCGGACCGCCCACATGGCGACCTGGCGCGCCCATTGGCCCGAGTTCGGGGTTTCCGACCGCAGGCTCTTCGCCTACGAGACGGCTTCCGAACGCCCGCTCTAGCTTCCGAGGCCCGCCATGACCGACCTGCTGCTCCTGCCCGGCGACGGGATCGGGCCCGAGGTGACGGCCCAGGTGCGGCGCGTGGCGGCCCGGCTGACCAACGACCTGCAAATCGAGGAACGGCCGTTCGGCGGGATCAGCTTTGACCAGCACGGTGTCCCCCTGACCGACGAGACCCTGGCGCTGGCCAAGGCGTCCAAGGCCGTGCTGATGGGCGCGGTGGGCGGACCCAAGTGGAAGGACGCCCCGCGCGACAAGCGCCCGGAGGCCGGCCTGCTCGGCCTGCGGGCCGGCATGGGCGTGTTCGCCAACCTTCGCCCGGCGCTCTGTTTCCAACCGCTTGCCGACGCATCGAGCCTCAAGCGCGAGATCGTCGAGGGCCTGGACTTCATGATCGTCCGCGAACTCACCGGCGGCATCTATTTCGGGGAGCCGCGTTATATCGAGGACCTGCCCGACGGCCAGGGCAAGCGCGCCGTGGACACCCAGGTCTACACGACCATGGAGATCGAGCGGGTGGCCCGCGTGGCCTTCGAACTGGCCCGCGGGCGGCGCAACAAGGTGCACAGCGCCGAGAAGTCCAACGTCATGGATACGGGCCTGCTGTGGCGCCAGGTGGTCACCGAGCTGCACGCCCGCGACTATGCCGACGTCGAGCTGGAGCACATCCTGGCCGACAACGCGGCCATGCAGATCGTCAAGAACCCCAAGCAGTTCGACGTCATGGTCACCGACAACCTGTTCGGCGACATCCTGTCGGACGCCGCGGCGCAGCTCACCGGATCGCTGGGCATGCTGCCGTCGGCGGCGCTCGGCCTGCCCGGGACGCCCGGCCTCTACGAGCCGATCCACGGCTCGGCGCCGGATATCGCGGGCAAGGGGATCGCCAATCCCCTGGCCGCGATCCTGTCGTTCGAGATGGCGCTGCGCTGGTCCCTGGGACGGCCGGAGCTGGCCGACAGGCTGTTCGCCGCCGTCGAGCGGGCGCTGGAGAAGGGCGCGCGCACACCCGACCTCGGCGGGGCGATCGGCACCGAGGCCATGGGCGACGCGGTGCTGGCCGAGCTCTAACCTCGCGTGTCATCCCGGTTTTGCGGCACGCAAAGACCGGGACCCATCAGCACACTGGTCATCCGTTTGGCGTGGCGGCGCTCCCGTGCCACCTTGTCTTCAACGGCGTTGGTGGATCCCGGACAAGCCGCTTCGCGCCTTTCCGGGATGACGTGAGGGGGATGGGACCATGGCCCACTGGCTCGTGAAATCGGAACCCACGAAATACAGCTTCGCCGACCTCGAGCGCGACGGCCGCACGGTCTGGGACGGGGTGCGCAACAATGCCGCGGCCCTGCACCTGAAGGCCATGAAGGTAGGCGACGAGGTGTTCTTCTACCACTCGCAGGAGGGCCTGGCGGTGGTCGGCGTGGCCAAGGTGGTGCGCGAGGCCTTCCCCGACGCCAGCGACCCGACGGGCCGCTTCGTGGCGGTGGAGGTCGCGCCGGTGAGGGCGCTCAAGCAGCCGGTGACGCTCGGTCAGATGAAGGCCGAACCCGCGCTCGCGGGCCTGGAGATGATCCGCCAGAGCCGGCTGTCGGTCTCGCCGGTCAGCGATGACCAGTGGGCGACGATCCTGCGGATGGCTCGCTAGCCAGTGTGTCATCCCGGAAAGCCGCGCAGCGGCTTGTCCGGGACCCATAGATACAATCTGAGACAGCAAATCCCTGGGTGTCGCCGCCGCGCACCCTCCTGCCAAGCCGGCGTTTATGGGTCCCGGTCTTCGCGTCCCGCGAAACCGGGATGACATTTGAGTAGTGGGCTGCCGGCCCCCCGCGTCTTGCCTCGCGGGCCTGCTCGGAGTAAACGCACGCTCCCTCAAGACTAGGAGCACTCCGATGGGTTACCGGGTGGCCGTTGTCGGCGCCACGGGCAACGTGGGCCGTGAAATGCTGAACATCCTCGAGGAAGTGACCTTCCCTGTGGACAAGATTCACGCGATCGCGTCGCGCAAATCCATCGGCGTCGAAGTCTCGTTCGGCGACCAGACCGTCAAGTGCGAGGACATCGCGCAGTTCGACTTCTCCACGGTCGACGTGGTGCTGATGAGCGTCTCTGGCGCCTTCTCCAAGGAGTGGTCGCCGCGCATCGCCGCGGCCGGCCCCATCGTCATCGACAATTCCTCGGCCTGGCGCATGGACCCGGACGTGCCCCTGATCGTACCGGAAGTGAACCCGGACGCCGTGGAGATGGCGAGCCGCAAGAACATCATCGCCAACCCCAACTGCTCGACGATCCAGCTGGTCGTGGCCCTGAAGCCGCTGCACGACCTGGCGCGGATCAAGCGTGTCGTGGTCTCGACCTACCAGTCGGTCTCCGGGGCCGGCAAGGAAGGCATGGACGAGCTGTTCGACCAGACGAAGAACGTCTTCGTGCTGGGCGCGACCCCGCCCAAGAAGTTCCCCAAGCAGATCGCCTTCAACGTGATCCCGTTCATCGGCGCCTTCCAGGACGACGGCTACACCGACGAGGAGGCCAAGATGTGGAAGGAGACGCACAAGATGCTGGATCCCTCCATCAAGCTGACCGTCACCTGCGTGCGCGTGCCGGTGTTCGTCGGCCATTCCGAGGCCGTGACGGTCGAGTTCGACCGCCCCATCGAGCCGGACGAGGCGCGCGAGATCCTGCGCGATGCTCCCGGCGTCCTGGTGGTCGATAAGCAGGAGCACGACGGCTACGTCACCCCGGTGGACGCCGCCGGCGAGTTCGCCGTCTATGTGTCGCGCATCCGCAAGGACCACACGGTCGAGAACGGCCTCAGCTTCTGGGTGGTGTCCGACAACCTGCGCAAGGGCGCGGCCCTGAATGCGGTGCAGATCGCCCAGCTGCTGGACGAGACCGGCGTGATCAAGTCGTCCTCGGGCTACCGCTCCATCACGGTCTGATCGGGTGACAAGCGCCAGCGCGCCTGCCCCGGACGGGCGCGCCCTTGCAGCGGCCGTGGCCTGCTACGGCCTGTGGGGCTTCATGCCTCTGCTGTTCATGGCCATGGCCGCGCACGGCTTCGGCGCGCCCGAAATCCTGGCGCACCGAGCGGTCTGGTCC
>CANJXI010000108.1 GCA_947478785.1 Caulobacteraceae bacterium
AGAGTTGCGTCAGCAAACCCGACCCTACCGAAGACCGCGGATGACTACCGCTTCGCCGCTCGCTCGCTACGGCGCCTTGTGAGAGGCGCGCTACGCGAGCGGCGAAGCTACCGCCGGGGAGCTACACCACCTCCCGGGACACGACCCCATCGCCGCACGGCGCAGCGGCCGCACCCTGACTCACAAGCCAAGCCATGCCTTCAAATTGGGGCGGACATTCGGCGAGGCAAGGGGGCCGCAAAAGCCCGGCCCTCATCTCTAAACGGTCGTCATCGCCCGGCTTGTCCGGGCGACCCATCAACACCGCGCCTCCCGATGGAAGCGCGGCCTCCTGGCGCAAGGTCCGCGACGCGGAGATCATGGGTCCCCCGGACAAGCCGGGGGATGACGGTGGAGGTTGCTACTTCTTCAGCGCGGTGCGGGCGGCTTCCTTGAGGTTGCCGACGCCCTTCTGCAGCTTGCCCGCTGCGCGGTCGGCGACGCCTTCGGCTTCCAGGCGCTCGTTGCCCGTGGCCTTGCCGGCGGCTTCCTTGATGGCGCCTTTGGCGTCGCGCGCGGCGCCCTTCATCTCGTCCTTGTGCATGATGTCCTCGCAGGTCGCGGACCGGGGCGGTCCATGCGGACCACTACGCGGACGCGAGCCTCCGGTTCCCCTGACCGTTGCGCCCAGGCCCGCCCGCCGCTATCTGCACGCTCAATTCCCATTCTTTTTGACGAGCGGTGCGGACGCCCCATGGCGCAGCAATACATTTATCAGATGCAGGGCCTGACCAAGGCCTTCCCCGGCGCGCCGAAGAAGACCTTCTCGGATATCTGGCTGAGCTTCTATCCGGACGCCAAGATCGGCGTGGTCGGCGTCAACGGCTCGGGCAAGTCGACCCTGCTGAAGATCATGGCCGGCATCGACAAGGACTTCCAGGGCGAGGCCTTCGCGGCCGAGGGCGTCAAGCGCGGCTACCTGGAGCAGGAGCCGAAGCTGGACGACAGCCTGGACGTCTGGGGCAACGTCATCGCCTGGTGCGAGGAGAAGCGGCTCTTCGACGAATACAACGCCATCGCCGTCAAGCTGGGCGAGGACTACACCGACGAGCTGATGGAGGAGATGACCGCGCTCCAGGAGAAGCTGGACGCGGGCGACCTGTGGGACATCGACAGCCGCATCGAGATGGCCATGGGCGCGCTGCGCTGCCCGCCCAACGACGCGCCGGTGGGGCCGCTGTCCGGCGGCGAGCGGCGCCGCGTGGCGCTGGCCCGGCTGCTCCTGTCGAAGCCCGACATGATGCTGCTGGACGAGCCCACCAACCACCTGGACGCCGAGAGCGTGGCCTGGCTGCAGCACCACCTGGAGACCTTTCCAGGCTGCATCATCCTGGTGACCCACGACCGCTACTTCCTGGACCAAGTGACCAAGTGGACGCTGGAACTCGACCGCGGCAAGGGCCTGCCCTACGAGGGCAACTACTCCTCCTGGCTGGAGCAGAAGACCAAGCGGATCGCCCAGGAAGAGCGTGAGGAAGCCGGCAAGAAGCGGGCGATCGACCGCGAGCTCGCCTGGGTGCGCTCCTCGCCGAGCGCGCGGCGGACCAAGTCCAAGGCCCGCCTGGCCGCCTTCCACGACCTGCAGAACGAGGCCGAGAACGCCAAGCAGACCTTCGCCCAGATCCAGATCCCGCCGGGCCCGCGCCTGGGCCAGCAGGTGATCGAGGTCACGGGCCTGGAGAAGGAATACGGCGACAAGGTCCTGTTCAAGGACCTGACGTTCAAGCTGCCGCCGGGCGGCATCGTCGGCGTGATCGGGCCGAACGGGGCCGGCAAGTCGACGCTGTTCAAGATCATCACCGGCCAGGAGACCCCGGACCAGGGCTCGGTGAAGCTGGGCGAGACGGTGAAGCTGGCCTACGTCGACCAGAGCCGCGACGACCTCGACCCCAAGAAGAACGTCTGGGAGGAAATCTCCGGCGGGCTCGACGTCATGAAGGTGGGCGGACGCGAGATCCCGAGCCGGGCCTATGTGGGCTCGTTCAACTTCAAGGGCGCCGACCAGCAGAAGAAGGTGGGCCTGCTCTCGGGCGGGGAGCGCAACCGGGTGCACCTGGCCAAGACGCTGGCGGCCGGCGGCAATGTGCTGATGCTCGATGAGCCGACCAACGACCTGGACGTGGAGACGCTGGGGGCGCTGGAGAGCGCGCTGGAGGACTTCCCGGGCTGCGCCGTGGTGATCAGCCACGACCGCTTCTTCCTGGACCGGCTGGCGACCCACATCCTGGCCTTCGAGGGCGACAGCCAGGTCGACTGGTTCGAGGGCAACTTCGAGGCCTACGAGGAAGACAAGAAGCGCCGGCTGGGCGCCGACAGCCTGATCCCGCACCGGATCAAGTTCCAGAAGTTCACGCGGTAGGCGCTCCTCTCCCCGAGGCGTCAGCCCGGGGGAGAGGGTAGGCAGAGGGCGGCTGGGCCGTCCCATTCCCGCGCTGGCAGGGCGAGGGCCCCCTCGTGTAGTCTGGCTGGGTCATCGGTGCATGCGGCGCCCGCCGCGCCGCTCTCCCTACCCTCTCCCTCTCGGCTGCGCCGGGGGAGAGGAGATTGACATAAAGATATCTTTATGTCCTTATTCGCCGATGAGGATTTCCGCCGCCCAGGTTGTCGAGGTGCTGCGCGCGGCGGGCGAGCCGACGCGGATGCGCATCCTGGCGCTGCTGGCCCGCGAGGAGCTGGCGGTGCTGGAGCTCTGCCGGGTGCTCGACCAGAGCCAGCCCCGGGTTTCGCGCCACCTGAAGTTGCTGGCCGAGGCCGGCCTGGTGGAACGGTTCCCCGACGGGGCCTGGGTCTTCTACCGCCTGGCGGGGGCCGGGCAAGCCGGCGAGCTGATCGGCTCGGTGCTGGCGCGGATCGACACCGACGACGCGGTCTTCAAGCGCGACTGGGAGCGGCTGGCCGCCGTCTGGTCGGAACGGGCGTCCGAGGCCGGGGCCTATTTCGCCCGCAACGCCGCCCACTGGAACGAGATCCGCTCGCTCTATGTGGCCGAGGACGACGTGGAGGCGGCGATCGTGGCGGCCGCGGGACCCGGGCCGTTCAAGCGGCTGGTGGACCTGGGCAGCGGAACGGGGCGGATGCTGACGCTGCTGGGGCCGCAGGCCGAGCAGGCAGTGGGGCTCGACCAGTCGCAGCAGATGCTGAACATCGCCCGCAACCAGGTGAGCGAGGCGGGCCTGCGGCAGTGCGAGCTGCGGCACGGCGACATCTTCGGGACCGGCCTGCCGTCGCACTACGCCGACGTGGTGGTGGTCCACCAGGTGCTGCACTACCTCTCCGACCCGGCCGCCGCCGTGCGCGAGTCGGCGCGGATCGTGGGCGAGGGCGGGCGGCTGATCATCGTCGATTTCGCGCCGCACAGGCTCGAGTTCCTGCGCGAGCAGCACCAGCACCGCCGGCTGGGCTTCAGCGACGCGGAGATGGGCCGCTGGCTGGCCGAGGGGGGCCTGAACCAGGTGACCGTCGTCTCGTTGCCGTCGGCAGACCTTACCGTGAAGATCTGGACCGCCGAGCGTGGCCGGCAGGGCCGCAGGAGCGCCGCATGACCCCGATCGCAAGCGCCCTGGGACCCGTCGCCCGCGCCGGCCTGGGCGAGCGCCCCCGCGTCTCCTTCGAGTTCTCCCCACCCAAGGGGCCGAAGGGCGAGGAGGCGCTGTGGCAGGCGATCCGCCGGCTGGAGCCGCTCAACCCGGAGTTCGTGTCGGTGACCTATGGGGCCGGCGGCTCGACGCGGGAGCGCACGCACCGCACGGTGGTCCGCATCCTGAACGAGACGACGCTGAAGCCCGCCGCGCACCTGACCTGCGTCGAGGCCTCGCGCGCCGAGGTGGACGAGGTGATCCAGGACTACTGGGACGCCGGCATCCGCCACATCGTGGCGCTGCGGGGCGATCCGCCGGGCTCGCTGGGCGGGGCCTATACGCCGAGGGCCGACGGCTACCAGAACGCCACCGAGCTGACGGCCGGGATCAAGGCCATCGCGCCCTTCGAGGTCAGCGTCGGGATCTATCCGCAGGTCCATCCCGAGAGCCCGTCGCTGGAACACGACATCCAGGTGCTGAAGGAGAAGGTGGCGGCCGGCGCGACGCGGGCGGTGACCAACTTCTTCTATGACATCGAAGGCTTCCTGCGGTTCGTCGAGAAGATCCGCAGGGCGGGCATCGAGGTGCCGATCCTGCCCGGGATCATGCCGGTGTCGAGCTTCGAGGGGCTGTCGAACATGGCGGGCCGGGTGGGCGTGGCGATCCCGGCCTGGCTCGCCAACCACTTCGAGGGCCTGGACGCCGACCCCGAGACCCGCAAGCTGGTGGCCGCCTCCCTGGCCGCCGAGATGTGCGCGCGTCTGGCCGAGGAAGGCTTCCGCGACTTCCACTTCTACACCCTGAACCGGGCCGACCTCACCTATGCGATCTGCCGGGTGCTGGGGGTGCGCGAGGCGGTCCCAACCGAACCGAAGGAGGCCGCGGCATGACGCGGAGTGAGCGTATCGCCGCCCTCAAGCAGGCGGCCAGGGAACGCGTGCTGATCCTCGACGGGTCGTGGGGGGTGATGTTCCAGAAGCGCGGCCTGGACGAGGCCGACTACCGCGGCGAGCGGTTCAAGGACCATGTCGGCCAGATGAAGGGCAACAACGACATCCTGTGCCTGACGAGGCCCGACATCGTGGGCGAGCTGCACGACGCCTACTATGGGGCCGGCGCCGACATCAGCGAGACCAACACCTTCTCGTCGACCTCGATCGGCCAGGGTGAGTATGGCCGCGAGGCCGACGTGCGCGACATAAACCTGGCGGCGGCCCGGATCGCCCGCGAGAGCGCCGACCGCTGGACGGCCAAGGAGCCGGACAAGCCCAGGTTCGTGGCGGGCTCCATCGGGCCGCTGCCGGTGATGCTGTCGATGAGCTCTGACGTGAACGATCCGGGGGCGCGCAAGGTGACCTTCGAGCAGGTCTATGAGGCCTATTCGGAGCAGGTCCGGGCGCTCCACGACGGCGGTGTCGACCTGTTCCTGATCGAGACGATCACCGACACGCTGAACTGCAAGGCCGCGATCAAGGCGATTCTCGACCTTCAGGACCAGGGGCTGGAGGCGCTGCCGATCTGGATCTCGGGCACCATCACCGACCGGTCCGGGCGCACGCTGTCCGGCCAGACGGTGGAGGCGTTCTGGAACTCGGTCAGGCACGCCAAGCCCTTCGCCATCGGGCTCAACTGCGCGCTGGGCGCCGACCTGATGCGGCCGCACATCGCCGAGCTCAGCCGCATCGCCGACACCCTGGTCTCGGCCTATCCGAACGCCGGCCTGCCCAACGCCATGGGCGAGTACGACGAGACCCCGGACCAGACCGGCCACCAGCTGCACGACTGGGCGGGCGACGGGATCGTCAACATCCTGGGCGGCTGTTGCGGGACGACGCCGGAGCACATCCGGCACGTGGCCGACGCAGTGCGGGGGATGACGCCCAGGCCGGTCCCAGAGCGGCCGACGGCCATGCGGCTGGCCGGGCTGGAGCCGTTCGAGCTGGCTTAGGTTTCGCTTTGGGTTTCCTTCTCCCCTTGTGGGAGAAGGTGGCCGGCGAAGCGGGCCGGATGAGGGGTCGCGCGGCCTCGCAGTCCGGCCAGCGTCGCCGACGGATAGATTTGAGAGACCCCTCATCCGTCGTGCGGCGCACGACACCTTCTCCCACAAGGGGAGAAGGGGAGTAGTTGGACAGAGTTCAGATGCGACCCACCTTCATCAATGTCGGCGAACGGACCAATGTCACGGGGTCGGCGAAGTTCCGTAAGCTGATCACCGAGGGGGACTACCCGGCGGCCCTGTCGGTGGCGCGCCAGCAGGTGGACGCGGGCGCGAGCGTCATCGACCTGAACTTCGACGAGGGCCTGCTGGATTCCAGGCAGGCGATGATCACCTTCCTGAACCTGATCGCCGCCGAGCCGGATATCGCGCGCGTGCCGGTGATGATCGATAGCTCCAAGTGGGAGGTGATCGAGGCGGGCCTGCGCTGCGTGCAGGGCAAGTCGATCGTCAACTCGATCTCCATGAAGGAGGGCGAGGCCAAGTTCATCGAACAGGCCCGCGCCTGCCTGCGCTACGGCGCGGCCGTGGTGGTGATGGCCTTCGACGAGCAGGGGCAGGCCGACACGGCGGCCCGCAAGATCGAGATCTGCCAGCGGGCTTATCGGATCCTGGTCGACGAGGTGGGCTTTCCCCCTGAGGACATCATCTTCGACCCGAACATCTTCGCGGTGGCGACGGGGATCGACGAGCACAACAACTACGCCGTCGACTTCATCGAGGCCTGCCGGACGATCAAGGCCACCCTGCCGCACGCGCGGATCAGTGGCGGGGTGTCCAACGTCTCGTTCAGCTTCCGCGGCAACGAGCCGGTCCGGCGCGCGATCCACGGGGTCTTCCTCTACCACGCCATCGCGGCCGGCATGGACATGGGCATCGTCAACGCAGGCGACCTGCCCGTCTACGACGACATCCCGGCCGAACTGCGCGAGGCCGTCGAGGACGTGATCCTCAACCGCCCGCAGCGGACGAACATCTCCAACACCGAGCGGCTGGTGGAGCTCGCGCCCAAGTACAAGGGCGGCAAGTCGGAGGCCAAGGGGCCGGACCTGACCTGGCGGGAGAAGACGGTCGGCGAGCGGATCACCCATGCCCTGGTCCACGGCCTGACCGACTATATCGAGGCCGACACGGAAGAAGCGCGCGCGTCCGTGGAGCGGCCGCTGCACGTCATCGAGGGCCCGCTGATGGACGGGATGAACGTGGTCGGCGACCTGTTCG
This sequence comes from Caulobacteraceae bacterium, assembly GCA_947478785.1. Taxonomy (GTDB): domain Bacteria; phylum Pseudomonadota; class Alphaproteobacteria; order Caulobacterales; family Caulobacteraceae; genus Phenylobacterium. Next base: position 6,835 of record CANJXI010000108.1, read on the forward strand.
GCGCGGGCAAGATGTTCCTGCCGCAGGTGGTGAAGTCGGCCCGCGTGATGAAGCAGGCGGTGGCCTACCTCGAGCCCTTCATGGAAGCCGAGAAGGCGGGCAAGCCGCGCGAGCAGGCCGGCCGCGTGCTGATGGCCACGGTCAAGGGCGACGTCCACGACATCGGCAAGAACATCGTGGGCGTGGTCCTGCAGTGCAACAACTACGAGGTCATCGACCTGGGCGTCATGGTGCCGGCCGACCGCATCCTGGACGAGGCGATCGCGCACAACGTCGACATCGTGGGGCTGTCCGGCCTGATCACGCCGAGCCTCGACGAGATGGCCTATGTGGCGGGTGAGATGGAGCGGCGGGGTTTCACCATCCCGCTGCTGATCGGCGGGGCGACCACGTCGAAGACCCACACGGCGGTGAAGATCGAGCCGAAGTACAAGGGCGGCCAGACGACCTATGTGCTGGACGCCAGCCGCGCGGTGGGCGTGGTCTCGGGCCTGTTGTCGCCGACCGAGAAGGCGCGGCTGCAGGCCGAGACGGCGGCCGACTATGTGAAGGTCCGCGAGGCGTTCGCCCGAGGCCAGGACAAGCGGGCGCGCGCGACGCTGGAAGAGGCGCGGGCCAACGCGTTCGCGCCGGACTGGTCGATCTACCAGCCGCCGAAGCCCAGCTTCTTCGGTACACGGACGTTCGCCGCCTATGACCTGGCGGACCTTGCCCGCCACATCGACTGGTCGCCGTTCTTCGCCAGCTGGGAGCTGATCGGGCGCTATCCGCAGATCCTGGAGGACGACGTGGTCGGCGAGGCCGCCCGCGACCTCTACAAGGACGCGCAAGGCATGCTGCAGCAGATCATCGGCCAGAACTGGTTCGAGGCGCGCGGCGTGGTCGGCTTCTGGCCGGCCAATTCCGACGGCGACGACATCGTGCTGTGGACGGACGAGGGCCGCGAGACCGAGCTCGCCCGGTTCCGCACGCTGCGCCAGCAGATGGCCAAGGACAGGAGCCAGGCGGACGGCGGGCGGGCCAATGTGGCGCTGGCCGACTTCGTGGCGCCGGTGGGGACGCCCGACTGGCTGGGCGGCTTCGCGGTGACCGCCGGGCACGGGGAGGCCGAGATCGCCAGGGCCTTCAAGGACAAGGGCGACGACTACTCCGCGATCATGGCCGCGGCGCTCGCCGACCGGCTGGCCGAGGCCTTCGCCGAGGCCCTGCACCGGCGCGTGCGCACCGAGCTCTGGGGCTATGCGCCCGACGAGCCGTTCGATGTGGAGGCGATGATCGCCGAACAGTACCGCGGCATCCGCCCGGCGCCGGGCTATCCCGCCCAGCCCGACCACACCGAGAAGGCGACGCTGTTCCGGCTGCTGGACGCGGAGGCCGCGACGGGGCTGGCGCTCACCGAGAGCTTCGCCATGTTCCCGACGGCGGCGGTGAGCGGCTTGTACTTCTCGCACCCGGAGAGCCACTACTTCGGCGTGGGGCGGATCGAGCGCGACCAGGTGGAGGATTACGCGCGGCGGAAGGGCTGGGATGTGAAGACGGCCGAGCGGTGGCTGGGGCCGATCTTGAACTATGAGGCGGGGTAGGTCGGGAAGCTTGGCGCATGGACACGCTCACGCCTGAGCAGCGAAGCGAGCGGATGTCTCGGGTGCGGGGCAAGGGCTCCCGGCCTGAAATGCGCGTTCGCCAGATCGTTCATGGACTGGGCTATCGCTACCGCCTCCACGCCAAGGACATTCCCGGAAAGCCCGACCTCGTCTTTCGCTCGCGCCGCAAGGTGATCTTTGTCCACGGGTGCTTTTGGCATCGCCACCCCGACCCCGCTTGCAAGCTGGCGCGACGGCCCAAATCACGGCACGAATTTTGGGACGCGAAGTTCGAATCCAATATTGCGCGCGATGCCGTTGTCATGGAACAAATCGTGAACACGGGGTGGCGAGCCCTTGTGTTGTGGGAATGCCACCTACGCGACACGGAAACGCTGGGTCGGCAAATTCGGGAGTTCCTGGACTCATGAAATCGGTTGAGCTCTTCGCTGGCGCGGGCGGCCTGGGCATAGGCCTCCATCAAGCCGGCTTTCGGCCTGAACTCGTGGTCGAGTGGGATCGGTACTGCTGCGACACCATCCGCGAGAACAGGGCGCGCGATGTCGTCAGCGTGAAGCATTGGACCCTGAAGGAAGGCGACGTGCGGGACGTCGATTTCCGGGTGTACGAAGACATGCTCGACTTGGTGTCCGGCGGACCTCCGTGCCAGCCGTTTTCGATGGGCGGCAAGCATCGCGCCTACGATGACGGTCGTGTCCCGGGAGGTGGTGTAGCTCCCCGGCGGTAGCTTCGCCGCTCGCGTAGCGCGCCTCTCACAAGGCGCCGTAGCGAGCGAGCGGCGAAGCGGTAGTCATCCGCGGTCTTCGGTAGGGTCGGGTTTGCTGACGCAA
>CANJXI010000109.1 GCA_947478785.1 Caulobacteraceae bacterium
CCCGCTACATGACCCTGGAAACCCTCGCCCCCTTGAGCGATGATCCCCTCGTCAGCCTGTCTATCCCGGCAAGCTGAACGATCCCGGCCCCGCCGGAGATCGCGGTGATCACGACGCCGCAGTTACACCACGCGATGGGACACGACCCGAGACGGAGCGCTCCGGTGGTGGCGGCCCAAGTTCGGCGGGTGGCGTGCGCGAATTCAGGCGCTGGGAATGTTCGCAAGGAACTGCCAAGGTCAAGTGCGCCAGACTGCGGTGAGCCCGTCCCAACCCACCGATCAACCGGTGGCCGTCGCAACCGCCCATGCATCATGGGCCTGAGTTCAAGGGTTCGAATCCGAAACGACGATTGACCGAAGCCGGGCAAGACCTAGCAATAAAAAAGGGGGGAGAATTGTGCGCGATCTGACAACCGAGGCTGCGTCGGAAACGAAGCCTGCGTCACCGAGCATTGGTCTCAAGATTGGCTACAGCACCGGCAACATCTCGGTAGCCGTGTGCATCGCGCTGCAAGGGATCGCACTGTTCTACTTCAATCAGATTGCCGGAGTCCCCGCGCACCTTGTCAGCATTGCCCTGGGAATAATCGTATTCATCGATGCGCTATGGGACCCGCTGATCGGACAGTGGTCCGATCGCACTCAATCGCGGCTGGGGCGGCGGCACCCCTTCCTCTATGTCGGCATGATCCTGGTCCCGATCGCGATTTACGTGCGATGGCATCCGCCGACCGGTTGGTCCGACATGGCGCTGATGGGCTATATCCTCGCCACCGGGCTGTTCATGAACCTGTCCACCAGCCTGTTCGACGTTCCGTCAGCCGCGATGGGACCCGAGCTGGTGAGCGACTACCATGACCGGACCGTGCTCATGGGCTACCGCTTCCTGTTCCAGATGATCGGCATGGCCCTGGCGAGCGTCCTGATCTACGGCGTTTTCCTGCGGCCGACGGCGAAGCAGCCGGTGGGGCAGCTGAACGCCGAGGCCTATGGCCCGCTATCGATCGCGATCGCCATTGTGGCCGTTCTGGCCATGGCGACGGCGGCGCTGAGCACGCGACGCAGGGCGGCCACGTTCTACCGCGCGCCGGCGGCGTCTCCCGGGTTGGCGGTTCAGGCGCGACAGATCATCGCCACGCTGAAGAACCGCAATTTCGGCGTCGCCATGCTGGCGAGCGCCTTCATCGGCGTCGGCGGAGGCGTCCAGGCCGGGCTCGCGCTCTATCTCTCGACCTATTTCTGGGAATTCACGTCGACCCAGATCCTGATGGTGATGATGGCGTCGATCGCCGCCGCTCCCGTCGCCTTCCTGATCGCGCCCATTCTCGGCCGCCGGTTCGGCAAGCGGAGAGCCTGCATGGGGACTCTTCTCGCGGGAGGCATGATCCTTGGCGCCCCGATCTTCCTGCGGCTTATGAACGTCCTTCCGCCGAATGGCGCGCCGATGCTGCTGCCGATCGTCTTTTCAGCCTATTCGGTCGGCGCGGTCCTGAACCTGTGCTCCAACATCATGGTGTCATCGATGGTCGCGGACCTGGTCGAAGATGTGCAGGTCAGGACGGGGCGCCGTTCCGAAGGGCTCATCCTTTCCGCGGACCTGCTGCCGCAAAAGATTTTCGCGGCCTTCTCGGTCGTCGTGCCCGGACTTGTGCTGACCTGGATCGGCTTTCCGAAAGGCGCCAGGCCGGGGGAGGTCTCCCCGGAAATCATCAGCAACCTGGGGTGGACCTACATGCCGCTGATGCTGTTCTTCTACCTGGCGTCGGTGGTGACCTGGAACTGGTTCCGGATCGACGAGGATCAGCACGCGATCAATCTTGAACGGGTGGCGGCAGGTTAACCCCCCGCTGCCCGCGCACGCCTCGCCCGCAAGGATGAGGCGGAAACCGGCGCCTACCGTCGGGTGTGGCCGCCGGGTCAAAGACCGATCTGATTCCTGCAAGGCCCTTGCGAGCCATTTGCCGCGGGATTTCCGCTGGCGCTCCGGCGCCAGTCGCCCCTATGCAACCTTTCCCGCTGTATTCTCTTGCCAAGGCCGCATGGCTGACCTCGTCCAGAACCTTGCCGCCTTCGGGCCGATCGCGATCCTCCTGGGCGCCGCCTTCGAGGGGCAGACCGCCGTGATCGCCGGCGGCGTGCTGGCGCGCCAGGGGCCGATCTCGCCCTATGTGGCGCTGGCGGCCGCGGCCCTCGGGTCGGGCATCCTGGATCAGGTGCTGTTCGTGCTGGGCCGCAGCTTCCGCGACACCGGCTTCGTCCAGCGGGTCGCCCGCAAGGCGGCCTTCGCCAAGGCGCTCGGCCTGATCGAGCGCTATCCCACCGGTTTCGTCCTGATCTTCCGCTTCCTCTATGGGCTGCGCGCGGCGGGTCCCGTGGCGGTGGGCGTGACCCACGTGGGCGCGGTGCGGTTCGCGATCCTGAACGCCATCGGGGCGCTGATCTGGGCCGGCGTCTTCGTGGGCGTCGGCTATGCGTTCGGCCCGGCGGTGATGACCCTGCTGGGTGGCGTCCTCGCCCACGCCGCCCCCGTCGCCATCGGCGCGACCGTGGTGGCGGTCGCCGCCGGCCTGATCATCTGGCGCTGGCGGGTCTGGGTCGCGGCCCGCGCGTCCTCCTGATCGACGCCTACCAGACCCCCACGTTGGGCATGGAGGCCCAGGGCTCGGCGGGCGGCAGGCGCTCGCCCGCCTGCAGCAGTTCGATCGAGACGTTGTCGGGCGAGCGCACGAAGGCCATGTGCCCGTCGCGCGGCGGCCGGTTGATCACCACGCCCGCGTCCTTCAGCCGCTGGCAGACCGCGTAGATGTCGTCCACCGCATAGGCCAGGTGCCCGAAATTGCGGCCGCCCCCGTAGTCCTCCGGGTCCCAGTTGTAGGTCAGCTCGACCGTCGGCGCGTTATTGTCCATGGCCGCGCCCTCGTCGCCCGGCGCGCACAGGAACACCAGGGTGAAGCGTCCGCCCGGGTTGTCGGCCCGCCGCACTTCGCGCAGGCCCAGCTTGTTGCAATAGAAATCCAGCGAGGCGTCGAGATCGGTGACGCGGACCATCGTGTGCAGGTATCTCATCGAAATCTTTACCTTACTCCGTAAGATGGCGACATCTGGTCTCGCGGCGCCGCTACGAGACCGCGACGCAATGGGGTTCGCAGATCGAGGATAGCCGCCGTCACGCCCACCTGTCCGCGATTTCATTTGCGGTCGCGTAACGGTGGCATCACAAGCGCGCGGAATCGCCGGCTCGCGACCGCGCACGGGTTGGCGGCGCCGACTCGTGCGACTTTGAGGGAGATTCAGGGATCGGCTCGATGCGGATGAAGCCCCAGTATCTTTTCGTGATCGTGGTGATGGGCGTCGTCCTTTTCGGCTTCCTGGTCGTCGGCCTGTTTGGCGGCCACAAGCCGGCCGCCGAGGCCCGGACCGCGCCGCCGGGCTCGACCCTGCCCAGCGTGCAGGCCCGGATCGTCCCGCCCTCGATGCGCCAATATGAGGTGGTCCTGCGGGGCCGCACCCAGGCCACCCGCGCCGTCACCGTGCGTTCCGAGACCGCCGGCGTCGTGGCCGGCGCGCCCGTCCTGCAGGGCAGCGTGGTGGCCAAGGGCGCGGTGCTCTGCCGGCTGGCCGTCGACGCCCGCCAGGCCGCCCTCGACCAGGCCCGCGCGCAGCTCAAGTCCATGCAGCTTCAGCAGCAGGGCTCGGTCGAGCTGGCCCGCCGGGGTTTCCGCTCCCAGACCCAGGTGCTGACCAGCCAGGCCAGCCTCGACGCGGCCAACGCCGCCACCCGCCAGGCCGAGATCGCGCTGGCCCAGGTCAACATCCGCGCGCCCTTCGCCGGCGTCTTCGACCATCGCGACGCCGAGGTGGGAAGCTATCTCGCGCCCGGCCAGCCCTGCGGGACGCTGATCGAGCTGAACCCCCTGCTGATCGTCGGCGACGTGCCCGAGACAGAAGCGGCGAAGCTGCGCCTGGGCGCCGCGGCCACCGCCCGGCTGGTCTCCGGCCAGCGGATCGACGGGCGCATCCGCTATGTGGCCCACGACGCCGATCCGCAGACCCGCACCTACCACCTGGAGATCCTCGTCCCCAATCCGCGTCTCGAGATCCGCTCCGGCCTGTCGGCCGAGGTCCGCGTGGCGACGGGTTCGGGCCCCGCCCATCTGTTGCCGGTTTCCGCCATGGTGCTGGATTCCGCCGGCCGCCAGGGCGTCCGCTACGTGCTGGACGACAACCGCGTCGCTTTCGCGCCCGTGACCATCGTCGAGGAGACCCGCGATGGGGTATGGGTGACCGGGCTGTCGGGCGCCGTGAAACTGATCACGGTCGGCCAGTCGTTCGTCGCCGACGGCCAGAAGGTTCGCGTCACCCTGGCGCGCTAGCGCCGGGGCGACGGGAGGGAAATCGAGGATGATCGCCGCCCTGATCGACGGAGCCATCAAGCGGCGCAAGGTCGTCCTCGGCGTCACCCTGGTGGCGGCGATCTTCGGCTTCTTCGCCTACCTGGCGATGCCCCGGGAATCCCAGCCGGACATCGACCTGCCCTACATCTCGGTGACCGTGCCGTTCCCGGGGGTCAGCCCCGAGGACGCCGAGCGCCTGCTGATCAAGCCGCTCGAGGTCCAGCTCCAGACAATCCAGGGCATCAAGCACCTGAACAGCGTCGCGCGCCAGAACATGGCGCTGGTGACGCTGGAGTTCGAGCCGGACTTCTCGAAGGACAAGGCGCTCGCCGACATCCGCGCCAAGGTCGACCTGGCCCGCGGCCGCTTCCCGCCGGACGCCGAGGAACCGATCATCGAGGTGCAGAACGTCGCCGACCAGCCGGTCATCCAGATCGTGCTGCATGGCGCCGCCCCGGAACGCGAACTGGCGCGCATCTCCAAGGCGCTCAAGGAACGGCTGGAGGCCTCCCCCGGCATCCAGGAGGCCTTCGAGAGCGGCGCCCGCGAGGAGATGCTCGAGGTCACCATCGATCCCCTGCGCATGGAATCCTACAACGTCACCGCCAGCGACCTGGCCCTGGTGATCGCGCGCAACAACCAGCTGATCCCGGCCGGCAACATGCGCTCGGGGCCCGGCCAGTTCGCCGTCAAGGTGCCGGGCGTCGTGCAGCGGCCCGAGGACATCCTGGCCCTGCCGATCAAGAAGAACGGCGACCGGCTGATCACCATCGGCGACATCGGCGACGTCCGCCGGACCTTCAAGGAACCGACCTTCATCACCCGCTTCAACGGCCAGCCGGCCGTGGCGCTCGACGTCAGCCGGCGCAGCGGCGCCAACATCCTGGACACCGTCAAGACCGTCCGCCAGGTGGTCGCCGAGGAGCAGCGGAGCTGGCCCTCGACCGTCGTGGTCGACTACACCTTCGACAATTCCGAGCTGATCGGCCGCACGCTCAACGTCCTGGAATCCGGCATCCTGACGGCCAGCCTGCTGGTCATGATGATCATCGTGGCCAGCCTCGGCATCCGCCAGGGGCTGCTGGTGGGCATGGCCATCCCGGCCTGCTTCCTGATCGCCTTCCTGATGATCCACGCCAAGGGTGTGACGCTCAACCAGATGGTCATGTTCGGCATGGTGCTGGCGGTCGGCATCCTGGTCGACGGCGGCATCGTGGTGGTGGAGTACGCCGACCGCAAGATGGCCGAGGGGATGCCCAAGGAGCAGGCCTTCGCCGCCGCCGGCAAGCGGATGTTCTGGCCGGTGACCAACGGCACGCTGACGACGCTCTGCGCCTTCCTGCCGTTCATGTTCTGGAACACCATCTCGGGCAAGTTCATGAGCTTCCTGCCGCTGACGCTGTTCTTCGTGCTGGGCGCCTCGATCTTCGTGGCCCTGATCTTCACCCCGGCCATGGGCTCGCTGATCGGCCGCCGGGCCGCCATCGACGCCGAGCACCTGGCCGAGATCGAGAAGTCCGAGCACGGCGACCCACGCGAGATGAAGGGCTTCATGGGCTGGTACGCCAAAAGCCTCTCGGCGCTCGGCCGTCACCCCGGCCGCGTGGTGCTGAGCACCCTGCTCATCATCTGCATGATCGGATTCTGGTTCGCGGCGACCCCGCACCGCACGGTCTTCTTCATCGACCAGGACCCGCAGGAGGTCAGTGTCTTCGTCAAGGCCCGCGGCAACCTTTCGCCTGAGGCCCAGGACCAGCTGATGAGGCAGGTGGAGGAGCGGATCACCGGCCTGAAGGGCATCCGCTCGCTCTATGTCCGCTCGGGCAGCGCCACGACCATCGGCGGCCCCAATTCACCGCCCAACGACACGATCGGCCGGATGTCCGTGGAGTTCGTGAAGTACGAGGACCGCAAGGCGCTCGGCCTCAGCGGCAAGGCCATCGCCGAGTCGATCCGCGACCGGGTCAAGGACCTGGCCGGCATGAGCGTGGAGGTGCGCCAGCCCGAGAGCGGCCCGCCGGTCGGCAAGGCCGTGCAGGTGCAGCTGACCAGCCACGACCCCGCCATCCTCGACCGCGTCGCCAACCAGATAAAGGCCAGGCTGGCCGCCGATCCGCAGCTCACCGAGCTCGAGGACAACCGCACCTCCCCCGGCATCGAATGGAACCTCACCGTCGATCGCGAGGCCGCCGGGCGCTACGGCGTCGATGTCTCCTCGGTCGGCCAGGCGATCCAGTTCCTCACCGGCGGGGTGCTGGCCGGCCGCTTCCGTCCCGATGACGCCCAGGACGAGCTCGACATCCGCGTGCGCTTCCCGGCCGACGCCCGCACCATGTCGGCCTTCGACCAGTTCAAGATCACCACGCCCAGCGGCGCCGTGCCGGCGTCCTATTTCATCAAGCGCGCGCCCGCCCAGCAGGTCACCCAGATCCAGCGGCGCGAGGGCCAGCGCCTGGTCCTGCTGCAGGCTAACGCGATCAAGGGCGTCGCGGCCAACCTGAAGATCGCCGACGTGAAACGCTGGATCGGCGGGATGACGGTCGATCCAGCGGTGAACGTGAAGTTCACCGGCGCCGACGAGGAAGGCGCCCAGGCCACGGCCTTCTTCGCCGTCGCCATGGCCACCTCCCTCTTCCTGATGGGGGTGATCCTGCTCTGGCAGTTCAACAGCTTCTACGGCGTGCTGGTGACGCTCTCGGCGGTGGCCCTGTCGACCATCGGCGTCCTGCTGGGCGTGCAGGTCAACCTCGCCCACACCTTCGACTATGTCTCGGTGATCATGCTGGGGACCGGCGTCGTGGCCCTGGCCGGGGTCGTCGTGGGCCACAACATCGTGCTGGTGGACACCTTCTACCAGCTCCGGCGCCAGGGTTTCCTGGCCGACGAGGCCGCCATCCGCGCCGCCGCCCAGCGATTCCGGCCGGTGATGCTGACCACCGCCGTCACCGTCGTGGGCCTCCTGCCCCTGATGTTCCAGGTCCACCCGAATCTCCACAACGGCCACCTGGAGTACAAGGCGCCGGGGTCGGAGACCTGGGTCCAGCTCTCGGCCTCCGTGGTCTGGGGCCTGTCCTTCGCCACCCTGCTGACCCTGGTCCTGACGCCGGTGCTGCTGTCCGCGCCGCAGGTGTTCTCGCGCCGCTTCGCCAACCTCGTCGGCCGCGCCCGGGGCCGTCCGCCCGAGGCGCCGCCGGCCAAGCCCTACGACATCCCCCGCGCCGCCGAGTAGGCCCATAGCGGGCGGTCCGGCGCGGTGTTAGGAAATCGGCTTCCCACAAGCGGAGGCCGGCCCTGCCGGAAGATCCATGACGCGATACGCCAGCATCCTCGAGACGGTCGGACGCACGCCGGTGGTGCGGATCAACAAGCTCGCGCCGGCCCACGTGAAACTCTGGGTCAAGATCGAGGCCTTCAACCCCCTGGGTTCGGTCAAGGACCGCCTGGCGCTGGGCGTCATCGAGGCCGCCGAGGCCTCGGGCGAGCTCAAGCCCGGCCAGACGGTGATCGAGGCCACAAGCGGCAACACCGGCATCGGCCTGGCCATGGTCTGCGCGGCCAAGGGCTATCCCCTGGTGATCGTCATGGCCGAGAGCTTCTCCATCGAGCGCCGCCGGCTGATGCGTTTCCTGGGCGCCAAGGTCATCCTCACCCCCGCCCCGCTGAAGGCCACGGGGATGATCGAGAAGACCCAGGAGCTGGCCGCCAAACACGGCTGGTTCATGACCCGCCAGTTCGAGAACCCCGCCAACCCGGACATGCACGAGCGCACCACCGCCCGCGAGATCATCGACGACTTCGAGGGCGAGAACCTCGACTACTGGGTCACCGGCTACGGCACCGGCGGCACGCTGCAGGGCGTGGCCCGCGTGCTGGCCAAGGAGAGCCCGAAGACGAAGATCGTGGTCTGCGAGCCCGAGACCGCCCAGCTACTGGGCAGCCACCAGGCCCAGACCCGCAAGCCCGACGGCTCGCCGGCCGCCGGCCACCCGGCCTGGACGCCTCACCCGATGCAGGGCTGGACGCCCGACTTCATTCCGCTGCTCACCGAGGAGGCGGTCGACATGCAGGCGATCGACCAGATTCTGGCGATCCCCGGCCCGGACGCCATCCGCTGCAGCCAGGATCTCGCGAAATCGGAAGGGATCTTCGTCGGCATCACCTCCGGCGCCACCTTCGCCGGCGCGCTGAAAGTGGCGGCCGACGCGCCGGCCGGCGCCAACATCCTGTGCATGCTGCCCGACACCGGCGAGCGTTATCTCTCCACCCCGCTCTTCGCCGACGTGCCGGCCGAGATGACCGACGATGAACAGGCCATCTTCCGCTCCACCCCGATCGGCGTGCCCACGGCGTAGGAAGGCAAGTTCCGCCCCCAACACTCGTCGGACGGCGGGTCCTAGGGGCTGTGGACTCTTAGGATTCCCCACGCCTGCGAAGCGTGATTCAAGACTGTCTTTTGGAGGCAGTCTTGGGTGTGATGGATCGGCTGGTGCTGAGCGATGGTCAGTGGGAGCGGATCGCGCC
>CANJXI010000110.1 GCA_947478785.1 Caulobacteraceae bacterium
CCAGCCGACGCACCGCCGCCGCATCAAAGTCGTCCCGCAATACAATCGACCCCATCCGACCACTCCTCTCCAACAAGAAGCGTGAATCACTGTTCGGCCCTCAGGGGAATCCCCGAGTCTGCGTCAGCGGCGCTTGGTATTAGAGCGAAACGCTCCGTCCAGGCCTCTGAATTTATTTATGGATCGTCATGGCCCGGCTTGTCCGGGCCACCCATGATCTCCGCTTGGCAAGGCTTGGCGCGCCGCCGCCGCGATCCCTCTGGCGCGACCTGTGTCCATGGGGCGCCCGGACAAGCCGGGCGATGACGGTCAGAAGGTCAGATCAACCCAGCCCTTGGCGATGACGGATCGGCGTACTGGCGGCGCGCCATTCGGCCGGCGAGGTAGGCTTCGCGACCGGCGATGACGGCGTGCTTCATGGCCCGCGCCATGCGGATCGGGTCCTGGGCCTCGGCTATGGCGGTGTTCATCAGGACGGCGTCGCAGCCCAGCTCCATGGCCAGCACGGCGTCCGACGCCGTGCCGACGCCGGCGTCCACCAGGACGGGGACCTTGGACTGTTCGATGATCAGGCCGAGGTTCAGGAAGTTCTGGATGCCGCGCCCCGAACCGATAGGAGCGGCGGCCGGCATGATGGCGGCGGCGCCGGCGTCCTCCAGCTTGGTGGCGTAAACCGGGTCGTCGCTGCAATAGACCATCACCTGGAAGCCGTCGGCGATCAGCAGCTTCAGCGCCCGCAGGGTCTCCTCCATGTCCGGCAGGAGGTGTTTGGTGTTGGAGAGCACCTCCAGCTTGACCAGGTCCCAGCCGCCGGCCTCGCGGGCCAGCCGGAGCGTGCGCACGGCGTCCTCGCCGGTGAAGCAGCCGGCGGTGTTGGGCAGGAAGGTGAAGCGGTCGGGCTTCACGTGATCGACCAGCATCGGCTGGCTGGGATCCGAGAGGTTCACCCGGCGCAGCGCCACGGTGACGATCTCGGCGCCGGCCGCTTCGGCGGCGGCGGCGTTCTGGGCATAGTCCTTGTACTTGCCGGTGCCGACGATCAGGCGCGACTTGAAGGTGCGGCCGGCGACGGACCAGGTGTCTTCAACCTGAGTATTGCCGTCCATGGTCAGCCCCCTCCGATGAAATGCACGATCTCGATCTGGTCGCCGTCGGCGAGCGCGGTCCTTCCATAGGCCGAGCGCGGCACGATCTCCAGATTCCGTTCGACGGCCACCTTGCGCCCGTCCAGGCCTAGCGCCGCCACCAGTTCCGCCACGCTGGCGAGCGCCTGAAAGCTGCGCGGCTCGCCGTTGACGGTCAGGTTCATGAACGGGCCTCCCGCGGCAAGCTTGTGACCCCAGCGCCCTACCGGTACAAGACGGCGGAATCGACGGCGGAGCCGAATGTCGAAACCGATCTATGTGCTAAGCGGGCCCAACCTCAACCTCCTGGGCGTCCGCGAGCCGGAAATCTACGGCTATGAGACCCTGGACGACGTGCGCAAGCTTTGCGAGGCGCGGGCGTCGGCGCTGGGGCGCGAAATCGTGTTCCGCCAGTCGAACCACGAGGGCGTGCTGATCGACTGGATCCAGGAGGCCCGCGAGAAGGCCTCCGCCCTGGTGATCAATCCCGCTGGCTACGGCCACACCTCGGTGGCGATCCTGGATGCGCTCAAGGCCGTGAACGTGCCGATCGTCGAATGCCACCTGTCGAACCCGGCCGCCCGCGAGACGTTCCGCCGCAAGACCTATGTGTCGCTCGCCGCCAACGGCCTGGTCTCCGGGTTCGGGGCCGCGAGCTATGAACTGGCCGTCGAGGCCGCCGCGGGCCTGTCCCGCCAAGCCTGAAGACGAAGAAGCGAAGGTATTTTCCATGGCTAGCAGCCCCAAGGCCCCCGCCGCCCCCCTCGACGCGCGCCTGGTCCGCCGGTTGGCCGACATCCTCACGGAAACGGGCCTCTCGGAGATCGAGGTCGAGCACGCGGGCCTGAAGATCCGCGTGGCCAAGACGCTGACCGCAGCCCCGATGCAGTACGTGCAGGCCCAGGCGCCCGCGCATTCTCCGGCCGCCGCGCCGGCCGCCCAGGCTCCGGCCGCGAGCGCCGCCCCCGAACGGCGCAATGGCGACGTGGTCAATTCGCCGATGGTGGGCTCGATCTACCTGCAGCCCAGCCCGGGCGCCGATCCGTTCGTGAAGGTGGGCGACACCGTCGCCGCCGGCCAGACCCTGATGATCGTCGAGGCCATGAAGACCATGAACCCGATCCCCGCCCCCAAGGCCGGCAAGATCGTCGAGATCCTGGTGGAAGACGGACAGCCCGTGGAGTTCGGCGAGCCGCTCGCGGTCATCGCGTAGCCGCCATGTTCGAGAAAATCCTCATCGCCAACCGCGGCGAGATCGCGCTTCGCGTGCACCGCGCGTGCAAGGAGATGGGCATCTCGACCGTCGCCGTGCACTCCCAGGCCGACTCGGGCGCCATGTGGGTCAGGCTGGCCGACGAGAGCGTCTGCATCGGCCCGCCTCCGGCCGCCAAGAGCTACCTGAACATCCCGGCGATCATCGCGGCGGCCGAGATCACCGGCGCCCAGGCGATCCACCCGGGCTACGGTTTCCTGTCGGAAAACGCCCGGTTCGCCGAGATCGTCGGGGCCCACGGCTTCACCTTCATCGGGCCCAAGCCCGAGCATATCAAGATGATGGGCGACAAGATCACCGCCAAGCAGGTGGTCAAGGAAGCCGGGATTCCGGTCGTACCCGGGTCGGACGGAGCGATCACCACCGAGGAAGAGGCCTTCGCCGCGGCCAGGGACATCGGCTTCCCCGTGCTGATCAAGGCGGCGGCCGGTGGCGGCGGGCGCGGCATGAAGGTGGCCCAGACCGAGGACGACCTGGCCGAAGCGGTCTCCACCGCGCGCGCCGAGGCCAAGGCCGCGTTCGGGGACGATGCGATCTACATGGAGCGCTACCTCCAGACGCCCCGGCATATCGAACTGCAGGTGATCGCCGACAGTTTCGGCAACGTCTGCCATCTGGGGGAACGCGACTGCTCGCTTCAGCGGCGCCACCAGAAGGTGCTGGAAGAAGCTCCCTCGCCGGCCATCGACGCGGCGACGCGGGCCAAGATCGGCAAGGTGGTGGTCGATGCGGTGAAGGCCATCGGCTATCTGGGCGTCGGCACCATCGAGTTCCTCTACGAGAACGGCGAGTTCTTCTTCATCGAGATGAACACGCGCCTGCAGGTGGAACACCCGGTCACCGAGGCGATCACTGGCATCGACCTGGTGCGCGAACAGATCCGCATCGCGGCCGGGCTGCCCTTGTCGTTCAGCCAGAAGGATGTGGTCTTCGAGGGCCACGCCATCGAGTGCCGGATCAACGCGGAGAACCCGAAGACCTTCGCCCCCTCGCCGGGCCTGGTCACCGACTTCCACGCGCCGGGCGGCCTGGGCGTGCGGCTCGATAGCGCGCTCTACGCCGGCTATACGATCCCGCCGTACTACGACAGCCTGATCGGCAAGCTGATCGTCCACGGCCGCGACCGGGCGGAATGCATCGCGCGGGTCAACCGCTGCCTGGGCGAGATGGTGGTGGCCGGCATCGACACCAACATCGCGCTGTTCCAGGAACTGCTGACCCAGCCCGACATCATCGCCGGGGACTACAACATCCACTGGCTGGAAAACTGGATGAAGGCCCAGGCGGCGAGCGCCTGATCCGCTAAGCTCCGCCCGTGCCCCATTTCGACGCCCGCGCCCTGCTCGACTGCTATGCCCGCGGCGTCTTTCCGATGGCCGATGCGCGAGACGACGAGCGGACGTTCCTGATCGATCCGGAGCGGCGCGGCGTGATCCCGCTGACGGGCCTGCACATACCGCGCCGGCTGGCGCGCACGGTTCGCGCGGAGCCGTTCGAGATCCGGTTCGACACGGCGTTTCGGGAGGTTGTCCAGACTTGCGCGGAGGCCGGGCCCGGGCGGGCCGAGACCTGGATCAACCATCCCATCGAGACCCTCTACACGGGCCTGCACGAACAGGGCTTCGCCCACAGCCTGGAGTGCTGGCGTGACGGGGCGCTGGTGGGCGGACTCTATGGCGTGGCGCTGAAGGGGGCGTTCTTCGGCGAGAGCATGTTCTCACGCGCCCGGGACGCCTCGAAGGTCGCGCTGGTCCACCTGGCGGCGCGGCTGATCGCCGGCGGCTACCTTCTGCTCGACGCGCAGTTCATGACCGACCACCTGCGGCAGTTCGGGACCGAGGAGATCAGCCGCGCGGCCTATCATCGGAGGCTTTCGGCGGCGCTGACCGTGGACGCGGATTTTCAGCGGGCCGGCGCGTTCGGCGGGGCCGCGGCCCTGCAGGTGATCAGCCAGGCGTCGTAGACCGGGTGTTCCAGGGGGTGCAGGCCGGGCGATGAGGCGTACATCCAACCCTTGTAGGCCTGGCGGGCCGGCAGCGTCGGCTTGCCGGGCTCGGGGCGCGGCTGGCTGTCGACGGTGAGGTAGGCGATGGAATCGTCGATGGCCTCGTCCGGCGCCGAGCGCTCGCAGGCCTTCACGGTGAAGATCAGGCTCTTGTAGCGAACCGGCCGGCCCACGGCGGCCACGAAGCGGAAGCTCTCGGCGGTGACCTTGTCCAGCGCCTGCAGGACGGCGACGTCGTAGCGGAGCCGGCGGACCGGCGCCTCGACCACTTTCTCCTCGACCTGGGCCTTGGGGGCGGGCGCGGGCGCCACCTCCTTTTCGGAGATCGGCGGGGCCGCCATCGGCGCGGGCGGGACGACGGTGATCGGGGGCGCCTCCTCGGCGGGCGCCGGCGGCGGCGTTGGGGATGCCGGAGCGGTCGTTACGGGTCCCGGGGGTGGCGCGGGCTGGGCGGAAACCAGGCCGCCGGCCATGGCGACCGCGACGGCGGCTGGCCAAGCGGCGCGCTGGATCAAGGACATGCGGGACACGGGGACGCGGCCAGGCCTACTTGGGGATCCAGGCCTCGTAGTCGCCGGTCGCCTTCTGGCGCTCGCCGCCGCGCGACAGGGCGCCCTGTGGCCGGTAGGCGTGGATGGTGCCGGTCAGGTTCGGCAGGTGATCCTTTTCCCAGGCCTTGCGCGGCGCATCGTTGGGCCCGGGCGGCTCGGCGAAGGTATGGTGCAGCCAGCCGTGCCATTCGGCGGTGACCTTGGAGGCGTCGGCATAGCCCTTGAAGATCACCCAGCGGCGCTTGACGCCCCTGTCGAAGCTGTCGGAGGTGTCCTTGGCCTCGAAGTAGCGGTTGCCCAGCTCGTCGGAGCCGACGTAGACGCCGCGCCGGGTGATGTGGAACCGCGCGCCGATGGTGGCGCCGTTCCACCAGGTGAAGATCGATCGGAGAAGATTGAGCAACGGGGGCCTGCGGTGACTGGAGAGGCTGGGACGCGGGCGGACTATAGGCGGGCGCCCGGGGAGCGTCCAGCATCCGGGCGATAGCAAGATGTTGGGGATGAATATCGCTGCGACCACAACATCTATTGATCGAGGCCCCGGCCGGCGCCTAACCTTCCCCTAACGGAGTCGGTAGATGGCCAGGGACGCCTCGGGAGACGAAATCGAGCGCCTGTTCGTGGAGCTGCCGAACCGGATCGCCGAATCCGTGGCTCCATCCCATTGGACCGGCGCGCGCCTGGAGGCCTGGATCGAGTGGGCCCAAGGAGAGACCGACGTGGCCACAGCGATCGCCGAGTTCGTTGAGCACCTGACTGCCCGGGCGCAGGCCATCGGCCTGGTCAAGGATGTCCAGGCCCGCACGCGCTTCCGGGACGGACTGACCGTGGGCCTCTCGGCCGGAACCATAGCCATCGGCGCCCCAAGGCCGGCCACGACGCCGCCGGTCGTGGACATGGCGGCCGCGGAAGCCCCGGCGGCGCTCGCGACCATGGTGGCGGTGCATCGCGGCAAGGTCGCCGCCCAGGACGCCGCGTTCGCGCTCGGCCGGCGGATGCAGGCCGTCATGGACGCGGTCCTGCGCTGCGAGGGCGACGCCGAGGCCTGCGCGGACCCCCGGCGCAACGCGAGCCTCGCCCGCGCCGCCGAAGCCGCCCGCGCCGCCGGCGCCACCGACGGGGCCATCGCCGATGCCATCGTTCTGGCCCGAACCGGGGAAGACGCCTGGGAAATCCTCGCCCCGCCGGTCGGCTGCGGTCCCCGCCTGGTGGCGGCCGGAGCGGCCGACGCCGCCGTCGCGCGGGCCGCCTGGGCGACCGGGGCCCTGATCCTGGCGCCCAGCCGCGACGCGGCCGAGCGTATCGCGGGCGCGTACAGCGCCATGCGCGGGGGCGTCAGCCTGATGGGCTTCTGGTCCGATGGCGGTTTCGACATCGGGGCCTTCCAGGCGGCGGTGGCGCTGCTGGCCCGCGCGCTGGCCGCGGCGGCCGACGGCCCTGCCCTGCTGGGCCTGGGCGGGCTGGGCGACTGGCTGGTGGCCCACGGCCTCGACTTCGACAGCGATGCGGCCCGGGAGACGGCGCGCGAGCTGTACATGGCCGCCGAGCGGGCCATCGCGGGATCGGGCGCCCAGGGCGTGTCGCTGGCGGCGTTCCGCGACGCCGATCTGGCGCTGCGGCTGGGGGCCGCGCCGCTGGACGCCGGACCGTGGGCGGGTCCCATCACCTTCGCCGAGGCCGCCGACGGGGAGCCGTTGCGCACGCTGTCCGAGGCGGCGATACGCGGCCTGACCCTGGCCGGCGCGGACCCGGCGGAGGCGCATGCGCTGCTGCTGGGCGCGGGCGACCTGGCCGATGCGCCCGGGGTGAACCATGCGGCCCTGCTGGCGCGCGGCTTCACCGACCACGAGATCTCGGCGATCGAGGGGGCGCTGCCGCTGGTCTCGCGGCTGGCCGAGGCTGTATCGCTGGACGTGCTCGGCGAAGGCTTCGTGCGTGACGTGCTGGGGGCCAGCGCGGCGCAGCTGGCCGACACGACGCTGAACGTCCTGGCGCTCGCCGGGTTCACCGCCGCCGACGTGGCGGCCGCCGAAGGCCACGCGCTCGGGGTGGCGACCCTGGACGCGGCCGACTTCCTCTCCGAGGCCGCCCGGGCGGCCTTCCGCGACGCCGGGGCGCTGGGCGATGCGGCCAGGCTCGCCATGCTGGCGGCGCTCGCGCCGGCGCTCGCCACGCCGCCCGTGGCCGAGATCACCGTGGCGTGGGACGCCACCATCGACGAGGTGCGGGGCGCCTTTGTCACCGAGGGCGTCGCGGTCCGGGTACGGCGCGCCGAGCCGCCGGCCGAGCATGAATTAGACCTGCCCGCCACGCAGGAGCTCGCCGCACGCCCGGCCCGCGAGGCGCCCGAGGAGCGGATCGTGGAACGGGTGGTGGAGCGCGACCGCACCCGGCGCAAGCTGCCCGACCGCCGCAAGGGCTATATCCAGAAAGCCGCTGTCGGCGGCCACAAGGTCTATCTGCACACCGGCGAATACGACGACGGCGAGCTCGGCGAGATCTTCATCGACATGCACAAGGAAGGGGCCGCCTTCCGCTCGCTGATGAACAATTTCGCCATCGCGATCTCCATCGGCCTGCAATACGGCGTGCCGCTGGACGAGTTCGTCGACGCCTTCGTGTTCACCCGCTTCGACCCCGCGGGCCCGGTGACCGGCAACGACACGGTGAAGTCCGCGACCTCGATCCTGGACTACATCTTCCGCGAGTTGGGGGTCTCGTACCTGGGCCGCAACGACCTGGCGACGGGCGACTCCGGCGAACTGAACGCCGATGGCCTGGGGCGCGGCGCGGCCGACGCGGTGGAGGCCGAGGGCGTGCCGCAGCCGGCGTCGCGGTTCATCTCCCGGGGCTTCTCGCGCGGTGCGGCGCCGGACAACCTGGTCTTCCTGCCGAGCGCCAAGCGGCCGGCCTTCCTCGAGGCGGCCGACATCTGCGCGGCCTGCGGCGACGTGGCGGTGGTGCGCAAGGGCATGTCGCTGATCTGCGAGAGCTGCGGCGCTCGGAATGGCCGGACGGGCGAGGACCTCGGGGTCTGAGTCCCTAACAATTACCGCG
The DNA here is from genome assembly GCA_947478785.1 of Caulobacteraceae bacterium. Taxonomy (GTDB): domain Bacteria; phylum Pseudomonadota; class Alphaproteobacteria; order Caulobacterales; family Caulobacteraceae; genus Phenylobacterium. Next base: position 8,011 of record CANJXI010000110.1, read on the forward strand.
AATTAAGTGGCGTCCGGCGGATGAAATGGGCGATTGGAAGCCCCTCAGCCTCAAGGATCGCCCCGCCGCATGCTTCGTCCGTTCTTCCCGCTGCTGGCCGCCGCGGCGCTGGTGCTGACCGCGCCGGGCCACGCCAGCGCTGAAGGCAAGGCGATCGCCAAGCGGAACCTGTTCGGGGGCTCCTGCCCCAGGTGCGAGCTCTCGGGCCGCAATCTATCCAGCGCCGAATTCATCGGGGCGAACTTCTCCGGCGCCTCGATGGTGGGCTCGAGCCTGCGCTCGGCGCAGTTCACGGGGTCGGCCTTCGTCGCCGCCGACCTGTCGCGCGCGGACCTGTCGAGCGCCCAGATCGTCGGCTCCAACTTCAGCCGGGCCAACCTGTCCCAGGCCCGGTTCCGCTCCGCCCAGGCCAATGGCGTGGCCTTTGTCGACGCCAACCTGAGCCACGCCGACCTCTCCGACGCGGAGGCCGCGGGCGCCAACTTCATGCGCGCCAAGATGCAGGGCGCCAGCCTGCGTTCAACGGAGCTGAACGGGGCGATCCTCAGCCAGGTGGAGGCGACCGGCGCAGACTTCCGCGACGCGGCCATGAACCACGCCATCCTCAACAACGGCCGCTTCGACGGCGCATCCTTCCGCTCGGCCGAGCTGGTGGGGGCGGTGTTGATGGGATCCAGCTTCAACGGCGCCGACTTCCGCGACGCCAACCTGATGCGGGCGATCATCGCCGGCGTGGACCTCTCCCGCGCCAAGGGTCTCAGCCAGGACCAGCTGGATGAGGCCTGCGCCGACGGTCGCACCAAGGTTCCCGCGGGTCTCACCACGCGGCTGGCCTGCGGCGCGGTGATCCGCATCCGCGCGCCACGCCCGCCGCTCC
>CANJXI010000111.1 GCA_947478785.1 Caulobacteraceae bacterium
ATGCGGATCGACTGTTCCTTGTTGGTCGCCTTGTCGCGGGCCTGGACGTTGACGATGCCGTTGGCGTCGATGTCGAAGGTGACCTCGACTTGCGGCACGCCGCGCGGGGCGGGCGGCAGGCCCACCAGGTCGAACTGACCCAGCATCTTGTTGTCCGCCGCCATCGGCCGTTCGCCCTGGAACACCCGGATGGTCACCGCCGACTGGTTGTCGTCGGCCGTCGAGAAGGTCTGGCTGCGCTTGGTCGGAATGGTCGTATTGCGCTCGATCAGCGGGGTGAACACGCCGCCCAGGGTCTCGATCCCCAGCGTCAGCGGGGTGACGTCCAGCAGCAGCACGTCCTTGACGTCGCCCTGCAGGACGCCGGCCTGCACGGCCGCGCCCAGGGCCACCACTTCATCGGGGTTCACGCCGGTGTGCGGCTCGCGGCCGAAGAACGCCTTCACGGTCTCCACGACCTTGGGCATGCGGGTCATGCCACCGACCAGGATCACCTCGTCGATCTCGGACTTCTTGAGGCCCGCGTCCTTCAGCGCCTGTTCGCAGGGGCCGACGGTCTTGGCCACCAAGTCTTCCACCAGGGCCTCGAGCTTGGCGCGCGAGAGCTTGATGTTGAGGTGCAGCGGGCCGTTGGCGTTCATCGAGATGAAGGGCAGGTTCACCTCGTACTGGGTGGTGAAGCTGAGTTCCTTCTTGGCCTTTTCGCCCTCTTCCTTGAGGCGCTGCAGGGCCAGCTTGTCTTTCCGCAGGTCGACGGAGTTCTCCTTCTTGAACTCCTCGGCCAGGAAATCGACGATCCGCAGGTCGAAGTCCTCGCCGCCCAGGAATGTGTCGCCGTTGGTCGACTTCACCTCGAAGACGCCGTCGCCGATCTCCAGGATCGACACGTCGAAGGTGCCGCCGCCCAGGTCGTAGACCACGATCTTCTTGCCGTCGTTCTTCTCAAGCCCGTAGGCGAGCGCGGCGGCCGTCGGTTCGTTGATGATCCGCAGGACCTCGAGGCCCGCGATCTTGCCGGCGTCCTTGGTCGCCTGGCGCTGGGCGTCGTTGAAATAGGCCGGAACGGTGATGACCGCCTTCTCGACCTTCTCGCCCAGGTGCTGCTCGGCGGCTTCCTTCATCTTGCCGAGGATGAAGGCCGACACCTGCTGGGGCGAATAGTCCTTGTCGTGGGCGCGCACCCAGGCGTCGCCGTTCGGGCCCTTGACGATGTCATAGGGCACCATGTGCTTGTCCTTCTCCACCACCGGATCGACGTACTGCCGGCCGATCAGGCGCTTGATGGCGAAGAGGGTGTTGGTGGGGTTGGTGACCGCCTGGCGCTTGGCGGGCTGACCCACCAGGCGCTCGCCGTCTTCCAGGAAGGCGACCACGGACGGCGTGGTCCGGGAGCCTTCAGCGTTCTCGATCACTTTCGGCGCCTTGCCATCCATGATGGCGACGCACGAGTTGGTGGTGCCGAGGTCGATTCCGATAATCTTGCTCATAGAGAGTCTTGCTCGCTCCTTGTTGGCGGACGCCGCCGGGAAGCCTTCGAATGAAGCGCTTCGGTTTTGACAACGTCCCCGGTTCGATCAGGTCTCGGCCGGACCCAGGGAGGCATGCTCCCGCGGAACCCGGCGTCGCCAGCCGATATGGGGAAAATAGAGGGGGCTGCAAGGGCGAAAGTCGCCAATCGTCCGGTGGGCTCTTCGTCACACCCGCCGCCAGGCGGGCTGGGCGGCGGCATAGAGGCGGGCGGGAAAGGGCGTCGGCGCCCCGCGGAAGGCCAGGAAGGCGTGCTCCACGACCATCGCCTGCTGCTCGATGTTGAGGCGGGTGAAGTCGGGACCCGCCGTCAGGTCGTAGGCATAGGCCGCCGCGTCGTCGCCCGCCTTGAGCTTGGCCCCCAGCAGGCGCACCCCGTTCTGCGCCTGCCAGACATGGGTCAGCTCGTGCACGAAGGTCGCCTGGACCGCGAGCGGCGCCATTGCGAAATCGGCGAGCGCCCATCGCGCCGGCCAGACGATGAGGCCGGCTCCCGCCACGAAGGCGCGCGGCCAGACCGGCAGGGCAAACAGCCGCACCCGCGCAGCGTCGAGGCCCGCGCCGAACATCTCGAAGGCCAGCGCGCATTCGGCGGGCGTCAGGCGGCGCTGGCCGAACAGGGTCAGTGCGGCGGCTCTTCCGGCGGCGGCGGCGCTTTTTCGAGGATTTCGCCCACCTTGTCGGCCGGCGGGGCCGTGACCGCGGGTGTGGCGGGCGCGGCGGCCGGGGCGTCCGCGGCGGCGAGCTTGGCGGCCGCCTCGGCCTTGGCCTTCTTGTCGGCCTCCAGCTTCTCCTTCTCCTCGTCGGTCAGTTCCGGCGGCGGGGGCGGGCCTTCGATGCGCTCCTGACTGAGCGGGATGGCCTCGGTGGCCTGCAGCGGGACCGCCGCGCTCTGACCGTCGGCGCGCTCGCCCGGCAAGCGGCCGGACGGCGCCTTTATGATCCCCATGGCGAATGAGGCCAGCGCCACCAGGCCGATCAGGCCGGCGACGACCCTGAGAACGCCTTGCGGCATGGTCCACTGCATGGGCGGACCCTAATGCGCCGGCCGCGCAAGCGGAAGCGGCAAGGCGGGGCAAATCGCGCGTGATTTCGATCAAGGTAAATGCCTCTTAACACTCTGCGCCCAAACCTGGATTCGAGTGGCTTTCGAGAGGTTTGTGGGATGGCGCGGACGGCGCGGAAAACCGGCATGGCGCTGGCGTGGCACATCGCCGACCTCGCCTGGACCCATCCGGGCGCGGCGCGGCTGCGCGGCGGGATCACGGCGGCGGGCGGCGCGGCCCTGGCCGTGGCCTTCGCCACCTACAGCGCCGCCGACCCCAGCCTGAACGCCGCCAGCGTGGCCGACCCGGTCAATGCGCTGGGCCGCCCCGGCGCGACCCTGGCCGACCTGGGCGTCCAGTCGCTGGGGCTGGCCTGTGGCGTGCTGGCGCTGACCGTCGTGGTCCTGGGCCTGTCGCGGGCGGCCTCCGCCGACCCGGACGCCAGCCGGGGCAAGCTTCGCCTGCGCGCCCTGGTGGGCGTCTTGGGCGCCCTAATGCTGGCCGCGGCGCTGGCCCTGCCCGCCCCGCCCGCCGCCTGGCCCCTGGCCAAGGGCCTGGGCGGTTTCTGGGGCGACGCCCTGCTGGGCGGCTTCGCGGGCGTCTTCGAATACGCCCACCTGCCGCTCGCCCGGCCGCTGGCGGCGGGGATCTATCTGGCGGGCGCGCTCGCCGCGCTGGCCTACGCCATCGGCCTGCGCGCCGTTGAGGTCCGCGCGCTGGGCGAGGCCCTGGCGCACGCCCTGCAGAAGCGGCCCAAGCGCGCGGTCGCCGCCGCCAAGCCGGAACGCGCCGCCCGCGTGGCGCGCCGCGACCGCCAGGACGGCGTCGCCCAGGCGGCGCTCGATCCGGCGCACGTCGCCGTCGACGCCGAGGCGCCCAAGGTCAAGCCGCCAAAGCTGCCGCCCAAGGAAAGCCCGCGCGAGCAGCGCGAGGCGCAATCGACCTTCGAATTCGTCAAGCCGGGCGGCTTCGCCCTGCCCGAGCTGTCGATGCTGGCCAAGCCCAAGCCCCGCGCCGCCCAGTTCGACGAAGGCGCCCTTCGCCAGAACGCCCAGCTGCTGGAGAGCGTCCTGGCCGAATTCGGCGTGCGCGGCCAGGTGGACCAGATCCGCCCCGGCCCCGTGGTCACGCTCTATGAGTTGGTCCCCGCCGCCGGCGTGAAGTCGGCCCGCGTGGTGGCGCTCTCCGACGATATCGCCCGCTCCATGAGCGTGGCGGCCTGCCGCGTCTCGGTGGTGCCCGGCCGCAACGCCATCGGCATCGAACTGCCCAACCAGCACCGCGAGACGGTCTATCTGCGCGATCTGCTGGCCAGTTCCGAATACGAGCGTGGCGGCCAGACGCTGCCCATGGCGCTGGGCGAGACCATCGGCGGCGAGCCCTATATCGCCGACCTGGCGCGCATGCCCCACCTGCTCATCGCCGGCACCACCGGCTCGGGCAAGTCGGTGGGCGTCAACGCCATGATCCTGTCGATCCTCTACCGGCTGCCGCCGGACCAGTGCCGGATGATCATGATCGACCCGAAGATGCTGGAGCTTTCCGTCTACGACGGCATCCCGCACCTGCTGGCCCCCGTGGTCACCGATCCGAAGAAGGCCATCGTCGCGCTGAAGTGGACCGTGCGCGAGATGGAGGACCGCTATCGCCGGATGTCCAAGATCGGCGTGCGCAACGTCGCCGGCTACAACGAGCGCGCCCGCGAGGCCGCCGCCAAGGGAGAGCACTTCGAGCGGACCGTTCAAACGGGGTTCGATGATCGTGGCCAGGCGATCTACGAGAGCGAGAAGATCACACCCGAGCCGATGCCCATGCTGGTCGTCATCATCGACGAGGTCGCCGACCTGATGATGGTCGCCGGCAAGGACATCGAGGGCCTGGTGCAGCGCCTGGCGCAGATGGCGCGGGCCGCCGGCATCCACCTGATCATGGCCACCCAGCGGCCGTCGGTGGACGTCATCACAGGCACCATCAAGGCCAACTTCCCGACCCGGATCTCCTTCCAGGTCACCTCCAAGATCGACAGCCGCACCATCCTGGGCGAACAGGGCGCCGAGCAGCTGCTGGGCCAGGGCGACCAGCTCTACATGGCCGGCGGCGGCCGGATCACCCGCCTGCACGGACCGTTCGTCAGCGACGGAGAGGTCGAGGCGGTCGCCAAGTTCCTGCGCGAACAGGGCCAGCCGCAGTACCTGGAGGAGGTGACCGCCGGCGCCGACGAGGACGCGGGCGATGGCGACCTCGGCCTGGCCGGCGGGGGGGACGAATCCAACGACCTCTACGACCGGGCGGTCTCGGTGGTCACCCGCGACGGCAAGGCCTCCACCAGCTACATCCAGCGCCGCCTGCAGATCGGCTACAACCGCGCCGCCTCGCTGATGGAGCGGATGGAGCAGGAAGGCGTGGTGGGACCCGCCAACCACGCCGGCAAGCGCGAGATCCTGGTCTCCGCGGCCCCCTGACCCGAGGACGCGAAGGGGGAAGGACGCGCGGGCTCGGCTCGGCTAAGCTCCGGCGATGCCGATCGCCCTCATCCTGTCCTCCTTCGTGGCGGCCACTCGCATCGGCGGGGCGGCCCAGCAGTACCTGCTGGCGGCGCACAAGATCGACCCGGTGCTGGTGCCGACCAGCATGTATGGCCGAACCCCCGCCAAGGGCGCCGAGGGCCAGCCCACCGACCCGGCCGTCTTCGCGCGCATGCTGGCCGACGTCGAGGCCGACGCGCTGTTCGGCCTCGTCGACCTGGTGATCACCGGGCACTTCTCGCTGCCCGAGCAGGTGGAGATCGCCGCCGACGCCCTGTCCCGCATCCGCGCCGCCAGCCAGCGTGCGCCATTGATCGTCGTCGACCCGATCCTGGGCGACCTGCCCAAGGGGCTCTATGTCGAGCCGGAGGTGGCCCAGGCGGTGGCCGAGCGGCTGGTGCCGCTGGCTGACTGGATCACGCCCAACCTCTGGGAGCTTGGCCATCTCACCGGCCGCGAGATCGAGGACGCCGCAAGCGTGGTCGCCGCCGCCCGCAGCCTGGGCAAGCCGGCCCTGATCAGCTCGGCGCCGGCGGGCCATGACGAGATCGGGTTGATCTATGTGGACGCGGACACAGCCACGCTGTTCGCCCATCCACGCCTGGCCACGTCGCCCAACGGGACCGGCGATCTGGTGACCGCCAGCTTCGGCGCGGGGCTGGTGGAGGGGATGACGCCGCTGGCCGCCGCCGAGCGCGCGGCCCGCGCCGCGGCCGAGACCGTCCAGGCCTCGCAGGACTGGCGGGCGCCGGAGCTGCCGATCGTGGCGCTCGGCCAGCGCCTGGTGCGCCCGAAGGCCAAGATGCGCATCGAGGCGCTGTGACCCAGATGGCGCGCAAGGCCGTCCGGCTGATCGTCCAGGGCCGTGTCCAGGGGGTCGGTTACCGCTGGTGGACCCGGGAAACCGCCCGTGGCCTTGGCCTCGATGGCTGGGTGCGCAATCTTGCCGACGGCTCGGTCGAGGCCTTGGTGATCGGCGAGGCCCAAGCCATCGACCAGCTGGTGGCGCGGTGCCATGAAGGTCCCCCCGCGGCGCGGGTCAGCGCGGTGGCCGTGCAGTCTGCCAAGGACGACGGCAGCCGCGGATTCGAGCAGAGGGCGACACGCGAAGATGACTGACATCGCCGGCTTCGCGCCGCCACGGTTCGCGGGCGTGAAGGACGCCTTCGCCGCCAATTTCGCCGCCGGCGAGGAGCTGGGCGCGCGCTTCGCCCTGGTCGAGGCGGGCGAGGTGGTCGTCGACCTGTGGGCCGGCCACGCCGACCGCCAGGCGACAAAGGCGTTCGACGACAAGACGCTGGCCTGCGTGTTCTCCACCACGAAGGCGCTGGCCGCGCTGCTGATGGCGCGCCTGGTGGACGCCGGCAGGCTCGACTATGCCCAGACGACGGCGTCCATCTGGCCGGAGTTCGCGGCGAACGGGAAAGCTTCGATCACGGTCGAACAATTATTGTCCCACCAGGGCGGCCTCTGCGGTTTCCCGGAGCGCATGGACCCGGCGGAGTGGTTCGATTGGGAGCTGATCTGCGCGAAGCTGGCCGCCATGGCGCCGCTCTGGCCCCCCGGAACGGCCAGCGGCTACCACCCGATCACCATCGGTTACCTCGCGGGCGAGATCTTCCGGCGGGTCGACGGGCGGAGCATGGCCGTGGCGCTCAGCGAGGACCTGGCCCAGCCTTTTGGCCTGGACCTCTGGATCGGCCTCCCGGACGCGGAAGCCCACCGGGTCGCCGATCTGCAGCGGCCGAAGGGCCTACCCGATTTCGGCGAGCGCAACGCGGCGACCGTCGCGGCCTTCCTGACGCCCTGGAGCGCGCCCGCCGCCGCCGACCCTTCGGCATGGCGGCGCATGCCGGTGCCCTCGGCCAACGGCTACGCCACGGCGAACGGGCTCGCCCGGCTGATGGGCGCGCTGGCCAACGACGGCTGGCTGGACGGGGAGCAGATCCTCTCCCCCGCCCTGATCGCGGAGGCGGCGCGCGAGCGGATCCGCGGCACGGACCTGGTGCTGCCCTTCGAGATGAGCTGGGGGGCGGGCTTCATGCGCAACGAGGCGGTGCATCCCTGGGGCCCGGGGAACCAGAGCTTCGGCCACTCCGGCTGGGGCGGCTCCTGCGCCTTCGCCGACCCTGAGCGGAAGCTCGCCGGCGCCTATGTGATGAACCGGCAGTCGACCGCCCTGCTGGGCGATGCGCGCGCCAAACGGTTGATCGAGGCGGCCTACGCGTCGATCTAGGGCCGGCTCACGCGGCGGGCTGGATTCCGGCGATCACCCGGGCCAACGCCCGGGAGCGGCGCCAGGCGCCAAAGGCGAAGACCGCCGCCCCGCCCCAGATGAGCACGAAGGAGGCCGCCCTAAGCGGCCCGAACGCCTCGCCCTCGACCACGCCGATGACCACCCCGATGGTCGGGCCGATAAACTGCAGGAAGCCCATCACCGAAAGGGGCAGCCGCCGCGCGCACCAGGCGAACAGCATCAGCGGCAGGGCGGTGATCGGGCCCGAGGCGATCAGCCAAGCGGCCGTCCCGGCCGACTGGGCGAAGTGGCCCTGTCCATGGCTGGCCAGCCAGGCGACATAGGCCAGCCCCGGCCCGGCCAGCAGCAGGCATTCGATGAACAGGCCGGTCTGGGCGTCGGCCGCCACCTGCTTACGCACGATGCCATAGCCGCCGAACGAGAACGCCAGGGCCAGTGAGACCAGCGGCAGATGGCCGAGCGCCAGGGTCTGCACCGCGACGCCCGCCACCGCGAGGGCGATGGCCAGCGCGCCGATCCGGTCGATCCGTTCGCGGAACAGCAGGGCCCCCGCCGCCATGTTGATCAGCGGGTTGATATAGTAGCCAAGGCTGCATTCCAGGACGCGACCCGAGTTCACCGCCCAGATGAACACGCTCCAGTTGGCCGCGATCAGCGCGGCCGACAGCATCAGCCAAGCCAGCACCCGGCGATTTGCGAAGACGCCCACCGCCTGGCGCCACTGCCCGGCCAGCAGCACGAAGACCAGCGCCGTGGGCGCCGACCAGAGCGTGCGGTGAGCGAGCATCTCCCAAGGGCCCACGCCAAGGTGGGCGATGGCCTGGAAGGCCAGAGGGATGAAGCCCCAGGCCAGGTAGCAGCCGATCCCCGCCACCAGCGCCACGCGGGCCTCGGCCCCGGGCGCGGATGGCTGGGGCATGGCCTTAAGCGAGCGCCTTCTGGCGGATCAGGCCGCGCGCGTGGAGCAGCTCGGCGATCTGCACCGCGTTGAGCGCCGCGCCCTTGCGCAGGTTGTCGGCGACGACCCAGATGTTGAGCCCGTTCTCGATCGTCGGATCCCTGCGGATGCGGCTGACGAAGACCGGGAACTCGCCCTGGGCTTCCTTGGGCGTCATGTAGCCGGTGGGCTCGCGCTTATCGATGACGATCAGGCCGGGCGCGTCGCGCAGGGCGTCGCGGGCCTCATCCTCGTCGATCGGGTCGTGGAACTCGATGTTCACGGCCTCGGAGTGGCCCACCATCACCGGCACCCGCACGCAGGTCACGGTCAGCTGGATGTCGGCGTCGAGCATCTTGTGGGTCTCCTTCCACATCTTCTGCTCTTCGTCGGTGTAGCCGTCTTCCTCGAAGGCGCCGATGAAGGGGATGACGTTGAACGCGATCTGCTTGGGGAACTTCTTGGGCGGGGTGGCGCCCAGCACGAAGACGTTCTTCGTCTGG
>CANJXI010000112.1 GCA_947478785.1 Caulobacteraceae bacterium
GACGATGCGCAGCGCCAGGCCCTCGACGATGGCGGTCTTGCCGACGCCCGGTTCACCGATCAGCACGGGATTGTTCTTGGTCCGGCGCGACAGCACTTGGATGGTCCGGCGGATCTCCTCGTCGCGGCCGATGACCGGGTCGAGCTTGCCGTCGCGGGCCGCCTGGGTGAGGTCGCGGGCGTAACGCTTCAGCGCGTCATAGCCCTCCTCGGCCGAGGCGCTGTCGGCGGTCTTGCCCTTGCGGATCGCCGCGGCCGCCTCGTCCAGCGCCTTCTCGGCCGCGCCGGCGTCCTTCAGCGCGCGCGCGGCGTCGCCGCCTTCCTTGGCCAGCGCGATCAGCAGGCGCTCGGTGGTGACGAAGGCGTCGCCCGCGGCCTTGGCGCCAGCCTCGGCGTCGGCGAACACCCGCGCGGTTTCGGGTTTCATATAGAGCTGGCCGGAGCCGCCCTCGACCTTCGGCAGCTTGCCCAGCAGGGCGTCGATGGCCTTGTCGGCATCGTCCGGCCGTCCGCCGGCGCTCTGGATCAGGGCGCGAGATAGCCCGTCCTTTTCTTCCAGCAGCACTTTCAGGAGGTGTTCGGGCGCGAGTTGCTGGTGGCTGCGCGCGAGCGCCAGGCTCTGGGCGGACTGGATCGCCTGTTTGGCGCGATCGGAATAGACGTCGATGTTCATAGGGACCCCTCATAGGCGGACAGGCCGGCGCAGCCTTGATCAAGCGCAACGCCAGCCGCCTCGATGTAGTGTGGCAAGGGCGCCACACAAGCCTGGGGGGTCGATAAGGCGCCCGCGTCAGCGCAGCCCGCCGAAGGTCCGCCCGGAAGGCGGCGGCGCCAGGAGATAGCCCAGCCCGGCCCGCGCGATTTCGTACTCCGCCACCCAGCAGAGCGCCGCCAACAAGCTGGTGACTATCAGGTAGATTTTCATGCCGCGGTCCCTCGGCGTCGATCGAGGGGCCGGCTTGCCCGTGCGTCTGCGTCCCGAATGTGACGGACGCGGGGGATCGGCGGCCTTGTTGCGGCCAAGCTTCCTTACGTCGCAGCCATGGCCTGCATCCGGAGATGCGCCCTCCGCGAATCTTTCTGGATCGGCGGGATGGGACTAGAAGCGCGGCATGTGCGCCCGAAGCCGCCCTCGCCAGACCTGATGAGCATCCCCGCCAGTCCGGAGGATAGGGCCGCGGCGCTCTTCGGCGACGCCGTGGCGCACCATCAGGGTGGCCGCCTGGCCCAGGCCGTGGACCTCTATCTGGCAGTCGTGGCGCTCTCGCCGGCTCACGCCCCGGCTCACGCCAACCTCGCCGTGGCGCTGCGGGCGCTCGGTCGGCGCGATGAAGCCCTGGCCAGCCTGGACCGCGCGATCGCCGTCGCCCCCCATTCGGCCGCCCGCCACTACGCGCGCGGGAACGTGCTGCGCGACCTCGGCCGCCAGGAGGAGGCCCTGAGCGCCTACGAGCGTGCGCTGTCGATCGACCCCGGCCACGCGGCGTCCCAGCACAATCGCGCCTTCGTGCTGGAGGCGCTTGGCCGGACGGAGGCCGCGCTGGAAGCCTATGCCCTCGCGCTGGCCCTCGGGCCGGACGACGCCGAGATCCTCACCAACCGCGGGAACGCCTTCTATCGGCGCGAGCGCATGACCGAGGCCCTGGCGGACTATGGCCGCGTGCTGGCGCTCAGGCCGCTGGAGGCGCGCAGCCACTACAACCACGCGAAGGCGCTGGAGGCCTTGGGGCGGCTGGACGAAGCCCTGGCCGGCTATGAGCGCGCGCTCGACCGCGATCCGGGCCTGGAGGCCGCCTACTGGGAGCGTTCGCGCTGCCTGCTCAAGCTTCACCAGTTCGCCGAGGGGTGGGCGGACTACGAGCACCGCTGGCGCGAGGCGCGCTTCCTGCGCACCGCCGTGGGCCAGGTCACGGCCGACCTGCGGGCGCGCCTTGACCCGGACTTGAGCGTCCAGGCGCTGGCCGGCCGCTGGGTGCTGGTGGTCGGCGAACAGGGGGTGGGCGATATCCTGATGTTCGCCAGCATCCTGCCCGACCTGGCGCGCGACGCCGCCGAGGTGACCCTGCTTTGCGAGCCCCGGCTGCAACGCCTCTTCCGGCACTCGTTCCCTGGCCTCACGGTCATCGACCCGGCCGCCGCGGCCGAGCGCCCGCCACGGGCCGACCACGTGGTCGCCATCGGCAGTCTTGGGCGGCTCTACCGCGATCGCCGGGAGGACTTCCCGGGGGCGCCATATCTGGCGGCCCGCCCGGAGGTCCGGGCCCGGTGGGAAGAGCGGCTGGGCGCTCGGACCGCCCCGCTTCGCGTCGGGATCTCCTGGCGCGGCGGCGTGGCGGGCACCGGCGCCGCCGGCCGGTCCATGACGCTGGCGGACTTGGCGCCGGTCCTGGGCCTGCCGATGTGCGAGTTCGTCAGCCTGCAATACGGCGACGTGGACGATGAGGTCGCCGCCGCCAACCGTCACCTCGGGCGGCCGATCCGGCTGTTCCCGGCCCAGAACATCGGCGACTTCGAGGACCTCGCCGCACTGACCCAATCGCTGGATGTCGTCGTCTCGGTGCAGACCGCGATCATCCACCTGGCCGGGGCGGTGGGTCAGCGAGCCCTCGTGATGGTCCCGCACAACCCCGAATGGCGCTACGGCGCCACGGGCGAGGATATCCCCTGGTACCGCTCGGTAAGGCTCGAACGGCAGGCCGTCCCGGGCGCCTGGGCCCAGGTGATCGAACGGGTCGCCCGGCGGCTATCGGCGCTGACCCTCTAGTTGAGCTTGGGCTTCTTGGCGGGTTCAGGCGGCAGGGGGGCCACGGGGACGCCGTCCTCGACCAGGTCGCGGACCTCGGCGGGGGTGGCTTGGCCATAGATGCCGCGGTCCTCGGAGCGCCCCTCGTGGATGGCGCGGGCCTCGCGGGCGAAGGTGTCGCCGACGTCGTCGAAATTCTCCTCCACGTGGCGGCGGATGCGGCCCATGGCCTCCATCATCATGGTCTGGTTCTGGGCCTGCTGGGCGGGCGTCAGCGCCGGGCCCTTCTTCCGGGTTCCCGCGACGGCCGGGGCCATGATCTGCTTGCGCACCGCCTTCGAGGCGCAGACCGGGCATTCGATCAACCCTTGGGCCTGCTGCTCGTCGAAGTCCGAGGAGGCGGCGAACCAGCCTTCGAACTCATGGTCGGCGTCGCAGGCGAGTGCATAGCGGATCATGGCGCGAGCCTCTCGGGCAGCGTGAACGCGCGCGCGTTGGCCAGCGCCGGGATCGCCGCGCGCGCCTTGCCCGGGGCGGCCAGGTCGAGTTCGGCGAACAGCACCCCAGGCTCGTCGTGATCCAGCTGGCCCAGCACCTCGCCCCAGGGCGCGACGGCGATCGAATGGCCATAGGTCCCGCGCCCGTCCTCGTGGCGGCCCCCCTGGGCCGGGGCCAGGACGAAGGAGCCGGTCTCGATGGCCCGGGCGCGCATCAGGACTTCCCAATGGGCGGCGCCGGTGGGCCGGGTGAATGCGGCCGGAATGGTCATCACCTCGGCGCCGGCCAATGCCAGCGCCCGATAGAGCGCCGGGAAGCGCAGATCGTAGCAGACGCTCATCCCGACCTTCAGGTCGCCCGCCGGCGCGGTGACCGCCCGCTCCCCCGGCTCGTAGGTCGCACTTTCGCGGGCGGTCTCGCCGGTCGGCAGGTCGACATCGAACATGTGCAGCTTGTCATAGGTCGCCACGATCGCCCCGTCGGGCCCGACCAGGGCCGACCGGTTGGCCGCCTTGCCGTCCTCGCGCAGGACCAGCGCCGAGCCGATCAGCAGCCAGGCGCCCGCCTCGCTCGCCGCCCGCCGCAGGCCCGCGACCACGATGTCGTCCTCGAGGCTCCGCAGCAGCGGCAGCAGCTGGTCGCGGTCCCGCTGCAGGACGTTGGTCCCCTCGGGCGTCGCGATGAACCGCGCGCCGCCGGCGACGGCCTCACGCACCAGCGGCAGGACGTGGTCCAGCGCCGCCTGCGGCGTCGCGGGCGTTCGGGTCTGGATAAGCGCGACCTTCATGGGGCCTAACTAGTCATCCCCCCTCGTCAGGGGAAGGACGATCGCGACACGCCGCCCTAAGCCGCCTGCAGCAGGGGGTCGAGCTTGCCCGCCCGGTCCAGCGCCAGCATGTCGTCGCAGCCGCCGATGTGGCGCTCGCCCACGAAGATCTGCGGGAAGGTCGCCCGGCCGCCAGAGCGCCGCACCATCTCGGCGCGCTTGGCGGGATCGAAGGCCGCCTCGATCTCGGTGAAGTCCACGCCCTTCTGTTCCAGCAGGGATACCGCGCGCATGCAGTAGGGGCAGTAGGGCTTGGTGTAGATGGTGACGTTGCTCATGGCGCTCTGACGTTGGACCGGTCCGGAGCCTTCATATGGTGAGTCCGGCCATTTCTTTAACCCGGGCGATGACCGCGACATCCACGCGCACGGCGCCGGCGGCCTTCAGCGCGCGGGCGCAGCCTTCGGCGGTGGCCCCGGTGGTCATCACGTCGTCGATCAGCAGGATGCGCTTGCCGGCCACCTGGCCCGCGCGGCCAGGCGGCACGGCGAACGCGCCGGCCACATTCCGCCGCCGGCCCGATCCCGACTTGCCCCCTTGTGTCGCCGTGGCCCGGCGGCGGACCAGGGCGTCGGGCAGGTAGGCGACGCCGCTGAGACCGGCCAGCGGCCGGGCGATCTCGGCCGCCTGGTTGTAGCGCCGCGCCAGAAGGCGCGCCGGATGGAGGGGCACGGGCGCGATGGCGTCTGCCTGCCCGATCAGTTCGTGCGCCGCGCGGCTGATCCAGCGCGCGAACAGCGGGGCGAGGTCCAGCCGGTCGGCGTGCTTCAGCTTCAGGATCGGGTCGCGCGAAACCTCGTCATAGAGGCAGGCGGCGCGGACCGCGTCGAACGCCCGGGGCCTGGCCAGGCACGCCCCGCACCGCGCGCCGATGTCATATTCGAACGGCACGCCGCAGCCGTCGCACACCGGCGCCTCCAGGAAATGGATGCGGCTCCAGGTCGCCGCCGACAGGCCGCCGCCCTGCGCGGACGCTCCGCCATCCAGGGCCTGGGGCGGAAAGACCAGGTCCAGCGCGCCGCGCCACAGCGACCGCATCCGGGGACCCGGTTTCAACCGGCCGGGAAAGAGGCCATCTTCCGCGCTCATGCCGCCTTCCCCCTCAGCGGGCCCACCCCGCCTCTTCGACCGCGCCCTGCATCGCCGGCGCCTGGACCGCGCCGCGGGCGGTTATGGCCAGGCCGACTTCCTGCAGCGCCGCGCGGCCGTCGATATCGCCGAGCGCCTGGAGCCGATCCTGCGGGATTTCCCCCTGGCCGTCGACCTCTCCGCGCGGCGCGGCGCTTTCGCCCGGGCCCTGGCGGACAGCGACGCCGCCGCCCGCGTGGGCCTGCTGATCGAGACTGACCTGTCGCCGGGCATGCTGGCCGGGCGAACCGGACCCCGCGTGGCGCTGGACGAGGAGCGGCTGCCCTTCGCTCCCGCAAGCCTCGACCTCGTGGTCTCGACGCTCGGCCTGCACTGGACCAACGACGTGGTCGGCGCCCTGATCCAGGCCCGCCAGGCGCTGAAGCCCGACGGCCTGTTCATCGCGGCCTTCCTGGGCGGCGCGACTCTGACCGAGCTTCGCCAGTCGCTGGTGGCCGCCGAAAGCGAGATCCTGGGCGGCGCCGGCAGCCGCGTCTCGCCCTTCGCCGACATCCAGGACGCCGCTGGCCTCCTGCAGCGCGCCGGCTTCGTCCAGCCGGTGGCCGACATCGACAAGGTCACCGTCACCTACGCCCATCCGCTGCAGCTGCTCGCCGACCTGCGCCAGATGGGCGAGACCAGCGTGCTGGTCGACCGCCACCCGCGCGGCCTCACCCGCACCCTGCTGGCCCGCGCCGCGCAGATCTACGCCGAGCGGTTCGGCGACACGGATGGACGCATCCCCGCCACCTTCGAGATCATCACCCTCACAGGTTGGGCGCCCGTCTGACGCCTTCACATCTCGGCAACCATAAGTCGCGACAACTGGACGCGGCGGCGCTCCCCAGCCCTTGCGGCAAGGTGGCGTCTCGGGGGGCTCCGGACGAGGGAGTCGGTTGTGAAGTCCAGGATCATCAGGGCGCTCGGCGCCGTCGCCGCGACCGCCGCGCTCGCGGCCTGCGCCAGCAGCATGCCGTCCCCGCCGTCCCGCGTGGCCCAGGCGCCTAGTCGCCAGGATGCGGCGGCCGATCACGCGCTCGCCGTCCAGGCCAGTGCTTTCGAAAGCTTCATGCGCCGCGCCCGGGGCATCGACGCGGCGTTCTCGGGACCCGGCGAGGTCGCCCAGGCCCTGCAGACCGGGGCTGCCCACGAGCCCAAGGAACTGGAGGCCGGGATGATCGCCTACGCGGCGCTGGCCGCCCTGCAGGAACCGCGCTTCGTGGCCGGGTTGCAGGCCGGGCGCGATCACGCCGAGCTCGCCCGCAGGCTGGCCGCCGATCCGGAGGCCGCCCTCGACCTGCCCGGCGGCGAGGCAGCGGGCGCCCGCGCCGCCGGCGCGCTCTACGCCCAGGGCGGCGCGCTGGCCGACGAGGGTCAGAAGGTCAGGAAAGCCGCCTATTCCGTCCAGCACCAAGCCTGGTCCAAGGCCCCGGTCTCCGATCCCGCGGGCCGCCTGAGCCGCGTGAAGCGCATCTCCGCCCAGGGCTATCAGCCGGCCCGGGAGGACGTGGGTCGCCTCTCCGCCTCGCTCTCCCAGGGTGAGCGCCGGGCCGGGGCGGCGAGCCCCGTGGTGGCGCGCGGCGTCGCGTTGGCGGCGCTGTCGGTGCTGGGCGAAGGCGCCAGGGGCCGCGCCCTGATGAGCGAACCGAAGAGCGGGATGTGCCTGCGCATGGCCAAGCTCAACCTCTACCAGTGCCTGGCCAGCGCGCGGCCGCACTACGAGGACATCTTCTGCCTGGGCCAGCACGCCATGATCGATCCCGGCCAGTGCGTGGTGGACGCGACCCGCCCGGCCCGAGTCATCCGGCGGGCCGCGCTGGACTGACTTTCCCGCCTGGCGGAACCTCGGCCGTCGGGGACGGTTTGCCCTGGGAGAGAAGAGGAACCTATCCCATGGGCCAAGACACCCCCAACACCGACGAGAATTCCCATCCCGGCATGATGGGCGACGGCACCGAGGAGCAGAACCTCAACCAGAAGGGCAACCCCGCCGCTCGCATCACCGAGGACGAGGTCAAGGAAGCCTTTGGCGAAAAACCGGCGAAGGACGCCCCGCCCAAGCCCTGATCCGTGCGCGGGGCCTCAGAGCAGGTCGCGCAGCCACGCCACCAGCGGCGCGTCGGCCGGCGGCATCGGATAGTCGGTGAGCTTGCTAGGCTTCACCCATGCCAGCGCCTTGTGCTCGCGCGCCGTCAGCATCCCCTCCCAGCGCCGCACCAGGTAGAGCGGCATCAAGAGGTGGAAGCTTTCGTAGGTGTGGCTGGCGAAGACGAAGGGCGCCAGGCAGGCGTGGGTGACCACGATCCCCAGTTCCTCCTCCAGTTCGCGGATCACGCAGGCCTCGGGCGTCTCGCCGGGCTCCACCTTGCCGCCGGGAAATTCCCAGAGACCGGCCAGCTGTTTGCCCTCGGGCCGCTGGCAGATCAGCACGCGGCCGTCCACGTCTACCAGGGCAGCCGCGGCCACCAGCACCAGGGGCAGGTTGGGGGAGTTCTCGCTCATCCCCGCTTCATTCCCGGCCTGCGGCTTAAAGGCAACAGCCACGCTCCAAACCCCTGCATGGGTTGACTTCGCACGTGCGAAAGCCGATGTGCGGGGCGCGTCCACGAACCGTCGGGCGCTATCGGCGCTCCAGCCGCGTGGGGTTTCGCTTCGAAACCCAGCCTGTCGAGCGCCGTAAGCCCATAGATCGCCCATCACGCGGGGCGCTTCCCAACAGACCCGCGACCCCGCGCCCTCGATGCGATCGAGCCGGCGCGTTCGGCGCATATGTGAAAGTTACGCTTTGACCCAATTCACCGACCTCGGCCTCTCCAAGCCCCTGCTCAAGGCGCTGGCCGACGAAGGCTACACCACGCCCACGCCGATCCAGGCGCAGGCGATCCCGGGCGTCCTCGCCGGCCGCGACCTGCAGGGCATCGCCCAGACCGGCACAGGCAAGACCGCCGCCTTCGCCCTTCCCATCCTCCAGCGCCTGGCCGCCGAGCGGAAGCAGCCGCTGCGCAAGGGCTGCCGCGTCCTGGTGCTCTCCCCCACCCGCGAGCTCGCCAGCCAGATCGGCGAGAGCTTCCGCACCTATGGCAAGCACCAGGGCGTCTCGGTCGCCGTGGTGTTCGGCGGCGTGAAGTACGGCGCCCAACACAAGGCCATGGCCAATGGCGTCGACGTGCTCGTCGCCACCCCCGGCCGCCTGCTCGACCATCTGCAGGAGAAGACCATCACCCTGCAGGGTGTCGAGATCCTGGTGCTCGACGAAGCCGACCAGATGCTCGACCTGGGCTTCGTGCTGCCGATCCGCCGGATCGTCGCCCAGATGCCGAAGTCCCGCCAGAACCTGTTCTTCTCGGCCACCATGCCCACCGAGATCGGCAAGCTCGCCTCCGAGCTGCTCAACGATCCGCTGAAGGTCTCGGTGACCCCGCAGGCGACCACCGTCGAGAAGGTCAACCAACGCGTCCTGTTCGTCGAACAGGCCCGCAAGCGCGCCCTGCTGGCCGAACTCTTCGACGAAGAGAACTTCAAGCGCGTCATCGTCTTCACCCGCACCAAGCGCGGCGCCGACCGCGTCGCCCGCAGCCTGGA
>CANJXI010000113.1 GCA_947478785.1 Caulobacteraceae bacterium
AGATAGGCTTGAGGGGTTGGATAGAGTTCCTTGAGCCGCTCGGGCGTGAACGGGATCATGTAGCTCTTGCCGAAGTCGATGCCGACCGGATTGATATTGTCGGCGACGCCGACGTAGCAGAGGCGGTATTCGGCGGTGGGCACGTCGAGGGCGATCGTGCGCACGCCGCCCTTCGGATTGCCGAACTTGTCCCGGACCAGCGGCCCCTTGGGGCTTTCGACCTCCAGGCGCGCCCCACGGGGCGGCGGCGTTCCCTGGTCGACCCACCGGATCAGCTTGTCGAGCGCGTTGTTGGACGGAGCCGCGCTTGGGAAATTGGTCCATTGCTTCGGACCGTTGCAGTCCAGGGTTTTCGGCGCCCGCCTGAATTCGCGCATATCCAGCCCGTGGGGCATGGCCGCCACTTCGTAGAGGCGGAACTTGTCGCCAGGCGCGTCGCTATCCGGGCGCCGATAGAGCCGCCCATCCTGCGGGAAGCCCTCGGGTTCCGAGGTCGCCAGCAGGATTACAGGAACCTCGACCGGCGGCTGGGTGAAGTTGGGCAGCGACTTGCCGTCCTGGGTGGCGACGACGGGGGGCCAGTCACCCACGCAGGCCGGGAAATATCCGTCGAAGATCGAGTGGTCATCGGCGGTTCGGTAGAGGCGGTGGGAGTCGCGCATGTACAGGCGCACGAACATGCCTTGTTCCGAGCAGCCGCCCAGGATGACATGCCGAACCTTGAACCCTGGGAGCGGCCCGTCAGGCAGATTGGATCTCAGAAGCAGACCGGCCTGGGCGGTGATTTCCTGGACGTGGCCGAACACCAGCGAGCCTGGCTTGGGGTTGGGCACGTTGAGCGGCGCGTAGCGCGCGGGATCGGACGGCTTCACCAGGGTGTTGATCGAGAGGTTGGAGCCGATCTCTACATAGGCGTGCCCATGCGCCATCAGGTACTTGCGCTCCATCCACATGGTGCGAATGGCCGTGGAGCGGATGGACTCGGCGATCACGATGCCGCTGAATTTCTTCGGGTCGGCGGGGCGACGGACGAGCAGGCGGGTGGTGTAGGGAAGCCCTGCGCCGACCTTTCCAGAGATGAAGAATTCCTCCTGGACGTAGCCGTCCTTCGCCAGGTCGGCGACGCCGGCGTCGTTGGAGCCATAAGGCTGCGAAGCGCCGGCGACGGGCGTCAGGACCGGGAGAGCCGGCACGGCGGAATGCGCGGGGCCGGATAGCCCCATGAGCAACAGGATCGAAGTCAGACCGCTCGCGACGGCTCGCGCAAAGCTGGATGACATGCCATGACCTCCCCAGGCTTGTTGGGGGTGGCCTGTTCCGGAATCCGTCGCGGCATCCAATGGTCGAATGTCCGCCCTAAGTCCTGACTCCGCGAACGCGATCCTCACCCCAGGCCTCAATGGATACATCAAGGCCACCGGATGACGATTTCAATGTTGGAACAGCCACAGGGATGCAGCCCCGGGTTTGCATGCCGGAGGCCTCGCTCCAATGGCGCCGACAGCTATTCGGCGGCGGCGCTGAGTTCTTCGACGCCGATGTCGAGGCTGGGTTCGTGAGCCTTGATCCGCGGCAGCACCTTCTCGGCGAACAGGGCCTGATTGCGGCTGGCCTCGGCCTCTCCGATCCCGGAGTAGTTGAACACCCCGAGGAAGGCCGCGGCCCCCAATAGTTTTTGGGTCTCGATGATCTTCTCGACGCACTGGTCGGGCGTGCCGAAGATGTGGTTTTGGGTCCACTTCTTGGCCAGCTCGTCCCGGCTGATCCCGGAGGCTTTCATGACTTCGGCCGACTTGGCGTAGCTCTCGTAGCCCTTCAGGCCCTTCATGTGCTCGCCGGTGGTGTTGTAGTGGTTGAAGGCGCTGTTGGAGTACTGGAAGATCTTCTCCTGCCCAAAATCGCGGGCGCGGACGGGATCCTCATCGACGAAGGTCCAGCCGACGAATATCGGCGGCGGCGCTTCGCGCTTGTGGGTCTCGCGGAAGAGGCGCCGATATTCCACCAGTTCCCCGGCCAGCACGTCGAAGGGCCGGTTGCCCGGGATGAACAGCAGGCCCGCGCCCAGCCGGGCCATGATCGGGAAGCTCTCCGGCGACTGGGCTGACATGTAGAGGCGGTTCTTGAACGAGCGGATAGGACCCGGGCGGATCAGCACCTTGGGCTGGTGCACAACCTCCCCCTCGTATTCGATGTAGCCCTTCTCCAGGCCCATCAGAGTGGCCTCGGTGTTCTCGATCAGGAGTTGGCGGCTGTCGGCCATGTTGAGCCGGAAGCCGTCGAACTCCAGCTTGGAGACGCCGCGGCCGATCCCCAGGATGTTACGGCCGCCGGAGACGATGTCGAGGGCCGAGGAATCCTCCGCCACCCGGATCGGGTCGTGCCAGGGGGAAACGACCACCATGCTGCCCAGCTTCACGCGGGAGGTACGGCCGGCGAAATAGGTCAGGAACTTCAGCGGGTCCGGGCACATGGCGTAGCCGTTGAAGTGGTGCTCGACGCCCCACAGCGAGTCGAAGCCCAAAGCCTCGACGCGATCGGCCAGCCTGTATTCCGTGTCGTAGACACCCGCGTCGAGCGCCTGGCCACCCTCGTTGCCGTCCGGATTCTGGAAGATAAAGGCGTTGCCGACGTGCATTTCCGGAGGTCTCCTGGTCCCAGACACCGCTCGATCGTCTCGTTGTTACGGGACGGCGGTTGCCGGTTTTTGGCATGCAATGGCCGATTTTGCCAACCCGCATTGCGGACGATCGGATCGGCCGGCGGTCGCCGGAGCACTATGGTCGCGGACCGGATTGTGCTTGGCTGAAAGGCGATGCGCGAGCGACGCAACTCATTGGGAAGTTGGACATGAAGGTTCAGAGGCTTTCAGACCTGGGCGGCGTCTCCGTCGAGGGCGTGGACCTGGCCATCCCGAAGACGCCCGAGGAGAGCCGGGCGCTGAAGGGACTGCTGGACGAACACGGCCTGGTGGTCTTCCGGAACCAGAATCTGACCAAGCGCCAGCTCGTGGAGGCCGGCGCGCCATTCGGAGGCGCCATGCTGAACAAGGTGACGGTGGCGCCCGACCCGGAGGCCGTTGGCATCTCGGTCGTCAGCACGCGGGGCGTCGACGGCGACGTCATGCCCGATGATCCGGACAAGCTGGTGGGGCAGGCGGACTGGCATACGGACCAGGGCTATCTGGTCCAGCCCAATCGCGGAAAGATCCTCTACGCCGTTCAGATACCGGAGGAGGGTGGCCAGACGGGCTTCATCGACGGGCAGACGACCTACGCCACGCTTCCGCCAGACCTGCGCGAACAGATCGAAGGTCTGCACGTCATCCAAAGCTGGAGGCATTCGCGTCGGGAGGATGACGGTGGTCAGCAATATCGGCGTAACGGCGCAGTGGAGCTGGCCCGCGACCGGTTCGAGGACGTGGTCTATCCGATCGTCTATCCGCACCCGGTGACGGGCGCGAACGTGCTGAACTATCCGCCACTCTGGGCCGCCGGGATCCTGGAGATGTCCGGCTCCGCCGCCGAGGCGCTGCACGCCCGCATCATGGCGCATATCGTCCAACCCAAGTTCCAGTACTGGCACAAGTACAGCCCCGGCGACGCGGTGATGTGGGACAACTGGCGGTTCCTGCATTCGGCCGGCGGCACGCCGGGACGATATGCCCGGACGCTGTGGTCGATGGCGATCGTGGCGGGGCCGATCCTGGGGTTGACGACCGAGCAGGCCGCGGCGCTGAAACAGAACGCCGCCTGACGAAGGAGTAGCGAGATGAAGGTTGAAAAGCTTTCAGAGCTGGGTGGCGTGTCCGTAGAGGGCGTGGATCTGTCCGCCGCGCGGTCGACCGGGGAGGATCGGGTCCTCATGGCGCTCCTGGACGAGCACGGCCTGGTGGTGTTCCGGGATCAGAAGCTGACCAAGCGGCAGTTGGTCGAGGCAGGCGGGCCGTTCGGCGGCGCCATGCTCAATAAGCCGACGGTCGCGCCGGATCCCGAGGCGCTGGGCATTTCCGTTCTCAGCACCCGGGGCGCCGACGGCGACATGATGCCCGACGACCCTGACAGGATCATGGGCAAGATCGAGTGGCACAGCGACCAGGGATATCTGGTGCAGCCCAACCGGGGTAAGATCCTCTACGCCGTGCAGGCTCCGCCTGAGGGCGGCATGACCGGCTTCATCGATGGGCAACTCACCTACAATGGCCTGCCGCAGGACCTGCGCGAGCAGGTCGAGGGCCTGCACGTCATCCAGAGCTGGGCCCATTCGGTCCCATACCAGGGCGTCGATCGGGACCTTCGGCGAAATGACGATGCGGAACTGCATGCCAACAAGTTCGCCGACGTGGTCTATCCGGTGGTCTATCCGCACCCGGTGACAGGCGTGAAGGTGCTGAACTGTCCACCGCTCTGGGCCGCGGGATTCCTGGAGCTGTCGGGACCCGCCGGCGAGGCGCTGCTGGCCCGGCTTGAGGCGCACATCACCCAGCCGCAGTTCCAGTACTGGCACCAGTACCGTACCGGCGACGCGGTCCTCTGGGACAACTGGCGGTTCCTGCACGGGGCCAGCGGCACACCCGGACGCCACGTGCGAACCTTGTGGTCCATGTCGATAAATCCCGGCCCTCTCCTCGGGATGACGACCGAGGAAGCTGCTCTCAGGCAGGCCGCGGCCTGAGATGACGGCGCGGCGCCGCGCGCCGCGGCGTCACCTCACGAAGGGTCGTTGGTGAAGACCACGCCGCCGCCGCCGAAGTGC
This sequence comes from Caulobacteraceae bacterium, assembly GCA_947478785.1. GTDB lineage: Bacteria > Pseudomonadota > Alphaproteobacteria > Caulobacterales > Caulobacteraceae > Phenylobacterium. The sequence goes on from CANJXI010000113.1 coordinate 4,753, forward strand.
GGAGCCGAATAGGTCATCAGGCCGACGCTGGCCTTGCGCTGCCGCTCCGCCGCCCGGCCCGAGAGCTGGAGGTAGCACTCCAGCAATTGGGGAAGCCCATGCAGGCGGCCGTTGCCGATCGCCCCGCCGCCCGAGAGGACCGCGAAGCTCTTTGGGTCGTCGCTGTTGATCCCGCCGTCGAGGACGAACCGGTGCGCCTCACCGACCGGGCAGAAGCCCAGGGATTCCAGCCAGAAGTAGATGAACGGTGAGAAGCCGTCATAGAATTGCGGGGCGTCGATGTCGGCGGGGCTGAAGCCCGTGCTCTCCCAAAGGCGCTTCCCGATGTCCGCCCCCGCCCGCATCATCTCGTCGAGCGTCCAGTGCAGCGACAGGCTGTGCTCGGGATAGGCGTTCGCATAGCCAGAGATGTAGACGGGCTTGTTCGGCAGGTCCTTGGCGCGGTCGGCGGTCGTCAGGACATAGGCCCCCACGGCCTGCACGGGTATGTCGCAATCCAGCTTGGACATTGGATCGTTGATCAACTCGCCGGCCATATAGTCCGCGACCGTGATCGGCTTGCCCGCCCAATAGGACCAGGGTTGCCGCGCCCCGTTCTTGCGGGCCTCGACCACCAGGTGGGCCATGGCCTCCCGGCTCGCGCCATAGCGCTGCATATATTCGTTGTAGGCCATCGATATGGCGGGAAGGGCGCCGAAGAAACCTTGCGGAGCCACCCATTGCGCGTCGCCGCCCGCGGAGGTCATCGGGTTGTTGTTGTACTTGCCGGGCGGGTTGTAGAGCGCGCGGTGCAGCAGGACGTAATCGGCCGCGCCGGCGGCCAGGGCGTTGGTGGCCGCCTCGAACGAACCGGTGATCTGCCCCTTGCCCTGGAAGCCGGCTATGTAGCGGGGGGACGCGCCCAGCCGAGGGGCCAGCCAGTCGGAGGAGACCACGCTGTAGCCATCCCGCGACCGGTGGTCGCCAGACGTTGGGAGCAGGGATGACGACAGGAAGCCGTCGATCTGGCCGGGCGTCAGGCCGGCGTCCTTGATGGCGTCCAGGGCGGTCTTGATCGCCGTGATGCCGAGGAGTTCGTCAGAGCGGCGGACCACCTGACTCTGGGCGTAGCCGACGATGGCGACCTGGTTACGGGCGCGAAACTGGCCACTCATGAGCTTTTCACCAACTTGAAGCCGGGCACGGATGTCCCGGGAGCCAGATCCTCGAAGGCGACCTCGACCCGGTCACCGACCTTGAGCGGTGCGCTCGGACCATCCAGCAGCTGGCCGATCATGCGCAGGCCCGCCTGTGCGTCGAGTTCCACATCGACCAGCACGAACGGTGTTTCGAAGCCGGAGAGGAAGGATTGGCGAATGACCGTCCAGGTCCTGACCTTGCCGCCGGAGGCGACAGGTTGGAATTCGAACGCCGGTTCCAGCGTGTGGCATTGCGGGCAGACAATATCCGGCGGGAAGGAGAACTTCTGACAGTTCGAGCAACGGGGCAGGGTGAGGACGTGCTTGGCGCTGGCGGTCCAGAAGGGTTGCGACTGCTCGTCGGGTATCGGAAGCGGCCGCCCACTCATGAATTGACCCGCCGGGCCGGGACTGGATTTCGCAACGCCTGCCTCCCTGACTGTTCATGGGCGCAGGCTGTCCGCAGCACCGCGCCAAGCCATGCTATTGAAGGTTTGGCGGCTTCACCAGAGCGCACTATCAAGCTGCCAAAGGTTTTGGGGCGGGGAGTTGCCACATGATTCATGAGCTGCGTGTCTACACGGCCCTGCCGGGACGCCTGCCCAACATCCTGGCCCGCTTCAACGACCACACCCTGCGGATCTGGGCGAAGCATGGCATCCGCCAGGCGGGGTTCTGGACGACGTTGGTCGGGCCGAACAGCAACGACCTGACCTATCTTCTGGCCTGGGAGAGCCTGGCCGAGCGAGAGCTGAAGTGGTCGGCGTTCATGGCCGATCCGGAGTGGATCGCCGCCCGCGGCGAGAGCGAGAAAGACGGGCCGATCCTGGTGAAGGTGGCCAGCTCATTGCTGACCCCGACGGCGTTCTCAGCGGTTCGCTAGACATATGGAAGATCGGATCGCGCGCTACCTGTCGCACCGCATGCCGCAGGCGCGCGACGTGGCCGTCCATGACCTCGCGCGCATCGCGGGCGGCAGCAGCCAGGAGACTTTCCGGTTTCGGGCCGTTTGGCGCGAAGGCGTGGAGACCGTCGAGCGGGCGCTGATCCTGCGCCGGGCGCCGGTCGCTGGCACCGTGGTGGTCCAGCAGGATCTCGAATTCAATGTCTATGCCGCCCTGGCGGGGCGGGGCGTCCCGGTTCCGCACGCGCATTTCCTCGAGCTCGATCCGCAGTGGCTGGATCGGTCGTTCTTCATCATGGATCTGTGCCCGGGCAAGCCGGGGTCGTTTTCGGACGCGGACCCTTATCCGGGGATAGACGCCGAGATCGCGCGCCAGTTCTGGCGTCACCTGGGCACGCTCGCCGCCATCGATCACCGCGCGATCGGCCTGGATCACCTGCGCAACGGCGCGGCGACAGGCAGGTTCTGGGCGCGCGAACTGGACCACTGGGAAGCGATCCTCGACGAGGGCGAGCTCTATGTCGAACCTATCGTGCGCGGCGCGATCCGATGGATGCGCGCCAATCCGCCGCCCGAGCCCCGCAAGCCCGCGATCACTCACGGCGACTATCGGTCGGGGAACTTCCTGTTCATGCCGGACGGCCGGATCAGCGCGATCCTCGACTGGGAGATGTGCCACATCAGCGATCCGCTGGAAGACATCGCCTGGGCGCTCGATCCCCTGTGGTCCATGGCCCGGCATCTTCCCGAGGCGGAGAGCCTGGCCATCTGGGAGGAGGCGAGCGAGATGACGGTCGACCGCGAAGCCCTCGATTGGTGGCGGCTGTTCGCGCCGGTCAAAGGCTGCGGAATCTGGACGACAGCCGAGGCCAGCATCGCGGAAGGGCGAAGCGGCGAGATGATCGTGCTGGGCGCCGCCGTCCTCGCCGGGCGCGTCCATCGCAACGCGGTGCTGACCCGCATGATCGAACGTGGAGCGGGACGGTGAAACTCTCCCAGGATACAATCCTGCATGCTGCCGTCGCGGCGCTGCGCGAGCAGGTGGCGCCCGCGATCCAGGACCCCTTTATCGAGGATGTCCTGCGGATGGCCGCGAACCAGGTGTCGATGGTGGCGGATGCCTGGGACAGCGCCGCGGCCTTGCGCATCGACGAGAACCAGCGGATGCGCACGCTCTTCGCCGAGTCTGCGGGGGCGGTCGCGGACAACGGATTGGCTGAGCGACTGGCCGACGCGGCGCAATCCAGCGACCCGGGCTATAGGATCAGCGAACTCGACCGGGAGAACGGACGCTTGCGGTCGTTACTCGTCGAGCTCCACACGCACGTGGAGGCGTCGGCGAGTGAGCCGGCGCGTGTGATTGATCGGCGCATTTGGCGGCATCTGCAGGATGTCGAGGCGAAGCGCGCACCGCGTTGAGTCAACGAAGCAGGGACAGGAAACATGGGCAATTCGTCAGGCCGGCTCGCCGGCAAGATCGCGATCATCACCGGCGCCAGCACCGGCACCGGCCCGGTGATGGCCAAGATGTTCGTCGATCAGGGGGCCAAGGTGGTGCTCTGCGCGCGCAAGGAAGAGCTGGTCCTGCAGGTGGCCAAGGACATCGGTCCAGGCGCCATGGCCATGCGCGCCGACGTCACCAACGAGGACGACGTCCGCGCCCTGGTGGAGCGCGCCATGGACGCCCACGGCCAGGTGGACATCCTGCTGAACAACGCCTCGGTGCCCGGCCAGGACAAGTACGTCTGGGAACAGACGGTGGAGAACTGGAACTACACGATCG
>CANJXI010000114.1 GCA_947478785.1 Caulobacteraceae bacterium
CCTTGAAGTCCATGTCGCCGAGGTGATCTTCGTCACCCAGGATGTCGGAGAGAACGGCGAAACCGTCCGATTCCAGGATCAGGCCCATGGCGATGCCGGAGACCGGCTTCTTCAGGGGCACGCCCGCATCCATCAGGGCCAGCGAGGAGCCGCAGACCGAGGCCATCGAGGACGAGCCGTTGGACTCGAAGATCTCGGAGACCAGGCGGATCGTGTAGGGGAAGTCCTCCACGGCTGGCAGCATCGGGCGGATCGCCCGCCACGCCAGCTTGCCGTGGCCGACTTCGCGCCGGCCCGGCGCGCCCATGCGGCCCGTTTCACCCACCGAGAAGGGGGGGAAATTGTAGTGCAGCATGAACTTCTCGTAGTACTTGCCGTCCAGGGCATCCATCAGCTGCTCGTCGTCCCCGGTGCCGAGCGTGCAGACCACCAGGGCCTGGGTCTCGCCGCGGGTGAACAGGGCCGAGCCGTGGGCCCGGGTGAGCACGCCCACTTCCGAGACGATCTGGCGGACCTGGTCGACCTTGCGGCCGTCGATGCGGATGCCGGTGTCGAGGATGTTGCGGCGGACGACGTCGGCCTCAAGCTCCTTGAACACCGCGCCCAGCTTGTCGGGGCTGATGCCGGCCGGGTTCTGGTCGGACTTGCCGAAGGTTTCCGTCGCCTTGGCCTTGGCCGCGGCGACCGCGTCCTGGCGTTCCAGCTTGGCGGGGATCTTGAAGGCCGCTGCCAGATCCTTGCCAATGGCCTTCTTCATCTCGGCCTTGATGGCGTCGGTGTCTTCCGGACGGAAGTCGAAGGGCTCCTTGGCGGAGTGTTCGGCCAGTTCGATGATCGCGTTGATCACGGGCTGCATGCCGGCGTGGGCGAACATCACCCCCTTCAGCACTTCGTCCTCGGTCATCTCCTGGATCTCGGACTCGACCATCATGACCGCGTCGTCGGTGCCGGCGACCACCAGGTCCATCCGGCTTTCCTTCATCTGGTCGGTGGTCGGGTTGAGGATGTATTCCCCATCCACGAAGCCGACGCGGGCGCCGGCGATCGGGCCCATGAAGGGCGCGCCGGAGATCACCAGGGCGGCGGACGCCGCGACCAGGGCCACGATGTCGGGATCGTTCTCCAGGTCGTGGGCCATCACGGTGCAGACGACCTGCACTTCGTTCTTGAAGCCCTTGACGAACAGCGGGCGGATCGGACGGTCGATCAGGCGGCTGGTCAGGGTTTCCTTCTGGGAGGGCGCGCCCTCGCGGCGGGGGAAGGAGCCCGGGATCTTGCCCGCGGCGTAGAACTTCTCCTGGTAGTTCACGGTGAGCGGGAAGAAGTCCTGGCCGGGCTTCGCGCTCTTGGCGAAGACGGCGGTGGCCAGCACCATGGTCTCGCCGTAGGTGGCCAGCACCGCGCCGTCAGCCTGACGGGCCATGCGGCCGGTTTCGAGGGTGAGCGTCTTGCCGCCCCACTCGATGGTCTTGCGTTTGATGTCGAACATTTTTCTTCTTTCTATCCCGGCGGGCGTATTCCCGGCGGGGGCGGACAGGGATCGGTCTTCCGAAATCCTCTCCAGATGAACAGGCGGATGAGGACTTCGTTGGAGCCCTCGGCGTGTAGCGGCGGCCCCGACAAGGGGCCGCGGCCGCCGCATTGGCGTCCCCCGGCCTGTTTACGGGGGAGCGGCGGAAAGCGTGGCCCGGAACGGACTTCGCCAGGGCCAGGCCCTGGGAAGCGTTCCGGAGCCGGTCCTAGCGGCGAAGACCCAGCTTCTCGATGATCTGCTGGTAACGGGCGACGTCGGAGGCCTTCAGGTGGTCCAGAAGGGACCGGCGGGCCGAGACCAGCTTGAGCAGGCCGCGGCGCGAGTGGTTGTCCTTCTTGTGGGTCTTGAAGTGCTCGGTCAGGTTGGCGATCCGTTCGGACATGATCGCCACCTGGACTTCGGCGCTGCCCGTGTCCGCTTCGCCGCGGGCATGGGTCTTGATGACTTCGGCTTTACGTTCGGCCGTGATCGACATCGGGTTGTCTCCGCTCTCAAAGATTGAAGACCCGCGAGGGCTCGAGCCGGCCCGCGCGCATCTCGCAGAGCGCGATCACCGTCCCGCCCGTCATCGCTGAAACCGTTCGCGAGCCGGGCTTGAGCCTGGCCTTGAGCGCTTCCACCTGTCGGGGAACGAGAACGATCGACCGTCCCTGCTTCAGCCGGAAAGCGTCTTCGTCGGTCACGGCCAGCTCCGGGATGTCGTCCAGGGCGGTCTCGACCGGAAGCAATAGCTCCGACTGGCGGGCCTTATGCCCTAAATCCTCAAGCATTTCCAGCGTCACCGCCGATTGCTCGGTAAAGCCGCCCACGCGGGTGCGGCGAAGGTCGCTGACATGGCCGCACGCGCCCAGCATTTCGGCCAGGTCGCGGGCGATGGCGCGCACATAGGTGCCCTTGCCGCATTCGATCTCCAGCGTCACGTGGTCGGCGTCGGGCGCCTCGGCGACGCGGGCCGAATGGATGGTCACCGTGCGCGCGGCGAGCTCCACCGCCAGGCCGGCGCGGGCCAGGTCGTAGGACCGTTCGCCATCGACCTTGATCGCCGAAAAGGCCGGCGGGACCTGGCTGATCTCGCCCACGAAGCGCGGCAGCAGGGCCTCGACCGCCGCCACGCTCGGCCGCGCGTCGGACTCGGCGATCGTCTCGCCCTCGCGGTCATGGGTGGCCGTCGTCCGGCCCCAGGCGATGGTGAAGCGGTAGGCCTTGTCGGCGTCCATCATGAACGCCACCGTCTTGGTCGCCTCGCCCAGCGCGATCGGCAGGATGCCCGTGGCCAGCGGGTCCAGCGTGCCGGCGTGCCCCGCCTTCTGGGCGTTGAAGATACGCCGCAGCCGGCCGACCGCCTGGGTGGAAGTCATGTCGTAGGGCTTGTCGAAACAGACCCAGCCGGAGACGGGATCGCCCTTGCGGCGGCGGCCCATCAGTCGTGCTCGTCCGGATCGCCGGGCCCGAGGTCGCGGGCCACGCGCGGGTCCTGGAAGAGCCGCGTCATCCGGGCGGCCTCGTCGAAGCTCTCGTCGTGCAGGAACTTGAGCGCCGGCGTGAACTTCATGTCGATGGCGTGGCCCAGTCGCCCGCGCAGGTACTTGTGGTGGCGGTTCAGCGCCTTGACCACCTCGAGCGCCGTCTCCCCGCCGCCCAGCGGCTCGACGAAGGCGGTGGCGTGGCGCAGGTCCGGGCTCATCCTGACCTCGGTGAGCGTGACCGAGACCCCGGCCAGGACGGGATCGTTGATGGTCTCCTCGCGCAGGATCTCCACCAGGGCGTGGCGCATCAGCTCGCCGGCCCGCAGCTGGCGCTGGGACGGGCCGCGCGGCGCCTGACGCCCGGATGAGGGGCGCATGGAGGACTGGACGGGGCGTTTCATGGCAGGTCTCGCTCAGCCTGGGGCGCGGATCGGACGCACCGACGCAGGGAAGGGCGGGCTTCTAGGGGTAAGCCGGCGCGGAGTCCAGTTCGGGGCCTTCACGATCTGCGGGCCCAAATACAAAGAAGCCCCGGCGCGAGCCGAGGCTTCTTTGTCCGCCGCGGTGGATGCCTTAGGCGAGGATTGGGCGGACCTGGGTCCGGCGCTTGCGCAGAAGCGCGCCCACGCCACCGAAGCCCAGGATCATCAAGGACCAGGTGGCGGGCTCGGGCACGGCGGTCTGCGACTCGCGCAGCACAGCACCGATATTTCCCGTAAGCACGGTGTTGTTGGCGCCGAAGGCCGCAACATCGACCACGAAATAGAGCGGGCGCGGCGCGAAGGGCTCACCAACCAGCACGGGGCTAGCGCCGGTGACCGTGAAGGTCAGGGTGTTCATGCCGCCGGCCGCCGTCGTGGGCTGGCCGTTCCGGTCGACGCCATTGCCGCCGAAAGCGCTGATCAGATAGTCGAACGTGCCGAAGGAAGCGCCGTTCGGACTGTGCGAGCCGGCGTTCTGAAGGGCATTGGCGGAGAACGGCAGGGGAAGGCCGGCGACCGTGGTCGAGGCGTCGTCCAGGTTGAACCAGATGGCGTCATGCAGATTGTTGCGGTTGCCGGCCTGATTGAAGATGACGTTGTCGGCCAAGTCGAAGGCGAAGGTGAGGGTGCCGGTGCCTTGTCCCGAGACCTCGATAGACCCGTAGTTGGTCAGGCCGCAGCCCGAGCCGCTGCAATGATCGACGGTCAGGTCATAGAAGACCGATGCGCTCGCCGGGGCCGCGCAGACGAGGACCGCCGCGCTGGCAAGGGCCGCCCCAGCGACTTTCAACAGGTTCTTCATGCTCAGGCGCCCCGAAAAAACGTCGTAGTGAACTCGTCAAATTTTCTACATATCCCGATATCGGAGCGCAAACCGACTCGCCCACCAGGGGAAAAGATTATCGCGGTTCTGCGAAGAATGTTGGCGCCACGTCGCCCGACTTGATAACTTTAGATAGAACTCAAGATATACTCGACCTTACGTTGTCTTGATTGGCAGAATCGTCTCCGATTTCGGTGCGGGATTGTTCTTAACCGAGCGGCGCGCCCGCTGTCCGCTGCTTGAAGAACGCGATCACCCGCGCCTCGGCCGCCTTGCTGGGGCCGTCGGCCTTCAGGTGCAGGGTCAGCACCGAGTGCGGCGGGATGTGCGCCCCCTGGGCCGCGTCCTCGTCGTTGAGTTCGATGGACTCGAAGCGCTCGCCGAATTCGCGGCGCAATGTCGCCCAGCGGGCGTCGGGCACCATGGCGTCGCTCCTGAAGCGCAGGCCGATCATGCTGAGGTCCTCGGCCGCGAAGCGGGCCTTGGCGCAGGCGACCTCGGCGGGCGTCACGTCGAGGCCGGCGGCGCGGGCCTTCGACCCAGCGGCGATAGGCATGGAGGGCTGCGAGAGCACCGGCGCCACCACGGCGGGCTCGGTCATCATCGCCAGCGCATAGCCACCGGTGAAGCACATGCCGACCGCGCCGACGCCCCGCCCGCCGCACTCGGCATGCGCCTTGCGGGCCAGCGCCCTCAGCCACTCGACGATCGGGCTGGACGAGCCGGCCCGCCAGACGTGGAACTCGCGGTGGATGCAGAGCGCGCTCAGCATCGAGGCCGCCGCATAGCCTGCGCTCACCGGCTTTCCGGGCGTGCCGAACAGGCTGGGCAGGAAGACCGTCATGCCGGCCCGGGCCACCCGGTCGGCGAAGGCCACGACCAGGGGGTGCAGGCCGGGGATCTCGTGGATGATGATCACCGCGGGGCCTGATCCCCGCCGGTAGACCTTCCGCGTCCAGGGGCCGTCGGTGAAGTCGAACGCGTCGTACTCGGACAGAACCGCTTCGTAACCCATGACGCCCCCACTCAAGGGGACGAACCTAGCGGGTCAGAGCTTGATCGTCAGGCTGGAAAGATCGCCGTCGAAGCTGGTCAGCTTCCAGGCGCCGTCCTCCTTGGTGAAGGTGAGCTGGCAGGGCCCGTCCTTCTTCTTCGCCGCGCAGACGCGGCCGTCCGGCAGCGGCCGGAGCACGCTGGCGATGGCCACCACGCCGGGGATCTGCATGCCCTCGGTGTAGCCATACTGCTCGGCGACCGTCCGGAAGACCCTGGGCTGCAGCAGGGCGTCGCCCGCGAAATCCACGACCGCCGGCCCCAGCAGGGCCGCGATCCCCTTCAGCCGCTTGTCCTTGCCGAGCCGGTCGCCGAGCTTGGCCTGCAGCTCGCCCTTCAGGGCGGCCCGGTCCACATGGGCGTCGAAGGCCGCCTGGTCGTTGTCGCGGATCGAGATCAGCAGGGCGTGGACATCGTTGGCCGCGTCCAGCCGCTGCACCGAGGCGCAGGCGGCGAGCGTCAGGGCGGCGGCGGCGATGATGATCTTGCGCATGCTCTATCTCCGCTCAGCCCAGCCTCCGCGTCTAGTCCCCCTTTCGGGCGATAACGCGGCTCGCGCGGCGAAAGTCGATTTCGAACAACGGTTCAAAAACGAAAAGGCCCCGGATCGCTCCGGGGCCTGTCGTTTCGAGACTCGCCCGCCGATCAGAGCGTGCGGCGGACTTCCTCGAGGGTGAAGCACTCGATGGTGTCGCCGGCCTTGATGTCCTGGAAGCCCGCGAAGGCCATGCCGCACTCGACGCCGGACTGGACCTCGTTGACCTCGTCCTTGAAGCGCTTGAGCGTCTGCAGGGTGCCGAGTTCCAGGACCACGATGTCCTGGCGGATGATCCGCACCCGCGCGCCCTTGCGGACCACGCCCTCGGTGACCCGGCAACCGGCCACGCGGCCGATCTTCGAGATGTCGAAGGCCTGCAGGACCTCGGCGTTGCCCAAGAAGGTTTCGCGCTGGATCGGGGCCAGCATGCCCGAGAGCACGCCTTTGATGTCGTCGATCAGGTCGTAGATGATCGCGTAGTAGCGGATCTCCACGCCTTCCCGCTCGGCCAGTTCGCGCGCCTGTTTCGAGGCCCGGACGTTGAAGCCGATGATCGCAGATCCCGCGCCCTTGGCCAGCATGACGTCGCTTTCGCTGATCGCGCCGGCGCCGGAGAGGATGATCCGCGCGCGGACCTCGTCGGTGGCGATCTTGTCGAGCGCGCCGACGATGGCTTCCGTCGAGCCCTGTACGTCGGCCTTGATGACCAGCGGCAGCTCCGAGACCTTCTTGTCGGTGATCTTGGCCATCATCTCGGCCAGCGAATTGCCCTGGGCCGGAGCCCCGGCCTTCTCGCGCTTCACGCGGACGCGGTAGGCGGTGAGCTCGCGCGCCCGGGCCTCGTTCTCGACCACCGCGAAGGGGTCGCCGGGGGACGGCGTACCGTCGAGGCCCAGGATCTCCACGGGCACGGAGGGGCCGGCTTCGGTGACCTGCTCCTCGCGCTCGTTGAGCAGGGCGCGGACCTTGCCCCAGTGGTCGCCGGCCACGACGATGTCGCCGCGCTTCAGCGTGCCGCGCTTGACCAGCACGGTGGAGACGGCGCCCCGCCCGCGGTCCAGCTTGGCCTCGATGACCACGCCGTCGGACACCCGGTCCGGGTTGGCCTTCAGGTCGAGCACCTCGGCCTGCAGCAGGATCGCTTCGATCAGGTTGTCGAGGCCCGCCTTGGTCTTCGCCGAGACCTCGATCGTCTGGGTGTCGCCGCCCAGGCTTTCCACGACGATCTCGTGCTGCAGCAGCTCGTTGATCACCCGGGTGGGATCGGCGCCCTCCTTGTCCATCTTGTTGATGGCCACGATGATCGGCACGCCGGCGGCGCGGGCGTGGTTGATGGCCTCGATGGTCTGCGGCATCACGCCGTCGTCGGCGGCGACCACCAGGACCACGATGTCGGTGATGTTCGCCCCGCGCATCCGCATGGCGGAGAAGGCGGCGTGGCCCGGCGTGTCGAGGAAGGTGACCTTCTGGCCGCCGTCCACGGTCACCTGGTAGGCGCCGATGTGCTGGGTGATCCCGCCGTGCTCGCCCGACACCACGTCGGTGGTGCGCAGGGCGTCCAGCAGCGAGGTCTTGCCGTGGTCCACGTGGCCCATGACGGTGACCACGGGCGGCCGAGGCAGCAGGTGGTCGTCGACGTCCTCGGCCCCGATGAAGCCCTCTTCGACGTCGGCCTCCGACACCCGGCGCACGGTGTGGCCGAACTCGGTGGCCACCAGCTCGGCGGTGTCGTTGTCGATGACGTCGTTGATCTTCAGCATCACGCCCTGACGCATCAGGAACTTGATGACCTCGGCGCCACGGGTGGCCATCCGGTTGGCGAGTTCGCCCACGGTGATCACGTCTGGGATGACGACCTCGCGCAGCGCGCGGACCTGTTCCTGCCCGCCGCCCTTGCGCTTCTCGCGTTCGCGTTCGCGGGCCCGGCGGACCGAGGCCAGGGAGCGCATCCGGTCGACGGCTCCCTCGTCGTCACCGGCCACCGCCTGGATGGTCAGGCGGCCTTCGCGGCGCTGCGGGGCGCCCTTGGCGCGGCTGATGGCCTTGGACGGCGCGGTCTCGCGGCGGCGGTCGTCGTCACGGTCGACGATCGCGCCGCCGGGGCGCGGCGCCTGGCGGGTGGCGCGCTGGATCTCGGGGGTGGCAGGCGGGGCGGCCGGGCCGATGCGCGGCGCGCCGGGGCGCGGGCCGCCAGGACGCGGGCCGGCCGGACCGGTCGGACGCGGGGCGAGCGCGGAATAGCGCACCGTGCCGGCGTCGGGCCGGGCGCGTTCGTCGCCCTGCGGCCGGACATCGCCGCCCGGACGAGGCCCACGGTCGTCGCGCAGGGGACGTTCGTCCTCGCGGCGCGGGGCGCGCTGGTTGAACGAGGCGCCCTCGAAACGGCCAGGCGCCCGCTCGGGGCGATAGGTGGTGGTGCTGGCCCGGTCGTCCCGGCGGTCGGGCGAGGGCTGGTAGGTACGGGTCTGCGGACCGTTGGGCTGGACGGGCGCCGCGGGGCGCGGCGCGGCGGCCACGGGCGCAGGCGGACGCGGGGCGACGGGGGTGGCCGGAGCCACGGGCGCCACGGGCGCGGCCGCAACGGGGGCGGGCGGCGGCGCGGCGGCCACTGGCGCGACAGGCTCGGCGGGAG
>CANJXI010000115.1 GCA_947478785.1 Caulobacteraceae bacterium
CGTCGTCACGCTCGCTGCCATCGTCCTATGGCTGCGGTAACTGTCCACAGCTCCTAGAGCGCGTCAGGGTGAAGTGGATACCGGTTCACCCGTCCGACGCGCTCTAAACATTTGAAGATAGACCCTTTTCATCCGGTTCAAGTGATTCCACTTGAATCGGAAAGAGTCTAGCGCTCGTCGTAGAGCCGGCGCAGCACCGACGGCGCCAGGCCCGGCAGGTCTTCGGAGATCAGGCCCGGCCCATGCAGGTCGCCCGCCTCGGCGTGGATCCAGGCGCCGGCGCAGGCCGCCTCGAAACTCTCCATGCCCTGCGCCACCAAGCCGCCGATGAACCCCGCCAGCACGTCGCCGGACCCGGCCGTCGCCAGCCAGGCCGAGCCATGGGTATTGACCGCGCAGCGCCCGTCCGGCGCGGCGATCACCGTGTCGGAGCCTTTCAGCAGCACCACCGCGCCCGCCCGCTCCGCCGCCCGCCTGGCCGCCGTGATCCGTTCGGGCGAGCCTGCCAGCACACCCGGGAACAGGCGCTCGAACTCGCCCGGATGGGGGGTGAGCACATCGTCGCGGTCCAGCACCGAGAACAGCTCTTCCGGGTCGTCGCGGAAGATGGTGATGGCGTCGGCGTCGAGGATCAGCGCGGCCCCCGTGCGGGCCAGCGCCAGGACGTTCAGCAGCGTGCTGTCGGTGACCCCGGCCGCGGGGCCGATCACCGCGGCGTCCACGTCGGCGGCGGCCTGCTCCAGTTCGAGGTCCGTCTCGAACGGCCGGAGCATCACCGCCTCCAGGTGCGCGGCGTTGACCGGCAGGGCCTCGGGCGGCGACAGCACGGTCACCAGGCCCGCCCCGATCCGCAAGGCGCCGCGCGCCGCGAGCCTGGCCGCCCCGGTGCTCCAGGCCTCGCCGCTGACCACGATCAGCCGCCCGCGCGCGTGCTTGTGCGACGCCGCCGTCGGCCAGGGGAAGCGGGCGAGCCACAGCTCTGGCCCATTCTCATGCGTCGGGACGCCGGCGCCGGCCGCGCCCTCGCCCAGGCCGATGTCGGCCACGACAATCTCGCCGCAGCGGTCGCGGCCCGGCTCCAGCACATGGGCCGGCTTCTTGGCGTGGAAGGTGACGGTAAGCGCCGCGCAGCCCGCCGGTCCCAGGGGCTTTCCCGTATCCCCGGAGAGCCCGCTCGGCAGGTCGACGGCCACCACCCGCCCAGGGTCCTCGGCCATGCGCAGGACCGCCGCGGCGGCGGGCCCCGTCAGGGGACGCGTCAGCCCCGCCCCAAACAGGGCGTCGATCAGCAGGCCCGGTTCGGGCGCCTCACTCAGCGGCCGGACGATCCCCGTCCAACGGGCGCTCGCGGCCTGTGCGTCCTGGGTGGCCGGCTCGCCCAGCTTGCGCACCTCCACCGGCCAGCCGCGCTCGGCCAGCAACCGGGCCGCCACATAGCCGTCGCCGCCATTGTTGCCAGGACCGCAGAGCACCAGGGTCTGCTGGCGCGGAAAGCGCGCGCAGACCGCCTCGGCCACCGCCGCCCCCGCCCGCTCCATCAGCACCACGCCCGGCGTGCCCGCCGCGATCGCCGCCGCATCGGCCCGGCCCATGTCGGCGACAGAAAATATGGGACGAGGAAGCAAGGCCCTACGGTTCTTTCCTAAAGCACGTCGGTGGCGTCTTCGCGGCCCATGGCCACAAGCGTCAGCCTCGTCCCGTCCGTATCCAGCACGGTGATCGAGGCGTGATCGGGCCGGAAGGCCACCACCCGCTGGTCGCCGGTCAGCCGCGAGACCACCGCATTGATCGCCACATAGTGGGAAAACACCGCCGTGTCCCCCCGCGCCGTCAGGCTGGTGACAATCGCGTCGCGCCACGCCTCGTAGTCAAGGTCGCCGGCGATCTCCGCCCAGGTCCCGGCGAACGCCTTCCGAAGCCAGTCCCCGCGCGCCCCGCCGGGCAGGGCGGCCGGCGTGGGGATTTCGCCCACGGCGGGATCGATCTCGACGGCCACGCCCAGCGCCGCGGCGGTCGGCGCCGCGGTCTCGCGGCAGCGCGCGAGCGGCGAACTCACCACCCGCGTCGGCCGCTCGCCTGCGGGCCGGGCGAGCAGCCAGTCCCGCGCCGCCCGGGCCTGCATCGCGCCCGCCTCACCCAGGCCCGGATCGTCGTCGGCCCCGCCCCAGGTGGCGGTCGGCCGACCATGGCGGATCAGGTAGAGGCGGCTCATGGTCTTCTGGTCCGGCCGAGAGGCGTTTTGGCCGCGGCTGATGCGCCGCAATCTTCAGCAGGGCGTCCGGCGCCGGGGAAATGCTCCCGTCGCGCCCATCGGCGGATTGGCCGGTTCCATTCAGAACGCATAGTCCCAGCCAAGCCTGATCCCCATCCGGTCGTCCCGGCGACAATCCTAAGGGTGGATTCCCGGCGCCAGAAGGCCAATCCGGGGATGATCAATTATTGACCTTGAGTCGCCTAAAATTTATGCGCCCAGTGACTTGCCGCGCGCGGAGCCCGGCGAGCGGCGCGCGCGTGCTTGTCGGCGCTGTGCCCGGTGTGCTCCGTCCGCGACGACAAACCGCCGGGGGCGGCGCCATGCAGTCGAGTATCAAGTCCTGCCCATGAAGAAGATCGAAGCGATCATCAAGCCATTCAAGCTGGATGAGGTGAAGGAGGCCCTGCAGGAACTGGGCGTCCAGGGCATGACCGTCATCGAGGCCAAGGGTTACGGGCGCCAGAAGGGCCAGACCGAACTCTATCGCGGCGCCGAGTATGTCGTGGACTTCCTGCCGAAGATAAAGATCGAAGTGGTCATCGCCGACGACCAGCTCGAACGCGCCCTGGAAGCCATATCGCAGGCCGCCCGCACGGGCCGCATCGGCGACGGCAAGATCTTCATTTCCGACATCATCGACGTCGTGCGCATCCGGACGGGGGAAACCGGACCCGACGCCGTCTGACTTCAACCCGTCATCGCGAACACCAAAAGGGGAACTGCCAACATGGCCGCCAAGACCGCCAAAGACATCCTGGCCGAGATCAAGGAAAAGGACGTCAAATACGTCGACGTGCGCTTCACCGACATGCGCGGGAAGATGCAGCACGTCACCTTCGACATCGACCTTGTCGATGAGGACTTCCTCACCGACGGCACCATGTTCGACGGCTCGTCGATCGCCGGCTGGAAGGCCATCAACGACAGCGACATGAAGCTGCGGCCGGACCTGGATTCGGCGATCATCGACCCGTTCTACCAGCTGACCACCATGGCGCTCTTCTGCGACATCGTGAACCCGGACGCCGGCACGCCCTATGACCGCGACCCGCGCTCGATCGCCAAGGCGGCGCTCAACTTCGTGAAGTCCTCCGGCATCGGCGACACCGTCTACTTCGGCCCCGAAGCCGAGTTCTTCATCTTCGACGACGTGCGCTGGTCCACCGATCCGCACAACACCGGCTATTCCTACGACTCCGTCGAGCTGCCGGTGAACACGGGCAAGGCCTACGCCGAGGGCAACATGGGCCACCGGCCCGGCCCCAAGGGCGGCTATTTCCCGGTCAATCCGATCGACAGCGCCCAGGACATGCGCGGCGAGATGCTCTCGATCATGGGCGACCTCGGCATGAAGCCCGAGAAGCACCACCACGAGGTGGCGCCCGCCCAGCACGAGCTGGGCCTGAAGTTCGACACCATGATCGTCATGGCCGACCGCCTGCAGCTCTATAAGTACGTCATCCAGAACGTCGCCGACGCCTACGGCAAGACGGCCACCTTCATGGCCAAGCCGATGTTCGCCGACAACGGGTCTGGCATGCACGTTCACCAGTCGATCTGGGGCGACGGCAAGCCGCTGTTCGCGGGCGACAAGTACGCCGGCCTCAGCCAGATGTGCCTGTGGTACATCGGCGGCATCATCAAGCACGCCAAGGCGATCAACGCCTTCTCGAACTCGACGACCAACTCCTACAAGCGCCTGGTGCCCGGCTACGAAGCCCCCGTGAAACTGGCCTATTCGGCCCGCAACCGCTCGGCCTCGATCCGCATCCCGCACGTGGACAGCCCCAAGGGCAAGCGCCTGGAAGCCCGCTTCCCGGACCCGATGGGCAACCCCTACCTGACCTTCACCGCCCTGCTGATGGCCGGCATCGACGGCATCATCAACCAGATCAACCCGGGCGCGCCGGCCGACAAGAACCTCTACGACCTGCCGCCGCGCGAACAGAAGAAGATCCCGGAAGTCTGCGGTTCGCTCAAGGAGGCCCTTGAGAACCTCGACAAGGACCGCGGCTTCCTGAAGGCCGGCGGGGTGATGAACGACGAATTCATCGACGCCTATATCGAGCTGAAGATGGAAGAGGTCATGCGCTTGGCCCTCCACCCCCACCCGGTGGAATTCGACATGTACTACAAGTGCTAAGACAGATTACCTGACACGACGGGAACGGGCCGCGGAGCAATCCGCGGCCCTTTTTCGTGTGTCTTCCCCCGGTACGGGGGAAGTGGCCCAAGAGCGAAGCTCGCGGGGCGATGGGGGAAGTCTCGCCAAAAAGATACCTCCCCCATTGTCGCCCGGCTTCGCCGTCGGCGACATTTCCCCCGTACCGGGGGAAGCCAAACGATAGCGCCCGCTCTACGATGCGACAGATCCTTGCCGGGACTGCCAGGTCTGGTCCGCGCAAAGATGCCGTCGGTCCTCGCAAGAAGGTCATCAAGGGTTGAAACTACCGCTCCTCGTCTTCGCCGCCGTCCTCACGTTCACCCATCCGGCCGCCGCCCAGCCTTCGGATGGGCCCCAACCCCTGCCCCCGCTCGCGGCCATCCCCGTACCTAGGGACGCAGCCTATCCAGGGGTCCTCAAACTGAGCGTCGACGCCACCGACATCCAGCGGCGGATCATGCGGGTCCGCGAGACCGTTCCGGTCGCCGCCCCAGGCCCCGTCACCCTGCTCTACCCCGAATGGATCCCCGGCAAGCACGGGCCGGTCGGACAGATCGAGAAGCTGGCGGGCTTGGTGATCCGGGCAGGCGGCCAGGTCATCCCCTGGCGGCGCGACCCGGCGGACGTCTTCGCCTTCCACCTCGATGTCCCCACGGGCGCGACCGCGCTCGACATCGAATTCCAGTACGTCTCGCCCACCGCGACCGACCAGGGGCGCGTTGTGATGACCCCGGAGATGCTGAACCTGCAGTGGTTCTCCGTCGCCCTCTATCCGGCCGGCTACTTCACCCGCCGCATCCCCGTCGAGGCCAGCGCGCAGCTGCCGGCGGGCTGGAGCTTCGCAACCGCCCTGGAGACCGCCAGCCGCGACGGCGACACGGTCCGATTCCGTCAGACGGCGTTCGAGACCCTGGTCGACTCCCCGATCTTCGCCGGACTCTACTATCGCCAGGTCGACCTCGATCCCGGCGCGCAGGCCCCCGTGCGGCTGAACCTGTTCGCCGACCGGCCGGACCTGCTCAGCGCGACAACCGACGAGATCGAACATCACCGGGAGCTCGTGCGGCAGGCCTACAGGCTCTATGGTTCGCACCACTACGACCACTACGACTTCCTGGTCGCGCTCACCGAGCGGCTGGGCGGGATCGGCGTGGAGCATCACCGGTCCACCGAGATCGCCACCGGCTCCGGCTATTTCGCCGACTGGGCCGCCACCGCCTCGGTGCGCGACGTGCTGCCCCACGAATACAGCCACTCCTGGAACGGCAAGTTCCGCCGCCCCGCGGACCTCTGGACCGCCAACTACAATGTCCCCATGCAGAACTCGCTGCTCTGGGTCTATGAAGGCCAGACCCAGTACTGGGGCAATGTCCTGGCCGGACGCTCGGGCCTGGTCTCGCGCCAGGAGGCGCTCGACGCCCTGGCGCTGACGGCCGCGCTCTACGATATCCGCGCAGGGCGTCAGTGGCGCCCCGTCGAGGACACCACCAACGATCCGGTGATCGCCGAGCGCCGGCCGCAGCCCTGGAGCAGCTGGCAGCGCAGCGAGGATTACTATTCCGAGGGCCAGCTCGTCTGGCTCGACGCCGACACCCTGATCCGCGAGCAATCGGCCGGCCGGCGCTCGCTGGATGACTTCGCCAAGGCCTTCTTCGGCGTGAACGACGCCAGCTGGACGCCGGTCGTCTACACCTTCGACGACGTGGTCGCCGCGCTAAACAAGGTGCAGCCTTACGACTGGGCGGCGTTCCTGCGCGTCCGCATTGATGACGTGGCGGTCAAGGCCCCGCTGGACGGCCTCTCCCGGGGCGGCTGGCGGCTGGTCTATACCGACGAGCCGACCGGCTACTTCAAATCGGTCGAGGCCAGGCGGGGCGGCGTCGACTTCACCTGGTCCCTGGGAATTTTGGTCGGCAAGGCCGGCGAGATCACCGCCGTCCAGTGGGAAGGGCCCGCGTTCAAGGCCGGCCTGACCGTCGGCGCCAAGGTGGTCGCGGTGAACGGCGTGGCCTATGACCCAGAACGGCTGAGGGAGGCGGTGATCGCGGCCAAGACCGGTCCGTCCGTCAGCCTGATCGTTAGGACCGGCGATCAGTTCCGCACCGTGCCGATCGACTGGCGCGGCGGCCTACGCTACCCGCGCCTGGAACGCATCCCGGGCGCGCCCGACCGCCTGAGCGCCATCTACGCGCCGCGGTCGTAGGGCTCAAGGCCACCTCCATCCCGGCGCCGCGGGAGCCGTGAAACGGGCGCCCGCGCCCATATAAGACGCGAGCGCGCGCCCGCTTCACGCCCGCGCGCACTGGCCGCATGACGGAGGCTTGCATTGCCTTCGCCCGCGCACCGATTCATACCGGAGCCACCCAGAATCGCCCCACCTTCCAGGTTGCATGCCCAGCAAAGCCGCCGCCCAAGCTTCCCTGTTCGACGACGCGCTCAACCCGGCGCCGGCCGCGCCGCTGGCGGAGGTCCACGAACCGCGTCCCAGTCTCGCGAAACCCGCCGGCGGGGCCAGCTATTCGGCCAAGGACATCGAGGTCCTGGAGGGCCTGGAGCCGGTCCGCAAGCGCCCGGGCATGTACATCGGCGGCACCGACGAGCGGGCCCTGCACCACCTCTTCGCCGAGGTGCTGGACAACGCCATGGACGAGGCCGTGGCCGGCCACGCCAAGGTCATCTCGGTGCACCTGGCCGCCGACGGCGCGCTCACCGTCGTCGACGACGGCCGCGGCATCCCGGTCGATCCCCACCCGACGCATCCCGGCAAATCGGCGCTGGAGGTCATCATGACCGTCCTGCACTCCGGCGGGAAATTCTCCGGCAAGGCCTACGAGACCTCGGGCGGCCTGCACGGTGTCGGGGTCTCGGTGGTAAACGCGCTGTCTGAACGGGTCGAGGTCACCGCCTGGAAGGACGGCTTCGAATGGCGCCAGGCCTTCACCCGGGGCAAACCGATCGGCGGCATCGAGAAGCTCGGCCCGACCCGCAAGCACGGCACCTCCATCGCCTTCCAGCCCGACCCGGTGATCTTCGGCGAGGGCGTGGCCTTCAAGCCCGCCCGCCTCTACCGGATGGCGCGCTCCAAGGCCTACCTCTTCGGCGGCGTCGAGATCCGCTGGTCCTGCGACCCGTCCCGCATCCACGACCAGACGCCGCCCGAGGCGGTGTTCCGCTTCCCCAACGGCCTGGCCGACTTCCTGGCCGAGCGCGTCAAGGACATCGAGACGGTCACGCCCGAACCGTTCGCCGGCCGCTGGTCGCGTCCCGGCGAGACCGGCAAGGTCGAATGGGCGGTCACCTGGACGCCGGCCGGGTTCGGCGAGGCCGACGGCTTCATGCAGTCCTACTGCAACACCGTGCCGACCCCGGAAGGCGGCACCCACGAGGCGGGTTTCCGCGCCGCGCTCACCCGTTCGCTCAAGGCCTACGCCGAGCTTACCGGCGAGAAGCGCGGAACCATCCTCACCGCCGAGGACGTGGTCGCCCAGGCCGGAGCCCTTGTCAGCGTCTTCGTGGCCAATCCCGAGTTCCAGGGCCAGACCAAGGAGCGCCTGTCCTCCTCCGACGCCCAGCGGCTGGTGGAAAAGGCCCTGGCCGATCCCTTCGACCACTGGCTGACCGCCCAGCCGAAGGCCGCCTCCGCCCTGCTCGAATTCGTCATCGAGCGCGCCGAGGAGCGGCTGAAGCGCCGCAAGGACAAGGAGGTCGCCCGCGCCTCGGCGACCCGCAAGCTGCGCCTGCCGGGCAAGCTCGCCGACTGTTCGGGCAACGCCATCGGCGGCACCGAGATCTTCCTCGTCGAGGGCGACTCGGCCGGCGGCTCGGCCAAGCAGGCCCGCGACCGCAAGAGTCAGGCGATCCTGCCCCTGCGCGGCAAGATCCTCAACGACGCCTCGGCCACCCTCGACAAGATGGGGGCCAACAAGGAGCTCTCCGACCTGCTGCTGGCGCTGGGCGTCCAGGGAG
>CANJXI010000116.1 GCA_947478785.1 Caulobacteraceae bacterium
AGAGTTGCGTCAGCAAACCCGACCCTACCGAAGACCGCGGATGACTACCGCTTCGCCGCTCGCTCGCTACGGCGCCTTGTGAGAGGCGCGCTACGCGAGCGGCGAAGCTACCGCCGGGGAGCTACACCACCTCCCGGGACACGACCCGTGTTCGATGTCGAGCTTAGTGATGCGAACCTTCATGCGGTGCCCCTGACCTATGCTTACCGTCAAGCATACCCGGGCCCGCGACCGGCGCTAGCCGTCTTCAAATTGGGCAGTGGCCCTCCAGCCCGCCCCCTCAGTCCATCAGCCGCTGGGTCAGGTAGGTGTATTCCAGCGCCTGGCGCATGGCGCGCTCGTTGAGGTTGGCGGCCGCGGCGTGCCCGCCGTCGATGTTCTCGTAATAGAGGTAATCGTAGCCCAGCTCCTTCAGCCGGGCGGCGGCCTTGCGGGCGTGCGCCGGATGCACCCGGTCGTCCTTCGTGGAGGTCTCCAGGAACACCTTCGGATAGGGCTGGCCGGCCTTCAGCAGCTGGTAGGGCGAATAGCTGTCCAGCACCGCCCGCTCGGCAGGCACCGCCGGGTCGCCGTACTCGCCGACCCACGAGGCGCCGGCCCCGATGTGGGTGTAGCCGATCATGTCGAACAGCGGCACCTGGATGACCACGGCGCTGTAGAGCTCCGGATGCTGGGTCAGCGCCACGCCCATCAGCAGGCCGCCGTTCGACCCGCCCATGATGCCGAGCCGCCGGGGGCTGGTGATCTTGCGGTCGATCAGGTCGTGGCTGACGGCGAAGAAGTCGTCATAGACCCGCATGCGGTTCAGTTTAAGGCCGGCGTTGTGCCAGCGGGGCCCGAACTCCCCGCCGCCGCGGATATTGGCCACCACATAGACCCCGCCCCGCTCGAGCCAGAGCTTGCCCACCGTCGCCGCATAGGCCGGCGTCTGGCTGACCAGGAAGCCGCCGTAGGCGTAGAGCAGGGTCGGCGCCGTCCCATCCAGCTTAAGCCCCTTGGGCCGCACCACGAAGTACGGGACCTTGGTGCCGTCCTTCGACGTCGCCCAGAACTGCTCGACGGTGTGGCGTGACGCATCGAACCGCGCCGGCGAGGTCTTGAGCACCGCAGGCTCGCCGCCGGCCGCGTCGGCCAGCCACTGGGTCGAGGGCGTCAGGTAGCTTGTCACGCTGAGGATAACCCGGTCGTCCTGTTCCGACGCCGAGGCGATGGCGATCGAGGAGTCCGCCGGCAGGTCGAGCCGGCTCGAGGTCCACCCCTGCGGCCCCCGCGCGAAGCTCAGCACCTGGCCCTTCACATTGTCGTAGAGCGCCACGACCAGGCGGCCCCGCGTCGTCGCCACCTGTTCGACGGCCTGGCTCTCGGTCGGCCGCAGCACCAGCGACGCCCTGAGCGCGCCCGGAGCGGCCTTCACGGCGGCCAGGTCGAAGTCGACCAGATCGCCCTGCCGCATCCCCTGCCCCGCCCAGTCGCCCTCCAGGCTGACCAGCAGCCGCCCGGCCACATAGCCCTGGACCGTCGACTTGGTGGGCAGGTCCAGCTTCACCGCGCCCTTGTTGGTGATCAGGTGATATTCGGCGTTGAAGGTGTCGAGCGGCCGCTGGACGATCAGGGCCGCCACCTTGCCGTCCGGCTCGCGCAGCACGATCGGCGAGACACCATAGCCGCCGTCGTCGGCCTTGCCGCGATAGATCTCCGTCGCCGCGGACAGCGCCTGGCCGCGCTTCACGATCTTGACCACATAGGGATAACCCGACGTCGTCACCTGGTCCTTGGTCCAGTCGGTGGCGACGACCAGGGTGTCCTTGTCGATCCAGTCGTAGCGGTGCTTGCCCTCCGGCAGGGCGAAACCGCCGGCCACGAACTGGCCCGTCTTGGTGTCGAACTCCCGCACCGAAGCCGCGTCCTTGCCCCCGTCCGACAGCTCCACCAGGCAGAGGTTGTCGGCCGGCGGCAGGCAGGCCGCCCCGTGCCACACCCAGTTGGCCTTCTCGGCCTTGGCGAGCGCATCCAGGTCGATGAGCGTGCGGAACCGCGGCGCGCCCGTGCGGTAGCTCGCAAGCGTCGTCGTCCGCCAGAGCCCCCGCACATGGTCGGTGTCCTGCCAGAAATCGCGCAGGCTCCCGTCGCCCGCGAAGCCCACCCCCGCGATGCGGTCCTTGGCGGTGGCGATCTTCAGGGCGTCGGCATAGAGGCTTGCGTAGCGCGGGTCGTTCTGCAGCTGCGGCAGCGAGCGCGCGTTCTCGGCCCGCGCGAACGCCAGCGCCTGCGCCCCCTCCATCTCTTCCATGTAGGCATAGGGATCGGGGGCCGCGCCCATCAGCAGAACTCCGGTCAGCAGGGTCGCGATCACACGCGCAATCATCGGTCTTTGGCCCCTGATCTCATTCGCCGCGATAGAGGGCGAAGCCGCCGGCAAGCTCAAGGCCATTTTAAGAGCCCTCCCCCTCGATGGGGGAGGGTTGGGTGGGGGTGCGTCCGCTGAATCGACGCGGCAGGCTCAGGTCGGCGCCGACCTCGACCTTCGCCTCATCGCCCTGCTCACACCCCCATCCCGGCCTTCCTCCATCGAGGAGGAAGGAGACCTGAGACAGGTTTAACGCCGCCGCTCCCGCCAGATCGCCAGCGCCAGTTCCGGCCGCACCAGGTAGAGTCCGGCCCAGACGGCCAGCACGGCGGCGTAGCGCAGGCCCCGGCGGCGCGGGCGGATGCGGGTCTCGTAAAGGCTGGCGTAGTCGCAGATGGCGCTCATGGCGGGCTCCTCGTTCTCGATGACGACGAGCTTTGCGGCCCCGTTGCGTCAGTTCCGGACGTGGGCTCGGCGGGCGACCTCGAGTTCCGCCGCCATCATCGCCTGCAGCGCCGGCGGCCCCACGATCCGCACCTTGTCGCCCCAGGTGAACAGGTGCCAGGCGAGCTCGCGCATGCCGCTGGCCCGGAAGCGCACCAGCACCCCGCCGTCGGGCTGCGGCTCCACCGACTGGTTGGCGTGGAATCGCCAGCGCAGCGCGTCCTCCGCCCCGGCCGGGGTGATCGCCAGCACCACGTCCTCGGTGTCGTCCTGGTAGATGCCGAAGCTCTCGTCGGCATAGGCCTGCAGCGAGAAGTCCTCGGGTCGGGTCGCCGCCCGCTCCAGGACCTCGATGTCCTGGATGCGGTCGAGCCGCCAGTTGCGCGGCCCTACGCCTGCGTCCTCGGCGGCCACCAGATAGTTGGAGCGCCCGAACAGCACCCCGAACGGCGTCACCTCCCGCACCCGCCCGGGCGTCGCCCCGCCCGCGTAGCGGAAACGCAGGCCCCGCAGCGAGATGATCGCCTCGCGCACGGCGGCCAGCACGCTCTCCTCCTCGAACGGCCGGGGGCCCGCCTGCACCGCCAGCGTCTCGGCCTGCAGCAAGGCCTCCAGGTCGGGGGCCAGCCTGCGCCGCGCCGCCGCCCGCGTCGCCGACAGCACCTTCTGCTCCAGCGAGCGCAGCGCGCCCGCCCGGGCCTGCGCCCCCTGTTGCGAGAATGTCTCCGCCGCCGCCGCCAGCGCCGCCAGCTCCCCGGCCGTGGGCGCCTGGAAGAGGCCGTCGAGCCCGGCCGGGATGCGGAACCGCCGGGTCGGCGGGTCCTCCACCTCCTCCAGCTGCGGGAAGACCTCCCGCACAGCGTCGCGCATCCGCTCGGCGGTGCGCCGCCCGACCCCCAGCCGCTCGCCCATCTCGTCCAGCGTCAGCCCCTCGGCGGTGCTGGCCAGCAGCCTCGCCAGCTCCAGCAGCCGTCCGGCCTTTTCGTGTCGCATGAAATCCTACGTCCGATTCTGTCGCAGGCGCGCATCACACTGCAAGTCATCGCAACCCGCAACGGAGTTTCCCGATGGCTTCCCAATATTCCAAGTTCGCCCGCGGCCGCTTCGGCGCCCGCGCCCTCGCCGAGATCCCCAGCTTCGCGCCGCCTGCCCTGCCCGGCTCGGTGGTCGACGCCGTGCTGCGCTACCATGACGAGGCTCAGGACCAGGGTTCCGGCCGCACCCTCCTGCGGATGAGCCCCAAGCGCCTGCGCACCCCCGAGGTGAAGGCCGCCCTGGGCAAGCTCGTCCCCCGCGCCGCCAATGTCGCCATCCTCTGGAACGAGACCGAGAGCCAGATTATCCGCGTGCTGGAAGCCGCCTGACCCTCGGCGATCTCCAATTGGGGAACATCCGCGATGTTGTAAAAAAAGGCCGCGATCGTGAGGATGCCGCCCATGACGCACCGACTGGCGGTCTACGGCACGCTCGCGCCGGGCCGGGAGAATCACCACCAGCTTGACGGCCTCACGGGGGACTGGCGCGCCGGCCACGTGCGCGGCGCGGTGACGATCCTGCCGAGCGGCTATCCCGGCCTCCTCCCCGATCCCACCGGCCCGATGGTCGCGGTCCAGGTCTTCACCTCCCCCGACCTGCCCCGCCACTGGGCCCGCCTCGACGCCTTCGAAGGCCCCGACTACGCGCGACGCCCGATCACCGTCGACCTGGGCGGCGAGACCGTCGAGGCGCAGGTCTACGTGGCGGTGCGCTAAGCCGCGGCTTCCCGGGGGCCATAGAGCCGGTCGAACACCGCCGGCAGGCTGTCGGGCAGGCCCAGCAGCGGGCCGGAGGAGAGCAGCAGCACCACCTCGTCCCCCGCCAGCCGGCTGAGCGCCTGGGTCGCCGCCTCGGCGGTCTCGACGCCCTCCACGGGGACGCCCGTGGCGGCCACGCGGGCCAGGATATCCGCGAAGCTCGACTGGTCGTGGCTGTCCTCGCCGTGGCGCGGCGGGGGGATCATCAGGACCCGCGCCACGCCCGCGAACACCGTGTCGTACCAGGCCAGCGCCTCGCGGTTGCGCCACGAGAAGGTGTGTGGCTCGAACACCACCGTCAGCGGCCGCTCGGGATAGTGCAGCAGCAGCGCCTCGATGGCCGAGCGGGCCTTCTCGTAGGACGAGCCGAAGCCCTCGATCACCGGCACGGCCGAGCGCGTGGTGAGCCGGTCGAGCCGGCGCCGGATGCCCGCGAAACTTGCGACGCCCTCGGCCAGCGCCGCCTCCGACACCAGTCCCCGCTCCAGGAGATAGACCGAGACCCCGACGATATTCTCGATGTTGTGCTCGCCCAGCAGGCTGGTCGCCAGCGCCAGCCTGCGCCCGCCGGGCCCGACGAGGGTGAACCGGCTGACCTCGCCGTACGTCGCGCCTTCCGAATACCAGCCGTCGCAGGGCTTCGTGTCGTACCAGACGATCCGGCTCCCCGTTTCCCCGGCGATCAGCCGGATCGGCGCGCTCTCCCTGGCGACCAGCAGGCCGTCGGCGGGGATCAGCCGCAGCAGTTCGCGGAACGGCGCCTCGTAGTCGGCGAAGGTCGGGAAGACGTTGACGTGGTCGTGGACCAGGCTGGTCAGCAGCACGTCACGCGGATGGTAGAGCACGAACTTCGAGCGTCGGTCGGCGGGCGCCACAATATATTCGTCGCCCTCCAGCACCACCTCGGCCGCCTCGCCCCAGTGGCCGGTGTCGGGCAGCGAGGGCGAGATCGCCCCCACCATCCAGCCGGCGTCGCGCCCGGCCTGGCGCAGCACGTGGGCGATCAGCGCCGTGCAGGTCGACTTGCCGAAGGAGCCGGCGACCACGGTGTTGGCCTTGCCCGCCGTCGCCTGGCCGATCAGTTCCGGGAAGGTGGTCACCGGCACGCCGCGCCGCCGCGCCTCGGCCACCTCGGGGTTGCCCTCCCCGCCCAGCTTGGCGCTGGCCCCCAGCACCAGCACGTCGAGGCCTTCGGGCAGGTTCGCCGCGTCGAAGCGCCGATGGAACGGAAAGCCCAGCCCCGCCACATAGGTCGACATCGGCGGGAAGACATCCGCGTCGGAGCCGGACACCTGATGCCCCGCCTCGCGCATCATCAGCGCCGCGGCGCTCATGCCGGCCCCGGCGATCCCCGTGAAATGGATACGCATTCCGACTCTCTTGGCGCTTCAGTCCAATCCCTACCCGATCCGCCGAACCGCTCCAATCGGGCGCGGCGACACGCCGCCGCGGTTCACGCCCGCCCGGCAATTCCTAAGATGCGGTTAGCGTTAACCCGCTCTTAATGCGCCGAGTCCAACTTCAAAGCGTCTTCGTTGAAGACACCCCACCATCACAGACTTTCATAGCCCGGCGTCCGCGCCGGGCTCTTTTTTTGGCTGGCGTCCGGTCGCGGCTCGCCCGGCTTGCAAGGCGCACGCGGGCGGCGTATACGCCCGGCCTCTCGACGGCCTGATCCCGGATAGCTCAGCTGGTAGAGCAGTCGGCTGTTAACCGACTTGTCGCAGGTTCGAGTCCTGCTCCGGGAGCCATCGAGAATTATATAACATTCAATATTTTATGCCGAATAGCCCCGTTCCAGTCCGGAAGGGCAATGTACTTGATTTTCGCTTGTGGCACCTTCCGTGGCACCCCCTCGCGAATCTAACGGCCGTTTGGGCGCCCCCAACACTCATATCGGTGCGCTTCTCGCTGAAGGTGAGGCACCACACCCAACCAGGGCGCGACGGGCGAACGCCCGCAGTGACTTCAAGTCTCCGGCGCGAGCACCTTGAACTGGGCCAGGATGCTGGTCCGGTCGCTGTCCGCCGGGAGTCCCGCCTCGATGGCCTCGATCCCGCGCCGCGCCGCGCGAAGTTCCGGCAGGTAGGCCGAAGCGCGCGGATCCCGAGCGGCGACCAGAAGCGCCAGGGCGGCGTGGTAGCCCATGAATGGCTTCTCGCTCTTCACGCATTGCACCAACCAGTCCAGCGCCTCGTAGTCGGGCGACACCTGCATCGAGGCGATGGCGACCAGGCGCTGGCCCGGGGTCGGGGACACGCGAAACTCGTGCCGCAACGGGATCACGGCTTCGCCGAGCGCCCGCATCTTCGAGACCACCACCTCCATGCGCCGCGTCCGCGCGTCCCCCGACGGCATCGAGGCCCTCACCCGCTCGTATTCCGCCGCGAGCTCAACGGCGGTCGCGCGCACCGCCTGGATGTCCACGCCCTGCGCCAACCTCGCCACCTGCCCGGATTGGGCGACGTCCGCGGCGGTCGGCGGTCCCTTTCGGGCCTCCGGCGTCTCCGCAGACGCCCGCTTTTCAGCGGCGTCCAACTCTCGGCCGACCTCGACGCTGAAGTCCTTCCAGCCGACTTTGCGGATGCGACCTATCGGACCGCGAAACAGGATGAGGCCGATCAGCGCGACGATCGGCCATCCGGCGTGTCCGATGAACTCGCCCACGGCTTTCAGCCCATCCATCCAGTCGGGCGACTTGGGCGCGACGGCCTGCAACAGGGCCTTCAGCTGGGCCAGTTGCTCCGGCGAAATCCCAGGGGACGCGGCTGCCATCGCGATTTCCTCGGTTCAAGCTTGCTCAAGCTTGGCCGCGCTGCTCGGATGTGTCCACCCTGGGTAGCGGAGAGCCGAATGATCATCCAATGGTGTCTCAAGGGCGTCCCGTTCGACCAGAGCCATTTCAACGATGGCGTGGTCCAGGCGATCCTCGGCGGCGAAGGCATCACCTCGGCGTGGCTTCGGAACGCGACGAGCCCGTTGACCAACCTCCCGGCCGGCTCCCAAGGCGTTCTCTCCGACACCGCCCTCGACGATCACGTCCACAACTGGGGCGCCGTCTGGCACAGCACACCCTACATCTCGCTGTCGGCGGGCTGCGTGGAGCGCGTCGCGAGAGGCGTGACCGTCCGGCATAGCGCGATGCGGACCGCGCTCACCTTCGCCACGAACAACGCAACCCACGCGGGCTATGTCTTCCTGTGCTGGGTTCAGGTTTCGCCCAAGCCGGCGGCCGAACTCCCCGGATTCGGCGAGGAGGTTCGCAACCTGAACATCTACAGGGTCGTGTCCCGGGAGGTGGTGTAGCTCCCCGGCGGTAGCTTCGCCGCTCGCGTAGCGCGCCTCTCACAAGGCGCCGTAGCGAGCGAGCGGCGAAGCGGTAGTCATCCGCGGTCTTCGGTAGGGTCGGGTTTGCTGACGCAACTCTG
>CANJXI010000117.1 GCA_947478785.1 Caulobacteraceae bacterium
AGAGTTGCGTCAGCAAACCCGACCCTACCGAAGACCGCGGATGACTACCGCTTCGCCGCTCGCTCGCTACGGCGCCTTGTGAGAGGCGCGCTACGCGAGCGGCGAAGCTACCGCCGGGGAGCTACACCACCTCCCGGGACACGACCCCAAAACCGCATCAACACCGGTCTGAAGGTTGCGTCTGCGAAGGACAACGCCGCCGTCTTCGGTATCGCGCAGAACCAGCGCGCGACTTCCAACTCGCTGAATTCGGTCATCTCCTCGCTGCAACGTGGTCAATCGACCGTGGACGTGGCGCTGTCGGCCGGTTCGTCGGTGTCGGACCTCCTGAACCAGCTGAAGGAAAAGGCCCTCGCGGCCGTTGACGTCACGCTGGATGCGACCAGCCGCGCGGCTCTGAACAACGAATTCATTTCGTTGCGCAATCAGATCACGACGGTCACTTCCAACGCCGTGTTCAACGGCGCGAACCTGATCGACGGCGGGACCACGCAGATCCAGGCCCTGGCCAACGAGTCCGGCAGCCAGGTGATCAGTGTCGCCCACCAGAGCCTGGCTCTGGGCGGGGCCAACGTGACCCTCACGGCCGCGGCCTCGATCGGCACGACGGCGGCGGCTTCGATCCAGATCGCGGCCCTGAACACTTCGATCTCCAACGTTTCGAGCGCGCTTGGCAAGCTCGGGACGGGCAGCAAGGCGCTGGCGTCTCACCAGACGTTCATCACCAACCTGCAGAACTCGATCGACGTGGGCATCGGCAACCTGGTCGACGCCGACCTGGCCAAGGAAAGCGCCAATCTCCAGGCGCTGCAGACGAAGCAGCAACTGGGCATTCAAGCGCTATCCATCGCCAACCAGTCGTCTTCGATCCTCCTCGGCCTCTTCAAGTAAGTGGTCGGGCGGCGGGAGGATTGTCCTCCCGCCGCCCGCTTTTTTCCTTTGAAGGAGCGTAGGCGCCTAAAACGCCACGACAGGAGCGATGGAAAGCAAGGTCACGGCCTTCGCCGCCACTCCCGATCCGACCTTCGGCCAGAAGCCCGCTGCGCAAGCCCCCGACAATCGGGCCTCTGCCAACCGCGCGGCTCAAAGCCTGGATCCGGTGGATATGCGACTGGTCATCGAAGAGGATAAGGCCACCAATTCCTACGTCTACAAGACGGTCAATCGGTTCACGGGTGAAGTCATCCAGCAGTTGCCTCGGGACCAGGTCCTGAAACTGCATGAACAACTCGATTACGAGGCCGGCGACGTAGTTCGAACCAAGGCCTGATCGCCAAAGTCGCTCCCGCGAGGGCGCGCAACCCGACACTCGAAAACCGCCCCGGCGCGCCGGCGGCGGCAATTGCCGTTGGCGTTAACCATCTGCTCACCACGATTCCATAGCCTGCACTCGACCAAGCCCCCCGACTCGCAACCCAGGCGAGCAGGTTGGGCGACGAGGAGAGCGGCGAATGGCCCTGAGCGTACACACCAACGATGCAGCCCTCATCGCGCTGCAGAACCTGAACAACACCAGCAGCCAGCTGCACGAGGTCCAGAGCCGGATCAGCACCGGGTTGGCCATCAACGGCGCCAAGGACAACGCCGCCGTCTGGGCGATCGCCCAGGGGCAGCGCGCCGACGTGGGCGCGCTGGGCGCGGTGAAGTCGAGCCTGGACAGGGCGACGTCCATCGCCGACGTCGCCTCGGCGGCAGGGGCGTCGATCTCGGACCTGCTGGTGCAGATGAAGGCCAACGTGGTGGCCGCGCTCGATCCGTCCATCGACCCGGCGTCCCGCAACGCGCTCGACTCTGCCTACAAGTCCGAACTTCGCCAGCTCACCTCGATCGTCCAGAACGCTTCCTTCGATGGCGCGAACCTGCTGAACGGCAGCGTCGCCCAGATCAAGTTCATCGCCAACGCCGACGCCACCGGCTTCATCACCCTGTCGAGCCAGAACCTGTCGCTTGGCGGCACGATCGTCACCGTGCCGGGGACCTCTTCGATCACCAGCGTCGCGGCGGCCAGTATCGCGCTCGCCCAGCTTTCCGCCTCGATCGCCAACACCAACGCCGCGCTGGGCAACCTCGGCTCCCAGTCCAAGGAAATCTCCAACCACAACATCTTCGTCCAGAAGCTGTCGGATCAGCTCACAACGGGCATCGGCAACCTCGTCGACGCGGACCTGGCCAAGGAAAGCGCGCGCCTGCAGGCTCTTCAGGTGCAGCAGCAGCTTGGCGCCCAGGCGCTTTCGATCGCCAACCAGGCGCCGCAGGTCATACTCTCGCTCTTCAAATAGCCCCTTCCGACCGGGCCCGAGGGTAGGCGTGGGCCGCCTCGGCGGCCCGGCTCCATTTCGGAATGCGGCGCTCCAGCCTGCATCCAGGCGACGCATTAACAGCCCCTAAAGGCTTCTGGCGGCAATCTAGCCGTGCGGAGTTCCGTCCGTCGAAAGCCTGTCATGCAGATCGATCAGAGCTACGTCCTCGGCCTGTTCAACACGACCAACTCGACGGGCGGGACGACGGTGGACCTCTCCAGCCTGGCCGTGGCCAGCCAGGCGCCGGCGGCCACGCCCGCCAAGCGCGTCGCGCCGACGCCGCCCTGGAATTTCGCGGAGACGAAGACCCAGGCCAACGCGAACGTACAGACTGCCCTGGCGGGGCTGCCGCTCATCAACGAGGGGGCCGCCCAGCTCGACTTGCCCGGGGCGTCCGCCGACTACAAGCGGCTGTTCGCGCTCTACAAGGGGCTCGATACGCTTTCCAACATCGCCGCCCAGGCCGCAGGCGGCATCTCGCCGGAGCAGCAGCGGCAGCTTTCCAAGGCCTTCAACAGCGGTCTGGCGGAGGTCGCGGACTATGTGGGTTCCGCGGAGTTCAGCAAGCTGCGGCTGGCCAACGGCGCCGACGCCGCCAGCGCCACGGCGACCCTGAAAACCAGCAAGCCGGCCACCAGCTTTGTCACCCCGCCGCTCGCCAACTCCCTGACAGCGGACGTCCCGGCCTTCGCCGGAAATGCCCAATTCAATATAACAATCAAGCGCAACCTGCAGACATTCAATGTTCCCATCGACTTATCGAACATCGATCCGCAGGCCCGCAGCCTGGCCAATGTGATCGGCTACATCAATCAGCAGTTGGGCGCGGCGGGCGTCGAGACCCGCGTCGCCAGCAACAAGACCCCGGGCCAGCCGCAGACGATCACGACGGGCGGTCACACCGTCACCTTGCCACCGACTTCCGATCAGTATGGATTGCAGATCAAGATCGGCACCAGCGAAGCGGTGACCTTCACGGCGGCCCAGACGGCCGGGGCGGTGTATGTGGCCCAAACGGTCGGCGACCCCAATCCCGACGGCAAGACGACGACCAAGGATTCGCACGCCCGCGAGCAGCTCGTGAAGTTCCAGACCGACACGGTCAACGTCGGCGCGCCGCCCCAGATCGCCACCCAGCCTAACTATGTGCCCGGCCGGGTCTACGCCAACAACCTCGAGCCGAACATCGGGACCGTCCATGCGACCCAGGTCGCGCCCGACGGCTCGGTCTATGTGCTGGCCGACGTCACGGGAACGACCTACGGGCAGGCGATCCAGGGAAGCCAGGACGTGGCCCTGGTGAAATACGATTCCACGGGGCGCTTGATCTACTCGCGCACCTTGGGCGCCTCGAAGACCGCTTCCGGCCTCGGTCTCGCCGTTTCCGCCTCGGGCCAGGTGGCGATCAGCGGGTCGGTGACGGGCGCGTTGTACGGCTCCACGGACGGGGCGCTCAACTCTGGCCCGACGGGCGCCTTCGCCGACCAGAGCGACAGTTTCGTCACCCTCTACGATGCCACCGGCAACGAGGTCTGGACCGCGCGCCGCGGCGCCGCCCAGCAGGATCAGGCCAGTCAGGTCGCCTTCAGCGCCGATGGCTCCACGGTCTACGTGGCCGGTCAGGCTCAGGGCGCCTTGCCGGGAGCGGGCGCGCCCATCGGGGGTTACGACGGCTATATCGAAGCCTTCACGACCACCGCCACCGGGGCGCCGCGGGCCCAGTTCACCCAGACCTTCGGTACCACCGGCCAGGACTCGGTGAAGGGGCTGGTGGTGGACGGCAACTCGCTGATCACCGCCAGCGTCGAGAACGGCCACGCAATCCTGCGGAACTTCGACATCTCCTCGGGAACTCCGGCCTTGTCGGCGACGCGGGACCTGGGCGACCTGCAGGGCGGGAGCATCACGGGGCTCGCCCTGAATGGCGGGCAGGTGGTGTTGGCGGGCACGACGTCGAACGGGGCGCTCGCGGCGGGAACAGTCACCCGGGCGGCCTCCGGCGGCGCCGACGCCTTCGCCGCCCAGGTGTCGGAAGACCTGTCCACCGGCCCGGGCGACGCGATCGCCTATTACGGGGGAACAGGAGACGAGAAGGCGACCTCCCTGGCGGTTTCCGGCGGCCAGGTGTGGATCGCCGGGCAGGCCGGAACCGACCTGCCGGGTCAGCCGGCCGTGGGGACCAAGGACGGCTTCCTCGCGCAACTGGACATCGCGACCGGCTCCATCGTCAATTCGCAGCGCTTCACCGGACGGGACGGGATCGCGACGCCGACGTCGATCGCCATCGACACGACCGGCTCCAGCGTCCTGGACCGGCTGGGCCTGCCCAAGGGCGCGATCGGGCTCGACACCTCCCAGCGCCTCACCGCGCAGAGTTCGCTGCGCCCCGGCGAACAGTTCACGGTCGCCGCCGGCTCCGGGCCGCCGGTCAAGATCACCATCGACTCGGGCGAGACCCTGGACACCCTGGCGCTCAAGATCCAGCGGGCCAGCGGCTTCCAGGCGCTGGCGACCATCACGACGATCAGCGGCCAGCGGCAGCTCAAGATCGTGCCGGCCAGCACGCAGACGACCGTCACGCTCGGGGCGGGACCCACGGGGAAGAACGCCCTGACGACGCTGGGACTCCCCGAGGGCGTGTTGAACCTGACGACCACCACCAAGGGCGTCACGGGGCCGGCCGATGGGGGCCCCAACATCTACGGCCTGGGATTGTCGAGCACGCTCAACATCGACAGCGCAGCCCAGGTAAGCCACGCCCGGGCGGTGGTCGGCGCGGCCATGGGCGTCATCCGCAAGGCCTACCAGGACCTGGTGACAGCGGCGACGCCGAAGGTCCCCGGCACGCCGGCGAACGGGAAACTCGGCCCTGTCCCGGCCTATCTGACCGCGCAAATCGCCAACCTGCAGGCGGGGCTCGCCCGCCTTACCGGCTCAAACAGTTCCGGCGGCTCCGCCAACCCCTTCAGCGTCAACACCACCGCCTGATCGCCGCGACGCCTTGAAACAGGCGTCCCGCAGGTCTAGCGAGGGCCATGAATTTGCAGGACCGCAGGACCGTGCTCGTGCTGGCGGGGGCCGCCGTGGCGTTGCTGGCCGGGCTGGTCATCGCCGGGACCATGCTGTCGGCCCAGCGGCGCGAACCCGCCCAGGCTCCGCCGGCGTCCAGCGCGGGCCTGGTGATCGACAGCAGCGGGGCCGACGACGGGCGCATGGACCCGGCCAAGCCGCTGCGCTGCTTCGTGGCCGGCCAGTTCGTGGGCGAGTTGACCCTGGCGCAATGCGCCAAGCGCAACGGCGTGGCCACCGACGCGCTGGACGTCGGCCTGGACGAGACCGGCGCCCTGGCCGCCGCCGACCAGGCCGGCGCCGTGCTCACGCCCCTGCCGCCGCCCGAAACCCAGGTTCCCGAGGCCGCGCCGGAAGCCGCCCAGCCGCCCCAGGTCATCACGCCCGCGCCCCAGGCGGCCAGCGCGCCTGTCGACGCCTGCTGGCGCTATGGCGCGGGCCAATGGCGAAGGCTGCCGGCGGAGCTGGGCCTGAACGCCTGCGTCCAGGCGCTGTTCGCCGGCCGGTGCGAGAAGGTGGGCGGCGCGAGCTATGGACGCTGGGGACAGCAGACCCTGCGGCTGGCGCCCGGCCGGGTGGAGATCTCCGCGGACAACCGCAGCTTCCATACCCTGGTCGACCAGCAGCCGGGTTGCGTCATCCCGCCGGCCGGATGACAAATTTTATCGGGATATCAATGTCATGAGAAGCTTTCCTCTGATCACCGCGGTGCTGGGCGCGGCCGTGCTGGCGGGCTGTTCGGAGCGCACCGAGCCCCCGGGCGACGTGGGGATCTGCTACCACGTGGTCCCGCTGAAGGGCGGCAAGCTGAAGTACAACAAGCTGGTCAACACCCCGAACCTGGAGACCTGCGCGGCCAATCTGGAAGCCATGCGGTTGCGGTTCCTGCGGATGGGCGGCACGCAGCAGAACATCTATGGCGCCTACCAGGCCAATTTCCTGTTCCTGGAGAAGGAGGGGGTGATGACCTCCACCAGCCTGGAGGGCCCCCGCTACACCGCCCTGGTGCGGACGGGCGACGGCCGGCTGGCGATCCCGGGCGCCATGCCGCAGGCGCCGGCCCAATAGTCTGTGGACGGTTCCGGCCGAACGTGAACGTATGGGGAACAAAAGCCTTGCCCGCACGGCGGTGACCGGCTAGCGTCCGCGCGCGGGCCAGGGCCCGCCAGCCGGGGGCCGGATGGCCCGCAACCACGGAAGCTTAGGACATCGACATGGCGGGCAGCGTCAACAAGGTCATTCTGGTCGGGAACCTCGGGGCCGACCCCGAAATCCGCAGCCTCAATTCGGGCGACCGGGTCGCCAACCTGCGGGTGGCGACCTCGGAAACCTGGCGCGACAAGTCCTCGGGCGAGCGCAAGGAAAAGACCGAGTGGCATCGGGTGGTGATCTTCAACGACAACCTGGTGAAGGTCGCCGAGCAGTACCTGCGCAAGGGCTCGAAGATCTATCTGGAGGGCTCGATCCAGACCCGCAAATGGGCCGACCAGTCGGGCGTCGAGAAGTTCTCCACCGAAATCGTGCTGCAGAAGTTCCGCGGTGAGCTGACCATGCTGGACGGCCGGGGCGATAACGAAGGCGCGGGCGCCGGTGGCGGCTATGCCAGCGGCGGGTTCTCCTCGGGTCCGCGGGCGCAGAGCTCGGCGCCACGCGAGGACTTCTCGGCCGACCTGGACGACGAGATCCCGTTCTAGATCTGACAAAGAAAAGGCCGCCCTTGCGGGGCGGCCTTTCCGAACTTGCCAGGCGCCTGGATCAGGCGGCGAAGGCCATCGTGGCCCGGCGACGGCGGATCACGTAGCCCAGGCCGCCGAAGCCCATCAGCATCAGGGCCCAGCTGGCCGGTTCAGGCACGCCCGCGCGCACCGGAACGCCACCCGCGTAGACCACCAGGTTGATGCCGTTGCCGCCAGTGTTCGTGGTGTTTCCGTTCGTGCTCAAGGCCGAAAAGAACCCCGCGCCGGAATTGTCGGCCAACCAGAAGGTCAGGTCGTAGGTCGCCCCGACGGTCGTGACGAGGTTCTGGGTGATGGCGTCATAGGCCTGCACAGCGCCATCATAGTAGTTGTTCGATCCGCTGTGCGGATTGTTGGTCGCGACGACGCCGCCGAAGGCGGCGCCGAAGGTGTTCAGATAGGTCCAGCCTGCGGGCGCGCTGCCGCCGACCGGGCCGGATTCGAACCCGCCGTTGGTCAGCAGTTCCGGGCCGCCGCCGGTGGTCAGGGACACGTCGTCGAGCGAAATGAAGGCCGGATCCTCGCGAAACGCGAAGGTCAGGTTCGTGGAGGGTCGTGTCCCGGGAGGTGGTGTAGCTCCCCGGCGGTAGCTTCGCCGCTCGCGTAGCGCGCCTCTCACAAGGCGCCGTAGCGAGCGAGCGGCGAAGCGGTAGTCATCCGCGGTCTTCGGTAGGGTCGGGTTTGCTGACGCAACTCTG
>CANJXI010000118.1 GCA_947478785.1 Caulobacteraceae bacterium
CCCGCGCCAGCCGACGCACCGCCGCCGCATCAAAGTCGTCCCGCAATACAATCGACCCCATCCGACCACTCCTCTCCAACAAGAAGCGTGAATCACTGTTCGGCCCTCAGGGGAATCCCCGAGTCTGCGTCAGCGGCGCTTGGTATGAGGTGTCCACGGGCGAATTGGAACATAACAGGAACAATAAGTCAAGGATTTTCGCCCCCAGCCGGGCGGGCCTTGGTCGACCATCGTGGACTTTGGGAGGCGGAGCCGCCCTCTCCCTGCCCTCTCCCTCTCGGGCTTCGCCCGGGGGAAAGGAAAGAGTCAGGTTTCGACGAAGGCGCGTTCGAGGACGAAGTCGCCGGGCGAGGCGAGCGAGCCCTCTTCGTAGCCGAGGTCGAGGAGTTGCTGTTTCAGGTCGGCCAGCACCGAGGGGCCGCCGCAGAGCATGATCCGGTCCACCGCCTTGTCGAACGGCGGATTGCCGATGTCGCGGAAGAACTGGCCCGAGGCGATCAGGTCGGTGATCCGGCCCCGCGTCTGGAAATCCTCGCGGGTGACCGTGGGATAGTAGACGAGCTTGGGTCCGATCAGCTCGCCCAGGATCTCGTCCTCGGCCAGCGCGCCCGAGAGGAGCTCGCGGTAGTTGAGGTCGGCGACCTCGCGCACGGTGTGGGTGACGATCACCTGGTCGAAGCGCTCATAGACGTCCGGGTCGCGGACCAGCGACAGCCAGGGCGCGAGGCCCGTGCCGGTGCCCAGCATGTAGAGCCGCTTGCCGGGCTTAAGACCGTCGAGCACCAGCGTGCCGGTGGGCTTGCGCCCGATCAGCACCTGGTCGCCGACCTTGATGTTCTGCAGGCGCGAGGTGAGCGGGCCGTCGGGCACCTTGATGGAATAGAATTCCAGCTCCTCGTGCCAGGCCGGCGAGGCGATGGAATAGGCGCGCACGAGCGGCTTTCCGTCCTCCTTGGTCAGGCCGACCATGACGAACTGGCCGCTGGAGAAGCGCAGCGCCGGGTCGCGCGTCGTGCGGAACGAGAACAGCGTCGAGGTCCAGTGCTGGACCCAGGTCACGGTCTCGACGAAGAAGGCTCCGCCCGCCTTCACGGGCGGGGACGCCGCGGTCACATCGGTCATCGTCAATACGCTCTCAGATATCGCCGCCGACATTGGCGACCGCGCCCGGAGCGCGCGCCAGATGTATGCCGCATTCCGACTTTTGCGAACCCGCCCAGCGGCCCGCGCGGGTGTCTTCGCCGGCTTCCACCGGCTGGGTGCAGGGCCAGCAGCCGATCGAGGGGAAGCCTTGCGCCACCAGCGGGTGGGCCGGCAGGTCGTTCTCCGCCGCGTAGGCGTCCAGGTCGGCCTTGGTCCAGTTGGCCAATGGATTGAACTTCACCTGCAGGCCGGCCTGTTCCACCACCGGCAGGGCCATGCGCGAGCCGCCCTGGAAGCGCTTGCGGCCGGTGATCCAGCCGTCGAATTCGGCCAGCGCGCGGTCGAGCGGGATCACCTTGCGGATCTCGCAGCAGGCGTCGGTGTCGGTCTGCCAGAGCTTGGCCTCGGGATCGGCGGTGGCCAGGTCCTGGTAGTGCGGGCGCAGGTCGCGCACGTCGGTGAGGCCGAGGCGGGCCGCCAGCATCTTGCGGTAGTCCAGCGTCTGGCCGAACTGCATGCCGGTGTCGAGGAAGAGGACGGGCATGTCCTTCTTCACCTTGGAGACCAGGTCGAGCAGCACCGCCGATTCCGCCCCGAAGGACGAGACCAGCGCCAGCTTGTCGCCGAAGGTCTCCACGGCCGCCTCCAGCACGGTGCGCGGGTGGGCGTGGCGCAGTTCCGCGTCGAGCCGCGCGGCCAGCGCCCCGGTGAACTCCGCGGGCGAACGTTCCGAAAGATCGTAGGCCATACTCACTCTCCCCGCTCCACGTAGGCCGGCGATCGGCCGTCGACGGAGCGTTGATAGACGTGGCGGAAGCGATGGGTCGCCCGATCCCAGTCTTCGGGGGTCGAGCCGTCCGCCGGCACAAAGGCGTCGAAACCGCAGCGGAGCATGTAGCCCGCCTCCTCGCGAAGCACGTCGCCCACGGCGCGCACCTCGCCCTTGAAGCCGAACCGCTCGCGCAGCAGGCGGGCGTAGGTGTAGGCCCGCCCGTCGAGGAACTTGGGGAACACCAGCGCCACGACCGCCAGCCTGGGCAGGTCGTAGGTCAGGGCCTCGACCTCCTCGTGGCTTTCGAGGCGCACGCCCACCTTGCGGCACTCGGCGAGCAGCCGCTCGCCTTCGGCCTGGAAGCGGGTGAGCGAGATGATCACGTCGCCGGGCGGAATGGCGGTGTCGTCGTCCACCGTGGTGAAGGGGTCCTCCACCAGGGCGAACGCGCCGTTCAGGAGCCTAATTCGCGTCGGCATAGACGGCCTCCTTGAACGGGGCGACGCCGGTGCGGCGGAAGGTGTCGAGGAAGCGCTCGCCATCCTTGCGTTCGCGCAGGTAGACGTCGACCAGCGTATCGACGGCGCCGGCCACCCGGTCGTAGGGCAAAGCGGGACCGAGCGCCTGGCCGACCGCGGCGTCCTCCGCGCCTGAGCCGCCGAGCGTAAGCTGATAGAATTCCTCACCTTTCTTATCGACACCCAGAATGCCGATATGGCCGACGTGGTGGTGGCCGCAGGCGTTGATGCAGCCGCTGATCTTGATCTTCAGCTCGCCCACCAGCTCGGCGCGGTCCTGGTCGGCGAACTTGGCGGCGATGTTCTGGGCGACCGAGATGGCGCGCGCGTTGGCCAGCGCGCAGTAGTCCAGCCCCGGGCAGGCGATGATGTCGGACACCAGGTTCATGTTGGGGGTCGCGAGGCCCACGGCGGCCAGCGCCTTCCAGACGGCGGGCGCGTCGTCGAGCTTCACATGCGGCAGGACGAGGTTCTGCTCGTGGGTGACGCGGATATCGTTCTGGCCATAGCGCTCGGCAAGGTCGGCCACGGCCTCCATCTGCTCCGAGGTGGCGTCGCCCGGCGTCTCGCCGATCGCCTTCAGAGAGACTTCGACGATGCCGTAGCCCGGCTGCTTGTGCGGCTTGAGGTTGTTGCGGGCGAAGCGGGCGAAGGCGGGCTCGGCGGCGCGGGCCGCCTCGAGCGCCTCTGAGACCGCCGGCAGGATCTCGAAGGTCTTGGGCGCGAAGGCGCCGCGGATGCGGGCGAGCTCAGTGTCCGGCAGGTCGGGCGCCGTTCCGATCTTCTCCCACTCGGCTTCCACCTGGCGGGCGAACTCCTCGACGCCCAGGCTGGCCACGACGATCTTGATGCGCGCCTTGTGGATGTTGTCGCGGCGGCCCTGGCGATTGTAGATGCGCAGGATCGCCTCCAGGTAGGACAGGAGGCGGTTGGCCGGCAGGAACTCGCGGATGGTCGGCGCGATATGGGGCATGCGGCCGAGGCCGCCGCCGACCATCACCTCGAAGCCCAGCGAGCCGTCACGCGCGCGCTTCAGATGCAGGCCGATGTCATGGGTCTTGGCCGCCGTCCGGTCCTTGGGCGAGGCTGTGACGGCGATCTTGAACTTGCGCGCCAGGAAGGTGAATTCCGGGTGGACGGTGGACCACTGGCGGATGGCTTCCGCCCAGACGCGGGGATCGTCGATCTCCTCGGCGGTCGCCCCAGCATAGGGGTCGGCCGAGACGTTGCGGATGCAGTTGCCGCTGGTCTGGATGGCGTGCATGTCGACGCTGACCAGATGGTCCATGATGTCCGGCGCGTCGGCCAGCTTGATCCAGTGGAGCTGCAGGTTGGTGCGCGTGGTGAAGTGGCCGTAGCCCTTGTCGTAGGTGCGCGCGATCCAGGCCAGCTTGCGCAGCTGGGTCGGGTTCAGCGAGCCGTAGGGGATGGCGACCCGCAGCATATAGGCGTGCAGCTGCAGGTAGAGGCCGTTCATCAGCCGCAGGCGCTTGAACTGGTCCTCGTTCAGCTCGCCGGCCAGGCGCCGCGCCACCTGCCCGCGGAACTCCGCGCTGCGGTCGGCCAGGAATTCCTTGTCGAGGGTATCGTACTGGTACATCGCGCCCTCACTTGCGCCGGATAAGGTCGACGCGGCCCTTGGATCGGGCGGCGCCGCTGGCGTGCAGCAGGGCTTCGACGAACGCGCCGCCCTCCTCCTGCTTGCCGTGGTTCAGGTTGGTCGGGCCGAGCGCCCGGATCCGCTCGCGATAGCTGACCGGCGCCCAGAGGCCCTCGGATTCCATCAGGTCGATCAGGTAGGGCTCGACCACCAGGGTGATCTGGTTCTTGGCGTGGGCCTCGGCGGCCTCGGCTTCGGCATCGTCGGGGGCGAACAGCTCCGCGTCGGCGAACCGCTCGACCCATTGGCCCTGTTTCCAGAACACGACCTCGCCGTCGGTGAGGCGGTTGGCGGTAAGCGCCCTCATGCCAGGCCTCCCGCGCGGGCGGCTTCCTGGACGACGGCATCGGCGCCTTCGCCCGCGCGCGCCAGCGCCATCGCCTCGCCAACAATCAGCAAGGCGGGACCAGACAGGGCGGCGGCCGCGTCGGCCAGGCCAGCCAGGGTGGTGACGACCCGGCGCTCGTCGGGGCGCGAGGCGTTCTCGACGATCAGGGCCGGCGTCCCGCCCGCCCGGCCGGCGGCCATCAGGCGGACGGCGATCGGAGCGGCCATGGACAGGCCCATGTAGATCACGACGGTGTGGTTGGCCTTGGCCAGGCCGGCCCAGTCGAGGTCGGGCTCGCCGCCTTTCGCGGCGTGGCCGGTGACGAAGGTGACGGCCTGGGCCGCGCCGCGATGGGTCAGCGGGGCGCCGGCCCCGGCCCCGGCCGCCAGGGCCGCGGTGACGCCCGGCACCACGTGGCACTCGATCCCGGCCTCGCGGGCGGCCTCCAGCTCCTCGCCGCCCCGGCCGAAGATGAACGGGTCGCCGCCCTTGAGGCGCACGACCGTGAGGCCTTCCAGCGCGAAGGCCACCAGCATGCGGTTGATCTCGTCCTGGCTGTAGGCGTGCCGGGACTTGCGCTTGGCGACCGAGATCCGCCGCGCCGAGGCCGGCGCCAGGTCGAGAATCCCGGACGTCACCAGGCCGTCGTGGACGACGACGTCGGCGCGCTGCAGGACCTTCAGCGCCTTGATGGTCAGCAGTTCCGGATCGCCCGGCCCCGCGCCCACCAGCCAGACGGCGCCGGCCGCACGGCCGCGCGCGCCGCCTAGCAGCACCAGGCGATCTCTGCGTTTCGACCTGTCGTCGGGGGCTGACATGGATTAGCTTCTCTAAACTCAAAAACTCTGAACCGAGACGGGCGGGAGCCTGGCTCCCGCCGTCGATATCCACCACTGAAAAGGGCCGAGACACCGGTGGACGCTTGCAAATAGGTGCCGGGTCGCCCAATTCGCAAGCCAAGGACTTCTGCCCCGCCTGTCAGGATTTCTATGGAAAGACCACACGAGCGCCGAAGGTTGCCGCCCCTCAACGCGCTGCGTGCGTTC
Source organism: Caulobacteraceae bacterium (assembly GCA_947478785.1). Classification (GTDB taxonomy): domain Bacteria; phylum Pseudomonadota; class Alphaproteobacteria; order Caulobacterales; family Caulobacteraceae; genus Phenylobacterium. The sequence goes on from CANJXI010000118.1 coordinate 5,468, forward strand.
GAGGCGGCCGCCCGGCACCTGAACTTCAGCCGCGCGGCGGACGAGCTGTCGGTGACGCCCGGCGCGGTCAGCCAGCAGATCCAGAACCTGGAGGACTATGTGGGCGCCGCGCTGTTCAAGCGCACGCCCAAGGGCCTCTTGCTGACCGACGCGGCCCAGACCGCGCTGCCGGCGCTGCGCGAGGCCTTCGACCGGCTGGCGGAGGCGGCCTCCCTGCTCACCGCGGCGGTCGATGGCCGGCGCCTGACGCTGACCGCCCCGCCCTCCTTCGCCGCCAAGTGGCTGGTGCCGAGGCTCGGGGCGTTCGAACAGGCCCATCCGCAGGTGGACGTCTGGCTCTCGGCGGGGATCGAGCTGGTCGACCTGACCGCCGGCGAGGTGGACGTCGCGATCCGCTATGGCGCCGGGCGCTATCCCGGGCTGGAGGTCAGGCGGCTGTTCAGCGAGACGGTGATCCCGGTGGTCAGCCCCGAGCACCTGAAGGACAATCCGCTGGTCGAGCCCAGGGACCTGGCCAACCACACCCTGCTGCACGACGGCTCGCCCGACCTCGACGACAGCTGCCCGGACTGGTCCATGTGGCTGGCCGCCCGCGGCCTGAAGGCCATCGACGGGATGCGCGGCCCGCGCTTCAACCAGTCCAGCCTGGTGATCGAGGCGGCGGTGAACGGCCGGGGCGTGGCCCTGGCCAAGCGGACGCTGGCCGCCGCCGACCTGGAGGCCGGACGGCTGGTCGCGCCCCTGCAGATCGCCACCGCGGTGGATTTCGCCTATTACCTCGTCCACCCCAAGGCCAAGGGCCGGCTCCCCCAGGTGAAGGCCTTCGTCAGCTGGATCGAGGCCGAGGCCCTGGCGCACGAGGCTGCGCTGCTGGCGATCGACAATGGCGCGGGCATCTAGGCCCAATATCCAAGACGAGCAGTTCGAGTCACAGATGACCTTTTCCACCGACGACCGGCCCTCGCCCGCCGACTGCACGACCATGGCGGATGTCCGGCAGGGCGTGGACGCGCTGGACCGGCTGCTGGTGGCCGTGCTGGCCGAACGCCAGCGCTACATGGAGGCCGCCGCGCGCATCAAGGCCGACCGCGACGCGGTGCGCGACCCCGCGCGGATCGAGGACGTCGTCGCCAAGGTGAAGGCGGCCGCCCGCGAAGCCGGCCTCTCCGAGGCGATCGCCGAGCCCGTCTGGCGCCTGCTGATCGAGCGGTGCATCGACCACGAATACGCGGCCTGGGACCGGTTGCGCCCGGCGGGATGAGCCCCAGCCTCTTCGGATTTCAGCCCGGATAGGCGCGCATCTCGGCCAGGGCGGCCTGCAACGCCGCCATGACATCCGGCAGGCCAGACGGGCCTTGCGCCTCCGCCTGGGCGCAGGCCTCGCCCAGGGCGGTGGCCCCCACGCCGCGCGCGGCGCCCTTGATCGTGTGGACGAGGTCAGGCCAGCCCGGATTGGCGGCGTCGAGTCCAGCCTGCCAAAGCGCGGCCTGTTGCTGGAAGAGCGAGAGCACCTCGCCAATCACCGTCTGGTCGCCGGCCATGAAGGTTTCCAGGTAACCGAAATCGACCACGCCCCCTGTCTTATCCACCGCCGTCTCAACTCCTTGCCTGTCGCGCCTTGCCACGGCCGCGTTTTCGCGTATTTTCCGCGCCCTTGCCGCCGGGGCCGATTATGCCACGGAGCACGGCGGGTGCTTAGCTCAGTTGGTAGAGCAGCTGACTCTTAATCAGCGGGTCGTGGGTTCGAATCCCCCAGCACCCACCATTTTCCTAAATGTATTCAATGGATTGTGGTGGCGCCCACGCGGACGGAGATGTACGCTCCGCAGGTAGCAATCAGGTAGCAATCAGGCGAACTTTTTTTAGGTTCTACGCGCCCAACGCTTGGCTCGGATGTAGCGTGATCCGGCTGCCCACCCACCCAGTCAAGCAAGCCTAGGGGTTACCCCCCTTCGTTTTCCCAGCCAGCCAGACCCCACCGGGGGGGCACCCCCCCATTTGACGGAAATGGGACCCACGCGCAGCCTAGCTTATTAATCTGCTCGTTGGATGGGGTTGGCGTGGCGAGGGGCAACAATGCGGGGATGGACCTTGGACCCAGAGGGTCAAGTTGACGGACCATGGTCGTGTCCCGGGAGGTGGTGTAGCTCCCCGGCGGTAGCTTCGCCGCTCGCGTAGCGCGCCTCTCACAAGGCGCCGTAGCGAGCGAGCGGCGAAGCGGTAGTCATCCGCGGTCTTCGGTAGGGTCG
>CANJXI010000119.1 GCA_947478785.1 Caulobacteraceae bacterium
GGCGGCGGCTCCTCCAGCGTCTTCAGGAGCGCGTTGAACGCCCCCGTCGACAGCATGTGCACCTCGTCGATGATGTAGACCTTGTAGCGGGCCTCGACCGGCGCATAGCGCACCCCGTCCAGCAGCTCGCGCATGTCGGCCACCCCGGTGCGCGAGGCCGCGTCGAGTTCCAGCACATCCATGTGCCGCCCCTCGATGATCGCCTTGCAGTGCCGCCCCTCGACGTTGAGGTCCAGCGTCGGCTCATGCACCGTGTCGGTCTCGTAGTTGAGCGCGCGGGCCAGCAGCCTGGCCGTCGTGGTCTTCCCAACGCCGCGGACGCCCGTCAGCATGAAGGCGTGCGCGATCCGGCCCGAGGCGAAGGCGTTCTTCAGCGTGCGCACCATGGCCTCCTGGCCATAGAGGTCGTCGAAGGTGCGCGGCCGATACTTCCGCGCGATCACGGTGTAGGCGGCGGAGGCGTCGTCGCTCAGGGTGGGCTTCGGCGCAGGCGCCGCGCCGAACATGTCGATGGCGTTGGGATCGCGCTCAGCCGGCTCATCGTCTTCGCGCCAGGGGGGCGCGTCGGCTGCGGGATCTTCGGGATCGACCATGCCCCACATGTAAGAGCGCCACCCCCATCCGCGCCACGTGAAAGTGCAAGGGATGCGCGTTTCCGCCCCTCTTTGACCGTCATGGCCGGGCTCGTCCCGGCCACCCAGATACGCAGGGGTTGCAGAACGCAAAGGGCATTTCCGCGCTAACCGAGATCACTCGGTGCTTCTGGGTGGCCGGGACAAGCCCGGCCATGACGATCGGTGAATATGCGCACGATCACATCGAGCGTTCCGGCGCCTGCAAATGCGCCAACGGCCCATCCTCCACAAAGAACGACGGATAGAGATCGATCCACTTCGGATTTTCGCGCTCGATCAAGTTCACCTTCCACTCGCGCTTGTATTTCTTGAGGGATTTCTCGCGCTGGATCGCGTCGATGATGCTCTCGTGGCGTTCGAACCAGACGAGGCGTTTGACGCCATACCGCTCGGTGAACCCGCCGGTCACGCCTTCGCGGTGCTGAGAGACGCGCGTCAGCAGGTCGCTCGTGACCCCGATATAGATCGTTCCGTGCTGTCCGCTGGCCATCATGTAGACGGCGTTCATCCCGCCCTCTTCCCTATCGCCCCGTCATGGCCGGGCTCGTCCCCGCCACCCAGAAGCACCGAGGTTGCAGGATCTTCTGCGGCGTCGCCATCGCGAACCTTGGATCGCCCGCGCATCTGGGTGGCCGGGACAAGCCCGGCCATGACGATCAGAACTTAAGGCGAGGGTGGAGACCGAACGGCGACCCGGAACGGAATTCGTTGTGGCTGCTGCCTTCCGGCCCTGACCAGGTTGGCGAAGCGTCCGCCCGCCGCCGATCTCCGAGCGGGTATATGAAGGCCCAAGGCCGTCGGGGCAAGTCGCTGGCCGGAAAACAGGCGGCCGGCGCCTGCCGCAGCGGATATTCGCCGCCGGACGCGAACGCCGGTCACAATCCGCTGGCCTTCTCCCCGGATACCGATGTCATCTGACGCCACAACCCACAGTCGAGGGATCAGACAATGCCCGCGCCAACCAACCAGCACCCCACGGCCAACGACCCCCAACTGCTGCCGTACGAACTCCCCGCCTTCCTGGTGAAGCCGGCGCTGGCCGCCTGCCGCCTGTTCAACACCGTCCTCGACACGGTGTTCTACGACACGCCCACCCTGATCAAGGACCTGAAGCGGAAGGACCTCGAGCTGGCGGCGACGGATGAGAAGCCGCCGAGCCGCATCGTCCAGCTCGACGCCCTGGCCAACCCCGAGGGCTCGCTGCTCCTCATCGACGCGACCACCAGCCCCTACGTCCACCAGTACAAGAGCGTCGAGGCCTTCCTGGACTCGCCCTACCCCGAGACCCGCGCGGTCGAGATCGCCACCATCACCGGCGTCGGCAGCTCGGCGCTGGGCAGCGCGGCGCTGGCCTGGGACATCTCCCTGGCGCTGGGCAAGCCGGTGCTGGCGATCGTGCCGGGCTACGGCGTGGCCGACGTGGTGCTGCAGGGCATGGGCGGCTGGTTCGGATTCGGCCTGCACGACTACCTCGGCGCCAAGAGCGTCGTGCAGAACAGCCTGGCCAATGTCGCCCCGGCCACGGCCAGTGTCGGCCGGGACCTCTCGGCCTCGGTTCCCGGCGCCAAGACGCTGCACGGCGCGCCGGTCTTCCGGCAGGGCTGCGGCTCCTCGGACGTCCTGCACGCCCTGATGCAGGACCGGGCCGCGCCCTTCACGATGGTCGTCGGCCACAGCAAGGGCGCGCTCGCCATCGGCAATGCGCTGCGCACGCTGGACCCATTGAAGACCGAGAACCTGAAGGTGGTGACCCTGGGCTGCCCCATCGCCGAGGAGGCGCCGGGCGCCCATTATTTCCAGTACCTGGGCCTCTTCGACGCCCTGGGTCAGCTCAACATGTGGGGCCACCATCCCAACACCTGGCTGCCTACCTGGCACAGCACCAACCCGGCGCTGCCCCCGGCCATGGCGGCCGGGCCACTGGCGGCGGCGTAGGGGGCCTCAGCTGATGCCGAGGTAGTCCTTCTTGCCGACCTCCACGCCGTTGTGGCGCAGGATGTCGTAGGCGGTGGTGACGTGGAAGAAGAAGTGCGGCAGGGACTGGGCCAGCAGATAGGCCTGGCCCGTCATCACCACCGGCCCGTCGCGGCGCTGCAGGGTGATCTCGCGGCCCTCGGAGCCATCGACCGCGGCGGCGTCGAAGGTGGCGACATAGGCCAGCGCCGCCTCCAAGCGCGCCGTCAGGCCGGCGAAGCTCGTATCGTCGCCATCGTAAGGAGCCGGTTCCTGGCCGGCCAGCCGGGCCGCGCAGCCGCGGGCGAATTCGCTGGCCGCGACCACCTGGCGGGTGAAGTGGAACATGTCGGGATAGAGCCGCGCGGTGAGCAGGGCTGTCGGATCGATGCCGCGCGCCTCCACGTGGGCGGCCGCCTTGCCCAGCACGATGCGCAAGCCCGTCAGGCCCTGGGTGAAGACGGGCACGGAGGCCTGGTGCATCGATAGCGGCATGGTGTTCCCCGCGAGGTCCAAACGACTCGCGGGTCCGTCTATAGCCTAGGCGAACGCCGCCCGCATGGCCGCCGCGCAACGGTCGATCACCGCCCGGCTCGACGCCGCGTTGGGAGACGAACTCAGGAAGCCGTGCAGCAGGCCCTCGGCCCGGATCAGTTCGGTCTGAACCCCGGCCGCCTCCAGCCGCTCGGCGTAGGCCACGCCCTCGTCGCGCAGGGGGTCGTATCCGGCCACGATCACCACCGCCGGCGGCAGGCCGCTCAGGTCTTTGGCGAGCAGCGGCGCGGCCAGGGGATCGCGCATCTGCGCCTCGCCGGCCGGGCAATACTGCGTCCAGAACCAGCGCATCGCCGCCAGCGTCAGGCCGAAGCCCTCGCCGTTGTCCCGATAGGAGGGCGTGGTCAGGTCCGGACTGCAGACCGGATAGGCCAGGAGCTGGAAGCCCAGCCGCGGCGCGCCGCGCTCGCGGGCCAGCAAGGCCACGGCCGCCGCCAGATTGCCCCCGGCGCTGCCGCCGGTCACGCCCACCCGCCCGGGGTCGCCGCCGATCTCGGCCGCGTGCTCGGCGGCCCAGAGGGTTGCCGCGTAGCATTCCTCCAGCGGCGCCGGGAACGGGTGCTCGGGCGCCAGGCAGTAGTCCACCGACAGGATCACGCACCCCGCCTGCTCGGCCATGCGCAGGTTCTTCGCCTCGTCGAGGTCCAGCGTCCCCATCACCCAGCCGCCGCCGTGGAAGTTGACCAGGATCGGGAACGGGCCCGCGCCCGGCGGGGTGTAGAGGCGCGCCGGGATCGCCCGCGTGGGCCCGGGGATCGTCAGGTTCCGCGTGGTGACCGGGCTTGTCCCCTCCGGCGGCGTGGTGGGGGAGGCGCGCAGCTGGGCCGCGATCTCGGCGGCCGGCCGGTTGGCGTAGTCCGGCTCGGGCCGCTGGCGCACCACCTCCAGGATCGCCGCGGCGTCGGGGTCTACCGTCATCGGATGTCCTTGGTCTTGGAAGGTCAGGCGGCGCGCGGCGCCAGGTAGTCGGGCGGCCCCAGGTCGCGCCAATAGGAGTTCTCGTCCACCTCGGCCCCGCCCTTGAACCGGACCACGTCGGGCAGCCCCGCCCGGAAGTTGACAAAGCTCAGCCCCTCCGGCCCGGGGGTGAAGCTGTAGAAGGTGTCCGCCGCGATCGCCACGGCCACGCCCGGCCCGCAATGCTGCGTCCCGAAGCGGAGTTCGCCGGCGGTCACGAAGATCACCTCGTCCTCGGTGTGGGCGTGGATCCCCCCGTCGCCGCGTGGCGGGGCCGCCGGATCCGGCGCCTTCATGCTGCTCTCGTGCAGCCACAGCGCGCAGGTCGGACACGAAGCGTCGGCGTGCAGGGCGCCCTTCGTCCCCGAGCCGGCCAGATTGTCGGTGCGCCGCACTCGGTCGCGGGGCAGCAGGTGGACATGCCCTCCCGCCTTGACCTCGGCCGGCGCGTGGGCCCCAGCGAAGGCGACCAGCCGAGAGGCGGCCTCGGCGCCCACGACGTCCAGGGCCGCGCCACGTTCGACGACAACGCTGGAGCCCGCGGCCAGACTCTCGCCGCCGGCCTCGACGCCACCCTCCCAGACATAGACCGCGCAGTCGGCCGGCAGGGGGCCGATCCGCAAGCGCGCCCCGCGCGCCAAGTCGTGCAGCCGCAAGTGGATCGGCTCGTCGTCACGGTCGAAATAGACGCGGGTCTCGGCGCCGTCCGACCCTTCGCGCGACGTGTCGTCCAACGCCCTGATCGATACCTTGGCCATGACCCTCGCCTTCCGATGTTTCCTCGGGCGCGATCTGATCACGGATGGGCGGAAGGCGGCAAGGCCGCCGGCGCGGCCTCGGCCATTGCCTCGAATGTCATGGAACCGTCATTTAATTCTATAATACTGGAAATATGGATTCCAAGTCCGCGATCGCCTGCCTCTCCGCGCTGGCCCATGACGGGCGGCTCTCCGTCTTCCGCCTGCTGGTCCAGGCGGGCCCGGGCGGCATTCCCGCGGGCGAAATCGCGCGGCGTCTGGATGTCCTGCGGAACACGCTTTCGGCCAACCTCAATGTGCTGAGCCATGCGGGCCTGATCGCGTCTCGCCGAGAAGGCCGCTCGATCCTCTACCGGGCGGAGTACGGCGCCATGCGCGATATGCTGGCTTTCCTCGTCGAGGACTGTTGCGCCGGGTCTTCGGAGATCTGCGCCCCGCTGACCGAGGTCCTCAGCCGGGCGGCCTGCTGCGCCGCCGATAAAGCCAAACCGTTGGAAAGCGCCCAATGAGCCGATCACACGCCCAAACGCCCATGAACGTCCTGTTCCTCTGCACGGGGAACTCAGCCCGCTCCATCATGGCCGAAGCCATCATGAACAGGTCCGGCCGGGGCCGGTTCAGGGCCTATTCGGCAGGCTCGATGCCGACCGGGGTGGTCAATCCGCACGCCATAGACCTGCTGGAAAAGATGCATCATCCCACGGACGGCCTCCGCTCCAAGCCCTGGGACGAGTTCGCGCGGGACCAGAACCCCGAGGCGCCCGAATTGAACTTCGTCTTCACGGTCTGCGACAACGCCGCCGGCGAGGTCTGCCCGATCTGGCCCGGCCAGCCGATGACCGCTCACTGGGGGATTTCCGACCCCGCGGCCGTCACGGGCAGCGAAGCGGAGATCGGACTGGCCTTCGCCGACGCCTATCGGCAGCTGAACAACCGCATCGGCCTGCTGCTCAACCTGCCGATGGCCTCCCTGGACAGCCTCACCCTCCAACAGAGGCTGAACGACATCGGCAAGACCCGGGACGCCCCCGCCAGGACCGAAGGGTAAGGCCGCCATGTCCGACGCGAGCCTCGAGCCGCCGCTCCAATCCTTCAGCATGGCCCGCCGCATCGCCGCCGAGGGCCTGGGGACCGCGCTGCTGCTGGCGGTCGTCATCGGCTCCGGCGTGATGGGCGAGCGGCTGGCGGGCGGCAATGTCGCGCTTGCCCTGCTCGGCAACACCCTGGCGACGGGGGCGGCGCTGGTCGTCCTGATCACCATCTTCGGGCCGCTGTCTGGGGCTCACTTCAACCCCGCCGTGACGCTGGTGTTCGCATGCCGGCGCGAACTGCCCTGGCCCATCGCGGCGGCCTATGTCGCCGTTCAGATGGCGGGAGCCGTCGCGGGGGTCTGGGTCGCGCACGCCATGTTCGCCCTGCCGATCCTGGAGGTCTCGACCAAGCTGCGGGACGGACCGGCGCAGGGCTTTTCGGAGTTCGTCGCCACCTTCGGGCTGATCGGCACGATCCTGGGTTCCCTCCGCTTTGAGCCCCAGTTCACGCCGGTCGCCGTGGGGCTGTATATCACCGCGGCCTACTGGTTCACCGCCTCGACGTCCTTCGCGAACCCGGCGGTGACGCTGGCCCGCAGCCTGTCCGACACCTTCGCCGGCATCGCGCCCACATCGGCGCCGCTGTTCATCGCCGCCCAGCTTGCCGGCGCGGCCGTTGCCATGGCGGTCTTTGGCTGGCTGCTGAAAGGCGAGCCCTCCCGCTAGATAGGGATCAGGCTCCAGCCTGGGGGCGGCTGCACCTATTCCCCCGACGACTCTCCGGGCGAGGCGGTCTCCGGCGCCTGGCGCTCGGTCTGCTCCTCGTCGCGCAGCGCCCGCTCCAGCGCCGGATCAGGGGCGGGACGATCAGGTTTCCATTCGGCTGGCGGAGGTTCGCCCGGCTTGCGCTCGCGCATGATCGTTCTCCTGATGCCCGCTTCTCGAAGCGTCTCGCCCGCCCGGCGGTTCCGGGCCGGGCCATCACAGTTCCAGGTGCAGGAACTGATTAAATTCGCTGGCCCGGTAGTCGGCGAACGGCGCCCCGTTCACGAATCCCCGTTGGCGATATAGCGCCAGCGCCGGCTCGAAGGCCGCCCCGCTCCCAGTCTCCAGGCTGAGCCGCCGCGTCCCACGCCCGCGCGCCACACCGATGATGTGCTCCAGCAGCGCCCGCGCCACGCCCTTTCGCAGGTGCGCCGGGTCGGTCCGCATGGACTTCAGCTCGCCGGCCCCCTCGCCGAGCGCCTTCAGCGCTCCGATGCCGGCCAGCGCATCGCCGTCCCACACGGACCAGACCGTGACCCCGGGCGCCCGCAGGCCCGACAGGTCCAGCGCGAAGGAGTTCTTGGGCGGCGAGTTGGCGGTCATCCCGGCCAGGTGCAGCGCCAGCAGGCGGCGCACCGCCTCCCCGGTCAGGTCATCGTCGCGGATATCGAACATGGGGCCTCCTTCCGCCCTGCAGGTTTGCATAGCCTCTAGGGGCTGTGGACTCTTAGGATTCCCCACGCCTGCGAAGCGTGATTCAAGACTGTCTTTTGGAGGCAGTCTTGGGTGTGATGGATCGGCTGGTGCTGAGCGATGGTCAGTGGGAGCGGATCGCGCCGCTGATCATCGGCCGCCCGGA
>CANJXI010000120.1 GCA_947478785.1 Caulobacteraceae bacterium
CAGCTGCTGGTCGAGATGGACGGCTTCGAGGCCAACGAAGGCATCATCCTGATCGCCGCCACCAACCGGCCGGACGTGCTGGACCCCGCGCTGCTGCGGCCGGGCCGTTTCGACCGCCAGGTCGTGGTGCCGAACCCCGACATCAACGGCCGCGAGCGGATCATCCGCGTGCACATGAAGAACGTGCCGCTGGCCGCCGACGTGGACGTGAAGGTCATCGCCCGAGGCACCCCGGGTTTCTCCGGCGCCGACCTCTCCAACCTGGTCAACGAGGCCGCCCTGCTGGCCGCGCGCAAGAACCGCCGCATGGTCACCATGCGCGACTTCGAGGACGCCAAGGACAAGGTCATGATGGGCGCCGAGCGCCGCTCGATGGTCATGACCGACGCCGAGAAGAAGCTCACCGCCTACCACGAGGGCGGCCACGCATTGGTGGCCCTGTCGGTGCCCTCGTCCGACCCGGTCCACAAGGCGACGATCATCCCGCGCGGCCGGGCGCTCGGCATGGTCATGCAGCTGCCGGAAGGCGACCGCTATTCAATCGACTTCGAACAGATGACTTCCAAGCTCGCCATCATGATGGGCGGCCGGGTCGCCGAGGAGCTGATCTTCGGCAAGGACAAGGTCACCTCCGGCGCCTCCAGCGACATCCAGGCGGCGACGGGCCTGGCCCGCAACATGGTCACCCGCTGGGGCTATTCCGACGAGCTCGGTCTGGTGGCCTATGGCGACAACCAGGAGGAGGTCTTCCTCGGCCACTCCGTGTCGCGCACCCAGAACGTCTCGGAAGCCACCGCCAACATCATCGACGCCGAGGTCAAGCGCCTGGTCCACGCCGGCTATTCGGAAGCCAAGCGCATCCTCACCGAGAAGCTCACCGACCTGCACACCCTGGCCAAGGCGCTGCTGGAATATGAGACACTTTCGGGCGACGAGATCGTGGCCGCCCTGAAGGGCGTCGCGCCCTCCCGCGACGACAGCGACTCCAAGCGCCCGGTGGGCCCGGCCGTCTCGGTGCCGATCTCGCCCCGGCCCGATCCCGAACTGGCCTGACCCGGCCGATCCGTCCGCCGCCATGCGGGTCATGGGCGTCGTCAACGTCACGCCGGACAGTTTCTCCGACGGCGGGCGGTTCGATGCACCCGAGGCGGCGCTCGCCCACGCCCGCCGGCTGATCGTCGACGGCGCCGACATCCTGGACGTGGGCGGGGAGTCCACCCGGCCCGGCGCGCAGGCGGTGGGCGAAGCCGACGAGATCGCCCGGGTGGTCCCGCTGATCGCCGCCATCCGCGCCGAAAGCGCCGTCCCGATCTCGGTCGACACCATGAAGCCCGCCGTGGCCCGCGCCGCCGTTCAGGCCGGAGCCACGATGTGGAACGATGTCACCGCGCTCAGCCATGCGCCCGACAGCCTGGCCTGCGCCGCCGCGCTCGGCTGCGAGGTGGTGCTGATGCACATGCGGGGCGAGCCCCGCACCATGCAGGCCGCGCCGCGCTATCAGGACGTGGTGGCGGAGGTGGCGGCGTTCCTGGCCGCCCGCGCCGAGGCGGCGATGGCCGCCGGCGTGGCGCGCGGGAAGATCTGGCTCGACCCCGGCATAGGCTTCGGCAAGCACATGACCGATCACAACCTGCCGCTGCTGGCGAGCCTGGAGCGGATCGTGGCCCTGGGCTTCCCGGTCCTGCTGGGCGCCAGCCGGAAGACTTTCATCAGTGCCCTCGACGGCGGAAACCGCCCCGCCGATCAGCGGCTGGGCGGCTCCATCGCCGCGGCCCTGGCCGGCGCCGCCGCCGGCGTGGCGGCGGTCCGGGTCCACGACGTGCGCGAGACCGTCCAGGCGCTGCGCGTCTGGACGGCGATCGCTCAGGCCGGCAAGGCCGGGTAGAGGCCTTCCACGGCGGCCTTGCGGGCCAGGATGGTGGCCCAGGTCGTGGCGCGGCCCTCGATGGCGTCGGGGATGCCCTCGAGGTGGGAATGCCAGCCGGCGCGCACCCCGCCGCTGCGGGTGTCGACGCCGGAATGGGTGAGTGTCAGCCAGCACCCGTCGCCTTCGGCCTTGAGGTCGAACCGAACGACGCTCTCGCGGCCGTCCAGCGTCCAGGTCCAGGCGAAGGTGTTGGGCGGGTCCAGCGCGACCACGCGGCCTTCCATCCGGTTGGTCCCCTTGTTCCAGTTCAGCCGGATCGCGCCGCCCACCCGCATCTCGATTTCCGCCTCGGCCAGCCAGTCGGCGATGCGCTCTGGCACGGTGATCGCCGCCCACACCTTCTCGATCGGCTTGGCGTAGCGGCGCCTGAAGACCACCTGCAGGGTGTCACCCGCGATGGAGACCACCCCGGGGGCGTCTTGGATGTCGGTCGTCATTGTTCTTTCTCCAAATGATCCTCAAGGGCGTCGAGGCGCTCGGCCCAGAATTTCCGGAAGGGTTTCAGCCAGGCGTCCAGTTCGGCCAGCTCTCCATGCTCCAGGCGGTAGAGTCGGCGCTGGCCCTCGGGCCGCACACTGACGAGGCCTGCCTCGCGCAACAGCTTCAGGTGCTTGGACACCCCGGGCTGGCTGAGCCCGGTCGCCGCCACCAGCTCGCCCGCCGGCCGCTCGCCATCGCGCAGAAGCTCGAGAAGGCGGCGGCGGTTGGGCTCGGCGATGGCTTCGAAAGGGCTCATGAATTTATATTCAATTTTGATTATATAACTGTCAAGGAATTTAACTAGCGGCCAGTTGCAGGGTGCAAATCCCCGTGGGGCGCGCTATCGCGACCCGATGCTTGGCCGAGTCCTGATCATCGCCGGCTCGGACTCCGGCGGCGGCGCCGGAATCCAGGCCGACATCAAGACCGTCACCGTGCTGGGCGGGTACGCGGCGACTGCGGTGACGGCAATCACGGTGCAGAACACGCGGGGCGTCAGCGCGGCCTATCCCGTGTCGCCCGACGTCATCGTGGCCCAGGCCCGCGCCGTGCTGGACGACATCGGCGCCGATGTGATCAAGACCGGCATGCTGAGCGGCGCCGAGGTGGTCGAACGGATCGCACGCCTGCTGGACGAGGCCGCCCTGCCGGCGGTGATCGACCCGGTGATGGTCGCCAAGGGCGGCGCGCGGCTCATGGCCGATGACGCGGTGGCCCCGATGCTGAGCTTGCTGGTGTCGCGCGCGGCCCTGTTGACCCCCAACGCCCCGGAGGCCGAGGCCCTGACCGGGCTCGTGGTTGAGACCACCGACGACCTGCGCCGGGCGGGCGAGGCGCTGTTGCGGGCCGGCGCCGGCGCGGTGCTGATGAAGGGCGGCCACATCGCGGGCGCCCGCGTTGTCGACGTCCTGATGACGCCCTATGGCGAGACCACGCTGGAGGGTGAGCGGATCGAGACGGCGCACACCCACGGCACCGGCTGCACCCTGGCCTCGGCCTGCGCCACGGGGCTGGCCCAGGGCCTGTCGGTGGAGGCCGCCGCCGCCAGGGCCTGGGATTATGTGCATCGCGCCATGCTCCAGGCGCCGGGCCTGGGCCAGGGCCACGGCCCGCTCGACCACGGCTGGCCGTTGCGCGGCAAGGTATGAACGCCCCGCCACTTTCCTTGGTCCCCCGACCGCCTATCTGAAGCTTCGCTTTACGGGAGAGACCTATGCGCCAGTGGACCATCGACGCCTTCGCCAGCGACGCCTTCCGGGGCAACCCGGCCTGTGTGCTGGAGCCGATGGCCGCCTGGCCGGAGGCGAGCTGGATGCAGGCGCTGGCCGCCGAGAACAACCAGGCCGAGACCGCCTTCCTGCTCTCCACCGGCGATCCCGCTCGCTTTGGCCTGCGCTGGTTCACGCCGGCGCTGGAGGTCCCGCTCTGTGGCCACGCCACCCTTGCCTCGGCCCACACCCTCTTCGCAGAACTGGGCAAAAGCGCCGAGGCGGTCACCTTCGACACCCTCTCAGGCCCGCTCATCGTGCGGCGGGCCGACGCGGGTTACGAGATGGACTTCCCGGCCCGGCCGCCGCGCCGGATCGCCGCGCCGCCGGGGCTCGCCCAGGCGCTGGGCGTCGAGCCCGAGGAGGTGTGGGTGGCGTCCTTCCTGGTGGCCGTGCTGAAGGACGAAGCGGCGGTCCACGCCTGCGCGCCGGACCTCGTGGCGCTCGAGGCCATCGCCAGCGAGGCGTCGCAGGGCCGGGGCAACGTCGGTGTGGTCGCCCTGGCCGACGCTGGACGGCCCTACGAAGTCGTCGACCGCTTCTTCGCGCCGGGCTCTGGCATCCCGGAGGACCCGGCCACCGGCTCGCTGCACTGCATCCTGGCTCCGCTCTACGCCGGCAAGCTCGGCCGCGCCCGCCTGCGGTTCCACCAGGCCTATCCGGGCCGTGGCGGCGACCTCGACTGCGAGCATCGCGGGGATAGGGTGATCCTGCGCGGTGGTGCGGTGACGGTGCTGGAAAGCCGCCTGCGCATCGCCCCCTGACAGAAACGCCCCCGGGAGTGGTCTCCGGGGGCGCGTATGGTCTGAGGAGTCAGCCGGGGCTAGTGGCGATCGCCGCCGTAGCCATAGCCGTACTGGTTGTCGTTACGCTCCCAGTGGATCTGGGCGGCCAGGCGATCGAAGCGGCGGTCGAGGTCGGCGCGTTCCCAGTTGGACAGCCCGTTCGCCCGGTAGCGGGCTTCAAGCTGGGCGATCTGGCGGAATTCCGAGCGCAGCCGCCAGGCTTCGCGGCGGTTGATCTCGCCACGGCGCACGCCTTCGTCGATGCGCCGGTCGAGCTGGGCCTGGCGCTGGTTGATGTTCATCCAGCCGCCGCGGTCGTCATGCCAGCGCGACTGCGTCGGGGCATGGTTGTCGTAACGGTGGCCGTCATAGCGCTGGCTATCGTGGCGCGGATCGTCATAGCGCGGCTGCGCGGAGGCGGCGGTGGCCGACAGCGCCAGGGCGGAGGCGGCGCCGACCAGGGCGAGTGTGATGGTCTTCTTCATGTCTAGGTTCCTCTGCTTAAGGATGCTCCCTCGGCATTGGGGTGAAAAACCCCTGAGCGATGCCTTGGTTGCCTGGATCGTCACGGACAGCAGAAGACCACGGCGGGGATGACGCCCGCCTGAGCCGCTCGTTGTTCGCCGTTCAGCTTGGCCTGGGGCGCGTCCCAGGCCATCGCCGCGTGTCAGGCGACGTGGGCGGCCTGGACGCGGGTGGGCCCGCCGGTGGCGGCCTGGGTCAGCGCGTTGCTGATCGCCTCGTAGAGCTTGGCGATCTCGATCGGCTTGGCGACGTGGTCGTCCATGCCGGCGGCCATGTATTCCTCGACCTGGTAGGTGAGCGCGTTGGCGGTGAGCGCAACGATCGGGGTGCGCCGGCGGCCCTCGGCGCGCTCCAGCTCGCGGATTTCGCGGGCCGCGTCGATGCCGTCCATGACCGGCATCTGGATGTCCATCAGGATCAGGTCGTAGCCGCCGACCTTCCAGGCCTCGATCGCCTGACGGCCGTCGCCCACGATGTCGATATCGATGTCGAGGGACTCCATGACCGCGGCCAGCACGTGCTGGTTGGTCGGATTGTCCTCGGCGGCCAGCAGGCGAAGGCCACCGTCGCGGGTCGCGACCACGGTCTCGCTCACCGCCTGCAGGACCTGGTGGCCGCGGGTCAGCGGCAGCTCGACGGTGAAGGTGGAGCCCTGGCCCTCGCGGCTCTCGACGTCGATGGAGCCGCCCATCATCTGGGTCAACTCGCGGCAGATCGCCAGGCCCAGGCCCGTGCCGCCGAACCGGCGGGTCGCGGAGTTGTCGGCCTGGGTGAACTTCTCGAACAGGGCCGGCAGTTTCTCGGGCGCGATGCCGAGGCCTGTGTCGCGCACGATCAGGCGCAGGGCGCCGCTCTCGGGATTGATGTCGACCTTGGCGGCGACCGAGCCCTGCTGGGTGAACTTCACCGCGTTGGAGATCAGGTTGCCGACGATCTGGCGCAGGCGGTCGGCGTCGCCCAGCCACCAGCCTTGGGCGTCCTCGGCGATCTCCATGTCGAACGCCAGGCCCTTGCCCTGGGCGACCACGGCGAAGCTTTCGACGGTGGCCGACAGCGTGGGCTCCAGGTCGAAGTCGTCCCTCACCAGGGTGAGCTTGCCGGCCTCGATCTTCGACAGGTCGAGCACGTCGTTCAGCACCGCCAGCAGCAGGCTGCCTGACTGGCGGATGACGCCCAGGCGCTCGCGCTGCAGTGGCGCCAGGTCGCCCAGGCCCATCACCTCGGCCATGGCCAGCACGCCGTTCAGCGGGGTGCGGATCTCGTGGCTCATATTGGCCAGGAACTGGGTCTTCAGGACGTTGGCCGCGTTGGCCGCGTCGCGGGCGCTTTCCAGGTCGCGCATCGCCCGCTTGAGGTCTTCCTCCCGCTCGCCGAGCTTGCCGAGCAGGTGGTTGAAGCTGGCGGTCAGGCTGCGGAACAGCTCGTCCTGGGCCTTGATCTCGATAGGCTCGAAGCTCCCCCCGCCCGCCACGTCATGCATGGCGTCCGACAGCCGCTGCACGGGCGCGATCACCCGGTGCGCCATGCCGCGCGCCAGGAACAGCGCCACGCCGACGCCGCCGAACAGCAGGACCGAGGTCAGCGCGATGAACTGCGGGAGCAGGGGTCCGAGCGCGGGTCGGCGAACCACCAGAGACAGCTGCCCCACCGGCTTGCCGGCGGCGGTGACCTGGCTCCGGATGGTCTCGGTCGGTCCGGCCAGCGGCCTGGAATGGCGATCGAAGACCGCCAGGATCCGGCCGGCCGGATCGGTCAGTCGCGCGGACTCCACGGCCTTGCTCGCCACCAGGGCCTGGATCGGCGCCTGGATATGGGCGGCTTCGCCCTCGACGATGGCGGGCCCTTCCGTGGAAGCGGTGATTTCGGCCAGGGATTGGTGGACCTGATGCGACTGGGTCCGGGCCACGGCCCACTGCTGCAGCATGAAGGTCAGGCAGGCGGCGACCAGGACCACCAGGGTCGTGACCATGCCGACGCCGGCGACCCGGGCGTGAAAGGAGGCTGTCGGAGGAGCGCCGGATGAGCCGGATACTTGGGTCATGTCGCTCGCAGAGGCCGCAACGGGCTTCTCGTTTAGCGCAAGATTCCTAACGCTTCGCTTCGGGAGGTCCCCGCCGAATCGCTTTCAGACGGCCAAAAATGTGTCTTGGGCGCCACAATACAACCGCCTGGGGCAGAATTTATGGTTAACAACCCATGAACAGATTGCGGGGGATGTCCCGCTTGATGTTGAAAATCATGGGGCGGGCGTTGCCTGGGTTGATGGTTACGCGGCCCTTGATGTCTCCTCAAGGCCGAAGTGCTTGTCGTGATGGCGTTGCAGAGCGGCGCGCAGGGTGGGTAGCTGGTCGTAGGCC
>CANJXI010000121.1 GCA_947478785.1 Caulobacteraceae bacterium
ACCTTGCTCACGGCGGCCTTGATCCCTTCGTGGGCGTCGGAGATCACCAGCTTGACGCCGCGCAGGCCGCGCCGCGCCAGGCTCCGCAGGAAGGCGGTCCAGAAGGTCTCGGCCTCCGACGGCCCGACGGTCATGCCCAGCACCTCGCCCCGGCCGTGGCCACCAGCGGCGACATCGGCCGGTTCACGGCCCGGATCATCCGCTCGATCGCGGTGGCCAAGACCTCCGACCTGGTCTTCGGACGGATCGTCAAGCCCGCGCTGGGATCGGGTACGGTGACCATCGACCCCGCCACGGGCGCGCGCACGGTGACCGGCGGCCAGGGACTGGATACGCCCAGCCCGTCGCGCGCGGCGTTCAACGTCACCGGCGAGGGCGGCCAGGCGTTCTCCATCGCCGTGACCCCGAGTTTCCAGATGACCGGCCCGCAAGCCGCCCTGACGGTGACCACCGCCACCTCCGCCGCCGGATCGCCGGTGCTCTCCCAGAGCCTGGGCATGCAGGGCGCCTACGCCTTTGGGGTCGGCGGCGCCTTCACCCTGGGGGCCACGACCCCCAGCGGCGACTATTCCGGGAGCCTCTCGGTGACGGTTTCCTACAACTGAGACATCGCCCGCGATCCGGGGCGGGTGTAGAAATCCCCGTCCCTGGAGAGGCTCCCATGAAACACCTGATCGCCATCGCCCCCGTCGCCGCCGCGCTGGCCTGCGCGCTCGCCAGCCCCGCCGCGGCCGAACTGAAGGCCGGCGCCAAGGCGCCCGACTTCACGGCGCCGGCCTACCTCGCCGGCCAACCCTTCACCTACAAGCTCGCCGACGCGCTGAAGAAGGGGCCCGTGGTGGTCTATTTCTTCCCCGCCGCCCACACCGCCGGCTGCAACCTCGAGGCCCACATGTTCTCGGAAGCGGCCGACGAGTTCAAAGCCAACAAGGCCACGATCATCGGGATCACCTCCGGCAATATCGACCAGCTGGCCGACTTCTCCAAGGAGACGGAACATTGTGGTGGCAAGTTCCCGGTCGCCGCCGACCCGGGCGCCAAGATCGCCAAGCAGTACGACGCGATCCTGATGGCCAAGCCCGACTGGTCCAGCCGAACCTCCTACGTGATCTCGCCCAAGGGCGAGGTGGTCCACGTCTATTCGGCGCTGTCGCCCGCCGACCACGTCAGCCAGACCCTGGGCGCCGTGAAGGCGATGCGGAAGTAGGCGTCCGCATCCTTCGGCGGTCTCGCGGGATTTGAGGTGTTGCCCTGGAGGGCTCGGCCCGGCAACATCCGCAAAAGCCTGGCGTTTGCCTGGGCGCGAGGCTGTTGGGTAGGAGCGCGGATATGAACGCATTCACGGGTAGTTCGCTGGACCAGGTCCCGCTGCGCGTCACCGATCCGCGGCTGATCCCCTCCCCGCGGTACTACGATGAGGAATTCTTCCGACTGGAGAACGAGAAGCTCTGGCCCCGGGTCTGGCAGATGGCCTGCCGGCTCGAGGAGATCCCAGAGATCGGCGACGCCGTGGAATATACCATCCTCGCCCGGTCGGTGATCATCGTGCGCACGAAGTCCGGCGTGAAGGCCTTCCACAACGCCTGCCGCCACCGGGGTGTGCGCCTGGTCCAGGGGCCCGAGAACTGCGAGACCCGCGGCTTCAACTGCCCGTTCCACGGCTGGCGCTGGAACATCGAGGGTAAGAACACCTTCGTCCACGAGCGGCCGGTCTTCGACGAGGATATCCTGGACCGGGCCGAGATCGACCTGGCGCCCTGCCGGATCGAGTTCTGGGCCGGGTGCGCCTTCATCAACTTCGACGACAACGCGCTCCCCCTGCGGCAATGCCTGGGGCCGGTCGCCGACCGGATGGACGCGCGTCACGCCGACAAGCTGAAGATGGACTGGTGGTACGCCACCGTCCTGCCGACCAACTGGAAGCTCGCCATGGAGGCGTTCCAGGACAACTTCCATGTGCCCAGGACCCACCCGCAGCTGCACGCCCTGCAGGGCCCCGGACCGGAGCCCGACGCCAGACCCTATACGGCGCGCATGACCGGCCGCGAGACGGTCAACATGCAGGTCGACTTCATGTACAAGCTCAGCGAGGGCATGGCCGGCATGGTCCACCCCACCGAGCTTCCGGTGGTCGAGAAGCTGCGCGACATGGATGTCCCGGAGGACTCCGCGGCCGCCACCGGCGCCTTCTTCATGCGCGCCTGGACAGACATCCGCGACGAGGCGCTGTCACGCGGCGCGCCGATGTTCGACATCCCCAAGGTGAACATGGAGATGGAGTTCAACGCGGTGGAATTCATGTTCCCCCACTTTTTCCTGCTCCCCTTCCTGGGGGCGATGTCGTCCTACCGGATCCGGCCGCTGACGGCGGAGACCTGCCTGTTCGAGATCTGGTCGCTGGTCCTGCGCCCGGAGGACGAGGCCTACGACACGCCCAAGAAGCCGACGGTCCTGCCCTACAACAGCCAGGACTTCCCCGAGGTGCCGCGCCAGGACTACTCGAACCTGCCCCTGCAGCAGCTCGGCCTGCATGCCGGGCGGTTCGAACACATGCGCCTGTCCAAGTCAGAGGAGGGCATGATCAGCAACAACCATCGCCTGATCGACGGCTACCTGGCCGGCCTGGACAGCGAGACCCTGGCCAAGGGTTCAGCGATCGTCAGCGGCGGCAACGCCGGAACGATCCGGGATATCGGGTTCTAGGGCCGGGCGGCCGAGGAAGCGCTTGCCCTGACAGGCCTTTTCCCCTATTTGGCCGCCTCTTCACGGTAGGCGGTCTCACGCGGAACTTGAATGGGTCGGGAAACTCCCGATCGCCGCGCCTGAGATCCACCGTGTCCGGCGAGACTTCCGCCGCCGGACGCGCCGCCTCCCCTACGGAAGAAGGAAACCATGGCGCTATACGAACACGTTGTCATTTCGCGGCAGGATATCTCGCCGCAGCAAGCCGAAGCCCTCAACGACACCCTCAAGCATCTGATCGAAGAAGGCGGCGGGTCCGTCGGCAAGATCGAGTACTGGGGCCTTCGCAACCTGACCTACCGGATCAAGAAGAACCGCAAGGGTCACTATTCCCTACTCGCCATCGACGCCCCGCCGGCCGCGGTGAAGGAGATGGAACGCCAGCTCTCGATCAACGAGGACGTCCTGCGCTACCTCACCGTGCGCGTGGAAGAACTCGACCTGGAGCTCTCTCCCATCCTCGCCCGGCGCGACCGGGACCGTGAGCGCGAGCCGCGCCGCGACGACTTCGGCCCGAAGGACAACTTCTGATGAGCGACGAAACCGCAACCGCGCCCGCGCCGGGCGCCGCCGCCGGCGGCCAACGCCGCCCCTTCTTCCGCCGCCGCAAGGTCTGCCCGTTCTCGGGCGCCGGCGCGCCCAAGATCGACTACAAGGACGTCAAGCTCCTGCAGCGCTACGTTTCCGAGCGTGGCAAGATCGTGCCGTCGCGGATCACCGCGGTGTCGGCCAAGAAGCAGCGTGAACTGGCCAAGGCCATCAAGCGCGCCCGCTTCCTGGCCCTCCTCCCCTACGTCGTGAAGTAAGGGAGTCAGGATCATGAAAGTCATTCTGCTCGAACGTGTTGAAGGCTGGGGCTCGCTCGGCGACGTGGTCAACGTCAAGGACGGCTACGCCCGCAACTACCTCCTGCCCCGCGCCAAGGCGCTGCGCGCCAACAACGCCAACCTCAAGGTCTTCGAAGGCCAGCGCTCAGAGATCGAGGCGCGCAACGCCAAGGCCAAGGAAGCCGCCGGCGGCGCCGGCGAGAAGCTGGACGGGACCGCCTACATCCTGATCCGCCAGGCCGGCGAAAGCGGCCAGCTCTACGGCTCGGTCTCCGGCCGTGACGTGGCCGACGCGGTCAACGGCGCCGAAGGCGGCGTGCGCGTCGAACGCTCGATGG
Source organism: Caulobacteraceae bacterium (assembly GCA_947478785.1). Lineage (GTDB taxonomy): Bacteria > Pseudomonadota > Alphaproteobacteria > Caulobacterales > Caulobacteraceae > Phenylobacterium. Next base: position 3,908 of record CANJXI010000121.1, read on the forward strand.
TCATCCTGGACAAGCCGATCAAGACGCTCGGCCTGCACGAGGTGAAGGTCCGCCTTCACCCCGAGGTGGTCGTCACCGTCACGCTGAACATCGCCCGCAGCCAGGACGAGGCCGAACGCCAGGCCCGCGGCGAGAACGTGATCAACTCGCAGTTCGAGGAAGACCGCATCGCCGACGAAGAGGCCCAGGCCGACCTTCTGGAAGGCGGCGCGGGCTCCATCGAGGGCAATTACGTCGAATAGAAAGTCGCCCCGGCGACCGAGACGATCGAGGCGGGCTGGATTTCCAGCCCGCCTTTTTCGCGCCCGCGTCAAAACCGAGGGGCTTCATCCACAGGCGGCCGAAAAGCTGTGTGCGGGGGCAGGTGCGGTAACATGCGGCGGTGCGCCGAAGCCGGGCGTTGGGCTATCGGTTAGCCCATGGCCTCCCTGGTTCCCGCGCTCGACCTGCGTTCCGTTTCCAACGACGTGGCGATCCCGCACGTCCCGGCCAATGTGGAGGCCGAACAGGCGCTGCTGGGCGCCATCCTCTACGACAACGCCGCCTTCGAGCGGATCGGCGACTACCTGCAGGCGCGCCATTTCTTCGAGCCGTTCCACCAGCGCCTGTTCGCCGCCATCGAGACCCATATCCGCAAGGGCCAGCTGGCCGAGCCGATCCTGCTGGCCGAGCAGTTCTCCCGCGACCAGGCCTTCGAGGAGCTGGGCGGCATCCGCTACATGGCCGACCTGGTGGACCGCGCCCCGCCGGCCGCCAACGCCTCGGACTACGCCCGCGCCGTCTACGACCTGGCCCTGCGCCGCGACCTGATCCGCATCGGCGGCGACATCGCGTCCTCCGCCGCCCAAGGCGACGCCGAGCTTTCGGCCCGCGACCAGATCGAGGCGGCCGAATTGCAGCTCTTCACGCTCGCCGAGACCGGCGGCAATTCGCAGGGCTTCGTCAGCTTCGCCGACGCCCTGCACGGCGCCGTCACCATGGCCGCCGAGGCCCACAGCCGCGACGGCGGCCTGGCGGGCCTGTCCACCGGCCTGATCGACCTCGACCAGAAGATCGGCGGCCTGCACCCCTCCGACCTGGTGATCCTGGCGGCGCGGCCCTCGATGGGAAAGACCTCGCTCGCCTGCAACATCGCCTTCGACGTAGCCAACAACTACGCCTGGGAGCCGCAGCCCGACGGCTCGAAGAAGACGGTCCGGGGCGGCGTCGTGGCCTTCTTCTCCCTGGAAATGTCCGCCGAGCAGCTGGCTATGCGCCTGCTGGCCGAAGTCTCGGGCGTATCCGGCGACCGGCTTCGGAAGGGCGAGATCGACGCCTCGGAATTCGGCCGGGTGCGCGACGCCGCGCTGGAGATCCAGGAGGCGCCGCTCTACATCGACGCCACCGGCGGCCTCAGCATGGCCAAGCTCGCCGCCCGCGCGCGGCGCCTGAAGCGCATGGTCGGCCTCGACCTGGTGATCGTCGACTACCTGCAGCTGGTCACCGGCGGCGAGGGCAAGTCTGACAACCGGGTCCAGGAGGTCTCGATGATCACCCAGGGCCTGAAAGCGCTGGCCAAGGAGCTTTCGCTGCCGGTCCTGGCGCTGTCACAGCTGTCCCGTCAGGTGGAGAACCGCGAGGACAAGAAGCCGCAGCTCTCCGACCTGCGGGAATCCGGCTCGATCGAGCAGGACGCCGACATGGTGATGTTCGTCTATCGCGAGAGCTACTACCTCTCGCGCCTGGAACCCCGCGAGGGCACCGCCGAGCACCTCACCTGGCAGGAAGACATGGACAAGGTCCGGGGCCTCGCCGAAATCGTCATCGGCAAGCAGCGCCACGGCCCGATCGGCAACGTGAAGCTGTCGTTCAACGAGGACATCACCAAGTTCGGCAACCTGGCGCGCGACGGCCGCTACGACATGCGCTAGCCGCGAAATGGGGGAGCCCGCCGCCGCGCGTCTGACCATCGACCTGGACGCGCTCGCCCACAACCACGCCATGCTGCGCCGCGCGGCGCCGCGCGCCGAGGTGGCGCCGGTGCTGAAGGCAGACGGCTATGGCCTGGGCGCGGGACCCGTCGGCCGGCGGCTGTGGGCCGAGGGGGCCCGGCGCTTCTTCGTCGCGCGCCTGGACGAGGGCGAGGCGTTGCGCGCCGCCCTGACCCCCGAGCGGCCGGCCACCATCTATGTCCTCGACGGGTTCGGGAGCGGCTCGGCGCAGCGTCTGGCCGCGGCCGGCCTGACGCCGGTGATCAATAGCCTGCACCAGGCCGCCATCGTTCCGCCGGGCGTCAGCGTCGGACTGCACGTGGACACCGGCATGAACCGCCAGGGCCTGTCCCCGGCGGAGGCCCGGGGGGTCCAGGGCCTGGAAGTCGGGCTGATCATGAGCCACCTCGGCTCCGCCGCCAATCCGTGTAGCGATCGGAATAACAGGCAGTTGCAGGCCTTTCTTGAGGTCCGATCACAGTTTCCGGGGGCGCTCGCCAGTCTCGCCGCCTCAGCTGGGATTTTCCTTTCGCCGGACTATCACTTCGACATGGTCCGCCCCGGTGTCAGCCTGTTCGGCGGCGGTCCGCTGGAGACGCCGGACCCGCGCCTCAAGGCGGTGGCCACCCTCACCGCCCCGATCGTCGACATCCGCGAGCTCAGGGCCGGCGACGTCCTGGGCTACGGCGACAGCATCCGGATGGCCGCCTTGACCCGCGTCGCCGTGGTCGCCGCCGGCTATGCGGACGGGGTGATCCGCGCGGCCCGCGCGGGCGGCCACGTCTGGGTGGCGGGCCGGCTGCGCCCCCTGCTGGTGGTGACCATGGACTTGCTGGCCGTCGACCTCGGCGACGCGCCCGCGGCGATAGGCGATGAGGTCGAACTTCTGGGTACCCACGCCCTGCTGGACGACCTCGCCGCGACCGCCGGTACCGTGGCCCACGAAATCCTCGTGCGCCTGAGCACCCGCGCCCGACGGGTCTATCGGGGCGGCTAGCTTCCAAAGCCTTGACATCGGCCCCCTGATGTTCTACTTTCGTTCCGTGGACACCAATGCGGAAATGACCGAGCGGCACGCCCGCGTCCTGGCCGAGCTCGCCGAGCTCTGCCTGGCCTCGGCGCGCGATCTCGCGGCCCGGCAGGCCGCGGCCGAGGATCCCGCCGACGCCGCCGTCCTGGCCAGCGCCCTGCACAAGGTCGGCCGCTCGGCGCGGCAATGCCTGGCCCTTGAGGCCAAGCTCGTCCGCGACGCCCAGCGCGCCCTGCGCGAGGATCGCGATGACGCGGTGAAACAGCGGACCCTCCAGACCCAGGTGCGCCGGGCCAAGGTCAAGAGCGCGCTCAACCAGCTCGTCTGGAAC
>CANJXI010000122.1 GCA_947478785.1 Caulobacteraceae bacterium
CCCTTGGGAATCTTAACGCCCTGCAGGGTGGTGTCGTGGATCGCCTGGCGGGGGAACAACGGCACGTTGGTGTTCCAGCGGACCGATTCGAGGATCGCGTTCTGGATGAGCGAGCGGTCCGCGCGCACGGCGGCGAGCTGGTCGGGATTGTCCAGCAGAGCCATGGCGGTGATACCGAGCTGGCGCCACGTCGTGCCGCCCCCGCCGAAGACGATCAGCCGGCAGAAGGCGATGATCTCGTCGACGTTGAGCCGCCGGGTCGAACCGTCATCCTCCTCGATCTCGGCGACCGCGAGGCGGGAGATCATGTCGTCCCGCGGCTCGGCCTGGCGGGCTCGGATGACGCCCAGGAGAATCTCGTCCGACGCACGCTCGGCCCTGGCCTTCTCTTCCGGCGAGGCCGCCTGATCCATGGTCACCTGGGTCGCCCTGCGGAACGCCATGCCCTCGGTGGGCGACAGGCCGAAGCCGCCGGTGACCGTCAGCATCGGCACCCGGGCGAAGAGCTGGAGATTGAGGTCGACGCTGGGCTGCTTCTCGAACCGGTCGATCAACCCATCGATCAGCGGCGCGATCACCATATCGTTCCACCAACCGCCCGCCGACGCGGGCTGGAAGAACTCCTGGACCACGTTACGGTAACGGCGATGCCGCAATCCATCCATGATGAGGAGGTTGTCGCCCAGAGTTTTGTCGACCCCCAGGTTATAGTAGAATGCGGAGCTGAAGTCGTTCTTCCTCGTGAAGACTTCGCTGACAGCGGAAAAACTGAATACTGAAAAATATTCAAATCCCGGCTGGTAAAGGCTTCCTTCGTCCTTCGGCATTCCCATGCATTCGGCCATCGAGCCGGGATGGATCGGAGCCTCGGCCAGCAACTGGGCCCAGAGCGGATTAGGATCGGGGATCAGACCCGAGCCATTGCGTTTGGCATCGTTCTCGATGTCAAACACCTCTTCGAAGGTGTGGTCGTCGATTGCTTCGCTCATCTGGCGTCTCCCGTATCCCTAGTGCAGCAGAACCGGCAACGGGCCGGGCGCTCTCGCGATAAGTCCGCCGCTAAGCTTCGCCGGTGGCTGCGAGGGGTCCCAGCGGATGTTGGGGAAGCGGTCGAGCAGCGCGTTCAGCGCACACTCGATCTCCTGGCGGGCCACATGCTGGCCGAGACAGGAGTGAGCGCCGGCCGCGAACGCCAAGGAGCGCTGGATCGGCCGGAAGATGTCGAACTTGTCCGGATTGTCCCACCGCGACGGGTCGCGGTTGGCCGCGCCGATGCACACGTGGATGGCGGAGCCCTTGGGAATGTCCACGCCCTGCAGCGTCGTATCCCGCATCGCCTTGCGCGGGAACAATGGGACGTTGGTGTTCCAGCGGACCGACTCCAGGATGGTGTTCTGCAGGAGCGATCGGTCGGCCCGCACGGCGGCGAGCTGGTCGGGATTGTTCAGCAGGGCCATGGCGGTGATGCCGAGCTGTCGCCACGTCGTGCCGCCGCCGGCGAAGACGATCAGGCGGCAGAAGGCGGTGATCTCCTCGACCGTGAGCGGACGAGTCGACTCATCGTCCTCTTCCAGCTGGGCGTCGGCCAGCCGGGAGATCATGTCGTCCTCGGGCTTGGCCTGCCGGGCGCGGATGACGCGCTGGAGAATCTCGTCCGACGCGCGTTCGGCCTCGGCCTGTTGCGCGGGCGTGGCCGACTGGTCGAGCGTCACCTGCGTGGCCCGGCGGAACGCCATGCCTTCGGTCGGCGACAGGCCGAACCCCTCGGTTACCGTGAGCATCGGCAGGCGCGCGAAGAACTGGGTGTTGAGATCGACGCTCGGCTGCTTCTCGAACCGGCTCACCAGCTGGTCGACCAGCCCGGCGATCACGTGGTCGTTCCACCAGCCTCCCGCCGACATGGGCTGGAAATATTCCTGCATCAGGTTGCGGTAGCGACGGTGCCTCAGCCCGTCCATGCTGAGGATGTTGTCCCCAAGCTTCCGGTTAATTCCCATGTCGTGATAAAGTTCGGAGCTGAAATCGTCCTTCCGCGTGAAGACGTCGCTGACGCCCGCGAAGTTGAATACGGTGAAATATCTGAAGCCTGGCACGAACATGCTGCCCGCATCCTCGGATATGCCCATGCAGTGCGCGATCGTGCCGGGGTGGACCGGGGCCTGCGCCTGCAGCTTGGCCCAGAGCGGATAGGGGTCGGGGATCAGGCCCGTGCCGGAGCGCCGGGCGTCCTCCTCGATGTCGAAGACCTTCTCGTAAGTCTGGTCGTCGATCGCGTCGATCACGTCGCTCATCCGGCTTCCTCCTTCAGTCACCGGGATAAACCATAGCCTTCCGGCGGCGTCGCGACGCGCCCTTGTCCGGCGTCGCGGGCCGGCGGACGTCTGTCGCGACAAACAGAAGAACAGCTTGGGGGGCTGTGGCGCCCTTGGCAAGCGCGGCGGCGCCGCGTGGAGAATTCCCTTGCCTGCTTTCGCGGGGAGCCGGAAAATCCAATAAGACCCATCGCCCTGGGCAGCACCCAGGGCCGTGAACAACCCTGCCATTGCATCGAAGGCCGAGCCGAAACCATGAAGATGATCGTCAGGAAGGACCTCTGCTGCGGCGCGGCGCTTTGCGCGCAGATGGCGCCCGATGTCTACCGGCTCGACGAGCTGGGATATAACGACATGGACGGGCAGACTGTCCCGGCCGGCAAGGAGGCGGAGGCGGACACCGGCGCGCGCGCCTGTCCCGAGAGCGCCATCAAGCTGGTCGCCGACTGAACCCGGCGCGCCGCCGGCGAACCGCCCTTCGTCGATCCGCGCCGAATGGAGCGCGCCCGCCATGAGCGATGATCTGCATTATCTGCCGCTGATGGAGGTCGCCGACCGCCTCCGGCGCCGGGAGGTGACCTCGCTCGAGGTGACGCGCGCCCTCATTGAGCGAATCGGACAGCACAATGGGCGGCTGAACGGGGTCCTGTTGTCGCTGGCCGACAGCGCGCTCGCCGAGGCCCGGCGGGCCGACGCCGAGATCGCCGCGGGCTTCTGGCGCGGACCGCTGCACGGCGTGCCGATCGGCGTGAAGGATCTGCTCTGGACCGAAGGGCAGCCGACGACCGGCGGCATGGCGATCCTGAAGGATTTCCGCCCATCCGAGGACGCGACGGTGGTCAAGCGCCTGAGGCGGGCGGGCGCCGTCATCATCGCCAAGCTGCACACCACCGAAGGCGCGACGCTGGACCATCATCCGAGCTTCCCCAGGCCCGCCAACCCATGGAGCGCGGCGCACTGGACCGGGGCCTCGTCGAGCGGCTCCGGTGTGTCCGCGGCCGCCGGGTTCTGCTTCGGCGCCATCGGCACGGATACAGCGGGATCGATCCGCATTCCGTCCTCGGCCAATGGCCTGACCGGCATCAAGCCGACCTGGGGCCGGGTCAGCCGGCACGGTCTGATCCCGCTGGCCGCGAGCCTGGACCACGTGGGCCCGATGGCGCGCAGCGCGGCCGACGCGGCGGCCATCCTGCAGGTCATCGCCGGCGCCGACGCCGACGACCCCACGGCGCTCGCGGACGCCGTGCCCGACTATCTCGCCGGGATCGGCCGGGGGGTCGGCGATCTGGCCATCGGCGTGGACTGGGACCATGCGACGATCGGCATGCCCGCCGAGGTGGTGGCCGCCGTGCGCCGCGCCGCGGATGTCCTCGCCGGCCTTGGCGCGCGGGTGCGGCCGATAGAATTCCCGTCAAGCGACGACGGCGCGGCGGACATCGGCGCGATGATGCAGGCGGAGACCTTCATCGGCCACAGGGAGCACTTCCCGGCCGAGGCCGAGGGATATGGGGCGCGGCTGAGGGCGCAGCTAGAACGTGGTCCGGGCGAGGCCTCGGCGGTGGCGCGCGGCTACCAGGCCCGCGACCGTTTCGCGGGCCGCATGCGTTCGGTGTTCCGCGATGTCGACCTCATCCTGTCGCCGATGCTGGGCGGCATCCTGCCCACCTGGCGGGAGATCGAGGCCTTCGGCGACGAGATCGCCACGCGCGGCCGCGACCTGCTGCGCTTCACATTCCCGTACAATGTCGCGGGGGTTCCGGCGCTCACCTTTCCGGGCGGGGTCACGGCCGACGGGCTGCCGATCGGCCTGCAACTCGCCGCCTGGCGGCTCGGCGAGGCCGATCTGCTCCGCGCCGGCCACGCCTTCCAGGGCGTAACCGACTTCCACATGCGCCACCCCGCGCTATAGGGGCCGCCCTATTTGTCCGGCAGGACGAAGGCGGTCAGGGCGCCGTCGTACGAGCCGGGCTTGTGCGCGTTCTCGGAGGTGACCACCAGGAACTGCCGTCCGCTGCGCGAGCGATAGGTCATGGGGGTGCTGGCGCCGGTCCCCGGCAGGTCGGCGGTGAACAGCAGCCGGCCGGTCTGGCTGTCGAACGCCCGGATGGCGTGGTCGGCGGAGGCGGCCACGAAGGTCACGCCGCTGGCGGTGGCCAGGGCGCCGCCCGTCGTCGACGTTCCGATGGTCAGCGGAAGGCGCGAGGCGACCCCCTTGGGGCCCAGGTCCCGTGCGCTGCCCAGCGGCCGGCTCCAGACCATCTTGCCGGTCCGCAGGTCGATGGCGTTGATCATGCCAAAGGGCGGAGCCTGGCAGGGGATATTCAGGGGCGAGAAGAAGGGCCGGATATCGGCCGCGTAGGGTGAGCCTTCCTGGGCCACCAGCCCACCCTGGACCGCTGTGGGGCTGGCCCTCAGGCCTTCTGCTATCGGGTTCGCGCGCGGCAGCAGGCGGATGTAGTTGACGACGCGGTTCGAGGGCATCACCGCCAGTTGCCGGACCGGGTCAATCGAGATGCTCCCCCAGTCCGCGCCGCCGACGTAGCCTGGGTCGGCGATGCTGTAGGTGAGGCCTGGCGGGGTCATCGAGCCCTCGTACCGGGCTTCGCGGAACTTGATCCGGCACCAGAGCTGATCCAGCGCGGAAACACCCCACATGGAGCGTTCCGTCAGGCGCGGACCGCTGACGTCGGGGAGCGCGACCGACCAGGGCTGGGTCGGCGACAGGCGCTCGACCGCGCCGGCCTGTGGCGCGGGCTTCTCGACGATGGGGTAGATCGGCGCGCCGGTGACGCGATTGAGCACGAAGAGCTGGCCGCGCTTGGTGGGCTGCACCAGGGCCGGGATCACGCCCGCCGCGGTGCGCAGGTCGAACAGCACGGGCTGGGAGCCCACGTCGTAGTCCCAGACGTCGTAGTGGGTCGTCTGGAAGGACCAGCGCGGCTCGCCGGTCTCCGCGTCGATCGCCACGACGGCGTTGCCGAAGTGGTTGGTCTCCGCCGAGCGATGCCCGCCCCAGTAGTCCGGGGTGGCGGCGCCGGTCGGGACATAGACCAGGCCCAGCGCCTCGTCGGCGCTCATGGGCGCCCAGGCGTTGGGCGTGCCGGAGGTGTAGTATTCGCCGGGCGCGGCTTCTTCATGGTGGCCCGGCCGGCCGATGTCCCAGGCCCAGGCGAGCTTGCCGGTGACGGCGTCGTAGGCGCGGACGACGCCGGAGGGTTCGCTCACATGCTGGCCGTCGGCCACCGTGCCGCCGATCACCAGCTTGCCCCGGACCATCGTCGGCGCCGAGGTGGTGATGTAGTAGCCCTTGCTGCGCTGCTTCAGGCCCTTGAGGAGGTCCGCCTCGCCGGCGGTCCCGAAGCCCGGGCACTTGAGGCCGGTGGCCGCGTCCAGGGCGATCAGGCGGCCATCCGGCGTCCCGGTATAGATCCGGTGCGCGCAGGGGCCGACCGCGCCGGGGATCTCGTAATAGACCACGCCGCGGCACTTGGCCTGGTAGACGCCGGTCGGGTCCACCTTGGGGTCGAACCGCCAGCGGGTCTTTCCGGTTTCGGGATCCAGGCTGAGGACGTTGTTCCAGGGCGTACAGGTGTAGAGGTTGTCGCCGACCTTCAGCGGCGTGGCCTGGTTCTGCATGACCGGCGCGAGCGGGACGGGACCCACGGAGCGGCTCCAGGCGATCTTGAGCTTGCCGACGTTGGCGGGGGTGAGCTGGGCGAGCCGCGAATAGCGCTCGCCGCCGGGCGCGCCGCCGAACACGGGCCAGTCCTCGCCGGCCCCGGCGACGGCGGGGCCGGCCGGGCTGGAAACGGAAGGCGCCGGCTGGAAGCGCGCGCCTTGCGCGACCGCGATCACGAGCACCACAGCGCCAGCCGCCACCGCCAGGGAGACCAGCCGCTCGGCGCGGCGGCCCTTGAGCAGGCCCGCGATCAGGAAGGGCAACCCCAGGACAGCCGGCGAGATCACCCGCGGCGCGAGCGCCCAGCCGTCCAGCCCGACCTCGGCAAGGCCCCACACGGTCGTGGCCGCCATCAGGGCCAGATAGATGAGGCCGCCCAATCGCCAGCGCCCCAGCATGACCGCCAGACCCGTCAGGGCGGCGGCCAGCCCGGCCGGCAGGTAATAGGCCGAGCCGCCAAGCGACAGCAGCCGGGCGCCGCCCACGGCCAGCACGCCGCCCACGACCAGCAGGCAGGCCCCATAGATGAGGCGCAGGCCGATCGAAACCAAGGTGGGTCGCGGCGTCGTTTGAGCCATGGCGTCCTCCAGAATGGCGCGGAGACGCCCGGCCCCTACGCAACACGATTTTATCGCGACAGCCGCGCCGCCGGCGCTCGCATTGTCGGCCAAGATGCAATGGTTGTCGTTCGGGATTCAAGCCTCGAACGGTGAAGCTGTACGCCGATAAACCTATGATAGGGCGCGCGGGCGCGGGGCAGGTGCGCTGGCGCGTGGTCAGCGCCGCCCGCCGCCCGAACTTCATCGGGCGTGGCACTGGCCACCCGACGTTGATCGGGGTTACAAATACGCCAAGGGAGTGCGCCACATGAGCCTTGTCGACGACGTTGACGTCAATCTTGAGGTTGAGCGGGCCGAGCGGCTGATGCCGTATCTGGTGGACGCGGACGCCCATGTGAACCCGCCGCCGGGGATGTGGCGCGACTACCTGTCGCCGAAGTTCCGCGATCTGGCGCC
>CANJXI010000123.1 GCA_947478785.1 Caulobacteraceae bacterium
CTCCAACCACGTCTTCAAGGACTACGACGCCATCCTCGACGCCGTCTGCGACGCCTGGAACCGCCTCATCGCCGAGCCAGACCGCATCCAATCCCTCGGCGCACGGACATGGGCCTGCTGCGGTGACGTTTAAGGGCGGTTGGTATAACTTCTGAAATTCGCATTCATTTGAAGGACGGCGCCTCGGGCGGCCGCCTCTTCAGCCCCGCCTCGCCCCGGACGCGAACCCTCCGCCTTGCCCCGCCAGGCCGCACCCCCTAACACCGCCCCATGTCCGACACCTCGCCGCGGGCGGCGTCGACGCCGTCCCGCGGGGTCGTGGCGTCCCTGCTCGCCATCAACTTCATGAGCATGCTGGGCTTCGGGATCATCATCCCGCTGCTGCCCTTCTACGCCCGGTCGCTCAGGGCCGAGCCCTGGCAGGTCAGCCTGATCTTCTCGGCCTACGCCATGGGCGCCTTCTTCGGCGAGCCGTTCTGGGGCCGGCTCAGCGACCGCTACGGCCGCAAGCCGATCCTGATCTCGACCATCCTCGGCAACTGCCTCTGCTACCTGGCGCTGGCCTTCGCGCCCACTGTGCTGGCCGCCTTCGCCATCCGCTTCCTGGGCGGCCTGGCCAGCGGCAACGGGGCGGTCGTCCAGGGCTACGTCGCCGACATCACCCCGCCGGCGGGCCGCGCTCGGATGATGTCCAAGCAGGGCGCGGCCTGGAACGTCGGCATGATCGTGGGCCCGGCGATCGGCGGCGCCTTCGCCCACGCCGACGCCGGCCCGGCGGGCTTCCGGATCCCGCTGTTCATCGCCGCCGGCATGTCCGCCATCCAGCTGGTCTCGGTGATCGCCTTCATCCGCGAAAGCCGGGTCCGCGACCAGACGATCAGCCATCGGCCGAGCCGCTGGTCGGCGATCGGCGAGGCCGTTCGCCATCCGGTGATCGGGCGCCTCATGCTGCTGACCTTCCTGGTGGGTTTCGCGTTCACCGGCATCGAATCCATCTTCGGTCTCTGGGGCCTCGCGCGGTTCGGCTGGGGTCCGCGCCAGGTCAGCGTCTGTTTCGCCGCCGTGGGCATCGTCGCGGCGCTGACCCAGTTCTTCGTCACCGGCCCGCTCTCCGAGCGTTTCGGCGAGGGCCGGATGCTGGCGGTCGGCATGACCATGACCGTGCTGGGCTGCTTCCTGCAGCCGTTCTCGACCGGGCTGGTCTACACCACCGTGCTGATGTGCGTGACGGCGGTGGGACAGTCGGTGGCCTGGCCCAATGTCGGCGCCCTGATCTCGCGGACCGCCGACCCCTACCGCCAGGGCCAGGTCCTGGGGCTGAACAACGCCGCCGGCTCCTTCGCCCGGTTCGTCGGCCCGTTCTGCGCGGGGCTGACCTTCGCCGGGATCAGCATCAACGCCCCGTTCTGGCAGGCCGGCCTGATCGTCGCCCCGGCCATCCTGCTGGCGCTCAGCGCCGCGCGGCGGGCCGGGCCGATTATCGCCCGCGCGCCGTGATCCCCACCTCGCCTTGCATTCCGCCCCCCTTTCGTCTATCAGCCGCTCCCTTCGGAACCGTCTGGCCCATGGCATGCCAGGACGGTTCATCAATACGCCAGAGGACGGGGCTTTCGGGCTCCGCAGAGAAATGCCGAAACTGAAGACGAAGTCGGGCGCCAAAAAGCGCTTCAAACTCACTGCGACTGGGAAGATCAAGGCCGGTGTGGCTGGCAAGCGCCACCGACTGCTCTCCCACAACGCCAAGTACATCCGTCAGAACCGGGGCACGAAGGTGATGAGCGCGTCCGACGCGAAAATCATCAAGATCTTCCTGCCCTACGGCCTCAGCTAAGGAGCCCTGACAGATGGCGCGAGTTAAGAGGGGCGTAGTCGCCCACGCACGGCACAAGAAGGTCCTTGAGCAAGCCAAGGGCTTCTACGGCCGCCGCAAGAACACCATCCGCACCGCCAAGGCGGCCGTGGACAAGGCCGGCCAGTACGCCTACCGCGACCGCAAGGTCCGCAAGCGCAACTTCCGCTCGCTGTGGATCCAGCGGATCAACGCCGCGGCCCGCCTGGAAGGCATGACCTACGCCTCGTTTATCCACGGCCTTGGGCTGGCCGGGATCGAAATGGACCGCAAGGTTCTCGCCGACATCGCCGGCGCCGATCCGACCGCTTTCAAGGCCATCGCCGACAAGGTTCGCGCCGCGCTGGCTTGATCGCCGAAGGTCCTAGACCGTCGAGGCAATCAGAGCCCTCCGGCCGAACCGGAGGGCTTTTTGCTGGCCCTCTTCACCCCGTGAAGACCTAAGGCTAGGACACCCCATCATGACCGACCTGACGAAACTCGAGGCCGATCTGGCAGGCGCCGTCGCGGGCGCCGCAGACATGGCCGCCCTGGAAGCCGTCCGCGTGGCCGCGCTCGGCAAGTCGGGCTCCGTGTCCGACCTGCTGAAGACCCTGGGCTCGATGAGCCCCGACGAACGGCGCGAGCGGGGCCCGTTGATCAACGGCCTGCGCGACCGGATCTCAGGCGCCATCGCCGCCCGCAAGGCCGGCCTGGAAGCCGCCGAACTGGACGTGAAGCTGGCCGCCGAGCGGGTCGACCTCACCCTGCCCTTGGCCCCCGAACGCCGGGGCCGGGTCCATCCGACCATGCAGGTGCAGGACGAGATGATCGCCATCTTCGCCGAGATGGGCTTCGGCCTGGCGGAAGGCCCCGACATCGAGGACGACTTCCACAACTTCACGGCGCTGAACTTCCCGCCCAAGCACCCTGCCCGGGAGATGCACGACACCTTCTGGCTGCCCGAGGACGAGCACGGCGAGCGCAAGGTCCTGCGCACCCACACCAGCCCCGTGCAGATCCGCACCATGCGGCAGGGCCAGAACGACAAGCTGCCGTCCTGGATCGCCACCAGCCAGACGCCGCCGATCCGCATCGTCGTGCCCGGCCGCACCTACCGCTCCGATAGCGACGCCACCCACACCCCGATGTTCCACCAGATGGAAGGCCTGGTGATCGACCGGGACATCCACATGGGCCACCTGAAGTGGACGCTGGAGACCTTCATCGCGCGCTATTTCGAGACGCCGCTGGTGGAGACCCGCTTCCGGCCGCACCACTTCCCGTTCACCGAGCCGTCGGCCGAGATGGACGTGCGCTGCGACCGCTCCGGCGGCGACGTGAAGATCGGCCAGGGCGACGACTGGATGGAGATCGTCGGCTGCGGGATGGTGCATCCCAACGTGCTCAGGAACTGCGGCCTCGATCCCGAGGTCTGGCAGGGCTTCGCCTTCGGCTTCGGCATCGACCGGCTGGGGATGCTGAAATACGGCATGCCCGACCTGCGCGACATGTTCGCAAGCGACGTCCGCTGGCTGGACCACTACGGCTTCTCGGCGTTCCAGGCGCCCAATCCGGCGACGGGGCTCAGCTGATGAAGTTCACCCTCTCCTGGCTGAAGGAGCACCTTCAGACCGACGCCTCGGTGGAAGCGGTGGTCGACGCCATGACCATGGCCGGCCTCGAGGTCGAGCACGTGGAGAACCCGGCGGCGAAGCTGGCGGCCTTCTCGGTCGCGAAGATCGTCGACGCGCAGCAGCATCCAAACGCCGACCGGCTGCGGGTCTGCCAGGTGGACACCAAGGACGGCCGCAAGGAGATCGTCTGCGGCGCCCCCAACGCGCGGCCCGGCCTGACCACCGTCTACGCCCCGCTGGGCGCCTTCGTGCCGGGCTCCGGGATCACGCTGGAGGCGAGGCCCGTCCGGGGCGTCGTCTCCAACGGCATGCTGTGCTCGGCCGCCGAGCTGGAGACCGCCAGCGAGTCCGACGGCATCCTGGAGCTGCCCGACACCCTGGCCGTCGGCCAAAGCGCCGCCGAGGCGCTGGGCCTGGAGGCGGTGATCGACTTCGAGGTGACGCCCAACCGGCCCGACTGGCTGGGCGTGGCCGGCATCGCCCGCGACCTGGCCGCCGCCGGCGTCGGCAAGCTGCGCGACCTCTCCATTCCGCCGGTCCAGGGCCAGGGCCCGACGCCCATCGAGATCCGCGTCGACGGCGACGCCTGCCCGGTGTTCGCCGGCCGGCTGATCCGCGGCGTCAGGAACGGCCCCTCGCCGGCCTGGGTGCAGCAACGGCTGATCTCGGTCGGCCTGCGCCCGATCAACGCGCTGGTCGACGTCACCAATCTGATCTCCTACGACCGCTGCCGGCCGCTGCACGTCTATGACGCGGCCAGGCTCACGGGCGGCCTCATTGAGGCCCGCCTGGGCCAGGGCGAGACGCTGGAGGCGCTCGACGGCAAGACCTACCAGGCCGGCCCGGAGGTCTGCGTCATCGCCGACGGCTCGGGCGCCATCGGCCTGGGCGGCGTGATGGGCGGCGAGAGCACCAAGGTCACCGAGGCCACCACCGACGTCTTCGTGGAATGCGCCTGGTTCGACCCGATCCGCACCGCCCAGACGGGCCGCGCGCTGGGTCTCGCCTCGGACGCGCAGTACCGCTTCGCGCGCGGCGTCGATCCGGATTCGCAGGTTCCCGGCCTGGAACTCGCCACCCGGCTGATCGTCGAGTTCTGCGGCGGCGAGCCCTGCGAGGTCCGGGTCGCCGGCCAGCCGCCCGCCCCGCCCGCCGCGATCACCTTCGACCACGCCTATGTGCGCAAGCTGACCGGCCTGACTGTTGACGGGACGCGGATCGACCAGATCCTCACAGACCTGGGCTTTTCGGTGCGCGGCGAGGTGGTCACCCCGCCGTCCTGGCGCCGCGACGTCGCCGGCAAGGCCGACCTCGCCGAGGAAGTGGCGCGGATCGAGGGCTTCGCCGCCCTCCCCGCCACGCCCCTGCCAGAGCTTGCCCGGCCCGTGGGCGGCCTGCTGACCGTCCGCCAGACCCGCATGCGCAACGCACGCCGCCTGATGGCCGCGCGCGGCTACGCCGAGGCCGTGACCTGGAGCTTCATGAAGCACGATTGGGCCAGGCTGTTCGGCGGCGGCGCCGAGACCCTGCGCCTGACCAACCCGATCGCGTCCGACCTCGACACCATGCGCCCCTCGATCCTGCCCAACCTGATCGAGGCCGCCGCCCGCAACGCCCGCCACGGCTTCGCCGACGCGGCCCTCTTCGAGGTCGGCCCCAACTTCAAGGGCGACGCGCCCGGCGACCAGACCACCGCCGTGGCCGCCCTCGTCGCGCCGCACGAGCCCCGCCGCTGGGACGGCGCCTCGGCCGATCCGCTGTTCGCCCTGAAAGCCGACCTGATGGCCCTGCTGGACGAGCTGGGCGCCCCGGCCCTCCAGGTCGTCCAGGGACAGAACTCGGCCTGGTGGCATCCCGGCCGCTCGGCCCGGCTGCAGCTTGGCCCCAAGACCGTCATCGCCGAGTTTGGCGAGCTGCACCCTGCGGCCCTCAAGGCGCTCGACGCCGACGGCCCCATGCTGGCCTTCGAACTGACGCTCGACGCCATTCCCGAGCCCAAGAAGAAGCCCACCAAGACCAGGCCCCCGCTGGCGCTCTCGGCCTTCATGCCGCTCACCCGCGACTTCGCCTTCCTGGTCGCCGCGGGCACCCCGGCCGGCGACCTCGTCCGCCCGATCCTGGCGGCCGACAAGGCGCTGATCGCCGGCGCGCGGGTGTTCGACGTCTACCAGGGCAAGGGCGTGCCCGACGGCATGACCTCGCTCGCCGTCGAGGTCACCGTCCAGCCCCGCGAGAAGACCCTCACCGACGCCGAGATCGAGGCGCTGTCGGCCCGCATCGTGGCGGCGGCGGAAAAGGCCGTGGGGGCGAAGCTGCGGTCTTGAAGTGTCATCCCGGTTTCGCGGCCCGCGAAGACCGGGACCCATCAACTCCGCGTCCCCGGGTTTGCCTGCGCGCTTCGTGTGTATGGGTCCTGGACAAGCCGCTACCGCGCCTTTCCGGGATGACACCCGATCATGCACAGTCGTTGTGATCACCGATCGAATGGCTACGTAGTGTACATGACCCAGCCCGCGCCCCGCCCGTCGAAGCCCAAGCCCGCGGCCGAGCGGTTCCTGGAGCTGTGGCTGTTCCGCTCCCGCTGGCTGATGGCGCCGTTCTACGTCGGCCTCGTGCTGGCGCTGGCCGCCCTGGTCATCGTCTTCGCCAACGAGGCGATCCACGAGTTCTCCGGCATCTTCGGCAAGTCGCCAGAGCAGGCGATCCTGATGGTGCTGTCGCTGATCGACCTGTCGCTGGCCGGCAATCTGCTGCTGATCGTGATCTTCTCGGGCTACGAAAACTTCGTCTCCAAGATCGACACCGGCGACGACGAGGACCGGCCGGGCTGGATGGGCACGGTCGACTTCTCCGGCCTCAAGATGAAGCTGATCGCCTCCATCGTGGCGATCAGCGCCATCGCGCTCCTGCGCGCCTTCATGCAGCTGTCTGAGGGCGAGCAGATCGCCGACCGAACCCTGGCCTGGCTGGTCGGCATCCATCTGAGCTTCGTGGTCTCCGGCGTCATGCTGGCCGTCATGGACTGGCTGTCCAGCAAGACCGACAAGCACTGATACCAACCGCCCTTAAACGTCACCGCAGCAGGCCCATGTCCGTGCGCCGAGGGATTGGATGCGGTCTGGCTCGGCGATGAGGCGGTTCCAGGCGTCGCAGACGGCGTCGAGGATGGCGTCGTAGTCCTTGAAGACGTGGTTGGAGAG
>CANJXI010000124.1 GCA_947478785.1 Caulobacteraceae bacterium
ATAGCTCATCGCCTTGCCGCCGCTGGCCTTCGCCAGAACCATCGTGATCGCCGCCGTCAGCGTCGTCTTGCCGTGGTCAACGTGACCGATCGTGCCGACGTTCAGGTGCGGCTTGTTACGTTCGAATTTCTCTTTGGCCATTTCAAGCTCCAGCCCTGTCCGGGCTCGTCCTCTAGCTAGGGTTGGATGGTTAGGCGTACTTCTTGATGACTTCGTCGGCCACGGCTTGCGGCACCGGGTCGTAGTGGTCGTACTGCATGGTGAAGGCGGCGCGGCCCTGGCTCATGCCGCGCAGGTTGTTCACGTAGCCGAACATGTTGGCCAGCGGCACGAAGGCGTTCACGACGATGGCGTTGCCGCGCACGTCCTGGCCCTGGATCTGGCCACGGCGGCCATTCAGGTCACCGATCACCGAGCCCAGATATTCCTCAGGCGTCACGACCTCGACGTTCATGATCGGTTCGAGCAGCTTGGGCGAGCCCTTTTCGCGGAGCTCCTTGAAGGCCGCGCGGGCGGCGATTTCGAAGGCCAGCACCGAGGAGTCGACGTCGTGGTAGGCCCCGTCGATCAGGGTCGCCTTGAAGTCGATCAGCGGGAAGCCGGCGAGCAGGCCGTTGTCCTTGACGGACTCCAGGCCCTTCTGGACGCCGGGGATATATTCCTTAGGCACGGAGCCGCCGACCACCGAGCTTTCGAAGACGAAGCCCGAACCCGGCTCGCCCGGCTCGAACACCAGCTTGATGCGGGCGAACTGGCCCGTGCCGCCGGTCTGCTTCTTGTGGGTGTAATCGATCTCGGCGCGACGGCCGAGGCTCTCGCGGTAGGCCACCTGCGGCGCGCCGATGGTGGCTTCCACCTTGTAGGTGCGCTTGAGGATGTCGATCTTGATGTCCAGGTGCAGCTCGCCCATCCCCTTGAGGATGGTCTGGCCGGACTCGTGGTCGGTGGAGACGGTGAAGGACGGATCCTCCGCGGCCAGCTTGGCCAGCGCCACGCCCAGCTTTTCCTGGTCGGCCTTGGTCTTCGGCTCCACGGCGATCTCGATGACCGGCGCGGGGAATTCCATGCGTTCCAGGATCACCGGCGACTTGTTGGGGTCGCAGAGCGTGTCGCCCGTGCGGGTGTCCTTCAGGCCGGCCAGGGCGACGATGTCGCCGGCGTAGGCTTCCTTGATGTCCTCGCGGTTGTTCGAGTGCATCAGCAGCATGCGCCCGACGCGCTCCTTGCGGTCGCGGGTCGAGTTCAGGAGGCCCATGCCGGTCTCGAGCTTGCCCGAGTAGATGCGGCAGAAGGTCAGCGAGCCCACGAAGGGGTCGTCCATGATCTTGAACGCCAGGACCGACAGCGGCTCCTCGTCGGACGCCCGGCGCACGATCGGCTCTTCCGTGCGGAAATCGATCCCCGGGGTCGGCGGGATGTCCACCGGCGACGGCAGGTAGTCGACGACGGCGTCCAGCAGCGGCTGCACGCCCTTGTTCTTGAAGGCCGAGCCGCAGAGGATCGGATAGAAGGCGCCGGTCAGCACCGCCTTGCGGATGCACTTCTTGATGACGTCGATCGAGGGTTCTTCGCCCGACAGATAGGCTTCCATCGCCTCGTCATCGAGTTCGACGGCGTTCTCGATCATGTAGTGGCGCGCGGCCTCGGCCTTTTCCTTCAGGTCGGCGGGGATCTCCTCGTCGCGGAAGGTCGCGCCCAGGCCGTCGTTTTCCCAGACCACGGCCTTCATGCGGACCAGGTCCACCAGACCCTTCAGGTTGGTCTCCGAGCCGATCGGCAGCTGGATCGGAACGGCCTTCGCGCCCAGGCGGTCGCGGATCGATTCCACCGACTTGTCGAAGTCGGCGCCGATCTTGTCCATCTTGTTGACGAAGACGATCCGGGGAACCTTGTACTTGTCGGCCTGGCGCCAGACCGTCTCGGTCTGCGGCTCGACGCCGGCGTTGCCGTCCAGCACCGTGACCGCGCCGTCCAGCACGCGCAGGCTGCGTTCGACTTCGATGGTGAAGTCCACGTGGCCTGGGGTGTCGATGATGTTGAGGCGCTTTTCCTGCCAGTAGGCGGTCGTCGCGGCCGACGTGATGGTGATGCCGCGCTCCTGCTCCTGCTCCATCCAGTCCATGGTGGCCGCGCCATCATGGACCTCGCCCATCTTATGGTTCTTGCCCGTGTAATAGAGGATCCGCTCCGTCGTCGTGGTCTTGCCCGCGTCGATGTGGGCCATGATTCCGAAGTTGCGGTAGTCTTCGATTTTGTGTGCGCGGGACATGACGGATAGCTCTTTGAAAAGGGGCTTTTCGTAGGGCTGAACGAACGGCGCGGGCGGTTTAGCTCAAACCACCCGCGCCGGAAAGCTCAGTATATGTGGGCTTACCAGCGGTAGTGCGAGAAGGCCCGGTTGGCTTCGGCCATCTTGTGGGTGTCTTCCCGCTTCTTCACTGCGGAACCGCGGTTCGAGGAGGCGTCCAGCAGTTCGCCGGCCAGCTTCTCGGTCATGGTGTTCTCACCACGCTTGCGGGCCGCGGCGACGATCCAGCGGATGGCCAGCGCGCGGCGGCGGTCCGGACGGACTTCCATCGGCACCTGATAGGTGGCGCCGCCGACCCGGCGGGACTTCACCTCGATGGCGGGGGCGACGTTTTCCAGGGCCGTGTGGAACGTTTCCAGCGGACCCAGATCCTTGCGCTTGGCTTCCAGGATGTCGAAGGCGCCATAGAGGATGTTCTCGGCGACGGCCTTCTTACCTTCGTACATCACCATGTTCATGAACTTGGTGACGACCAGGTCCCCGAACTTCGGATCGGGAAGGACCTGGCGTTTCTCTGCGCGGCGGCGGCGGGACATTCTTCTTCTTCCTTACTTCGGACGCTTGGCGCCGTAGAGCGAACGACGCTGGCGACGGTCCTTGACGCCTTGCGTATCGAGGACACCCCGAAGGATGTGGTAGCGGACGCCCGGAAGGTCCTTCACCCGGCCGCCGCGGATCAGCACCACCGAGTGCTCCTGCAGGTTGTGGCCTTCGCCCGGGATGTAGCACACCGCTTCGATGCCGGTGGTCAGGCGGACCTTGGCGACCTTACGCAGCGCCGAGTTCGGCTTCTTCGGGGTGGTCGTGTAGACTCGGGTGCAAACGCCGCGGCGCTGCGGGCAGCCCTTCAGCGCCGGAACCTTGTTCCGGGAGGGCTTGTCGTGCCGCGGCTTGCGGATGAGTTGGTTGACTGTCGGCATCTAATCTCGCTTGCGTGGAGGCGTGTGCCGTTTGGCCGGGGCGCCTCAGTTAAGGTCCTGATATCGGGCTTTGCGAAGCCGCCCGCTGAACGCAAAAACCCGCCGGGACGCCATTGGCTTGCGTTCCGACGGACGAGGTTCATCGGGACAGGGACGAATCCCGGCCTCGAAAGAGCGCGCTACATAGTCGGGAAGCGCCCGCCCGTCAATGTTTGCGGGCGTCCCCGGACGGCTCGATGGCGATGGCCGGGCTTCGCCACGAAATCGCCGCGCGGGACAGGCCCGCTGGGTTAAGGTCGTGAGGACGGAGACCGGATGCAGACGGCCAGACGCCGCTCGACGATCGTGGCGTGGGCGGTTTCGCTCACAACCCACGCCGTCGTGCTGGCGATCCTGGCGGCTCACGCGCCGATGCTGCGTATCCCCTACGAACAGGCCGGTCCGCCCGAGCCGATCATCCCGATCCTGCTGATGCCTCGCGCCCCGCCGCCGGTTCCGGGATCGGCCGCGCCGCCGGCCCCGATTCGCCTGCACCGGCGGGTGCAGCCGCACATGCCCCAGGACTTGCCGATCGCCCCCCTGCCCGTGCCAGCGCCCGCGCCGCCTCCGCCGCCGGCCCCGCCGCGGCCACAGGCCGTCCTGCACCCCGCGCCCCTGCCGGAAGGGCCCAAGGCCGAGTTGCGGACCATTCTGCGCAGCGGACCGGTGGGGTGCGCCAACCTGGCGGCGCTCAGCCGCGCCGAGCGGGAGGGCTGCGACGACGCGTTCGGCAGGGGGGCCCGCGAGGCGGCCTACATTCCCCCGGGGGTGGGCTTGAGCGCGGCCAAGCGCGCCCTGCTCGACCAGGCCGTGGCCGGACGCGCCGCCCGCAAGGCCGGCCTGGAGCGCCCCGCCCCGCTCAGCGGCCCGCGCCTCGCCCCGACGCCGCAGGACTACGACGGCGAGCCCTACGAGAGCGGCGCCGGCGCCCAGATGGTCGGCCAGGCGACCTACCCGCCCAGCACCCGGGCGGCGAGGTCTCTCGGTCGGCTCCCGCCGTAGAGGGCCACGGAATACCAAAACGGCCCGGGATCGCTCCCGGGCCGCTCGGTTAGATGACAGATCGAACAGCCGGTCAGGAGTCGACCTTCTCGGCCTCCGCCTCGACGGCGATCACTTCCGGAAGCGGCTCCATCGCCTCCTCGCGGCTGGCCGTCAGCACCTCGTCGCGCTTGGCGGCGATGCGCTGCAGGTTGCGCAGGTAGGACCCCGTGCCCGCCGGGATCAGCCGGCCCACGATCACGTTCTCCTTCAGGCCCTCCAGGGTGTCGACCTTGCCCTGGACGGAGGCTTCGGTGAGCACGCGGGTCGTTTCCTGGAAGGAGGCCGCGGAGATGAAGCTGCGTGTCTGCAGGCTCGCCTTGGTGATCCCCAGCAGGACCGGTTGCGTGATGGCCGGACGGCCGCCGCGCGCCTGGGTCTTGACGTCCTCGGCGTCCACGTCGGACTTGTCGAGGTGGTCGCCCTTGAGTAGGCCCGTGTCGCCCGGCTCCAGGATCTCGACCTTCTGCAGCATCTGACGGACGATCGTCTCGATGTGCTTGTCGTTGATCGGCACGCCCTGCAGTCGGTAGACCTCCTGGATCTCGTTCACCAGGAAGTCGGCCAGCGCCTCGATGCCCTGGATCCGCAGGATGTCGTGGGGATCGGGATTGCCGTCGATCAGGTACTCGCCCTTGCGGATCACATCGCCGTCGTGGACGGCGATGTGCTTGCCCTTGGGGATCAGGAACTCGACCGGTTCGCCACCATCCTCGGGGGTGATCTTGATCCGGCGCTTGTTCTTGTAGTCGCGTCCGAATTCGACGCGGCCATCCATCTCGGCGATCACCGCGCAGTCCTTGGGACGACGGGCTTCGAAGAGCTCGGCGACACGCGGCAGACCGCCGGTGATGTCCCGGGTCTTGGCGCTTTCCGTGGGGATCCGGGCCATGACCTCGCCCGGCTTCACTTCATCGCCGTCGCCGATCGACAGAACCGCACCCACCGGCAGGAGGTAACGCGCCTCGCCCCCGTTGGAGATGCGCATATAGGCCCCGTCGGCGCCGATCACCGCCATGGCCGGACGCAGGTCCGAACCCTTGGTGGAGGCGCGCCAGTCGATGACCACGCGGTTGGAGATGCCGGTGGCCTCGTCGGCTTCCTCGCGGACCGACATGTTCTCCACCAGGTCCTCGAACCGCACCCGGCCGCCCACTTCGGTGATGATCGGGGTGGTATACGGGTCCCATTCGGCCAGGCGCTGGCCGCGCTTGACCTTCTCGCCGTCCTTGACGCGCAGGCGCGCGCCGTAGGGGGGCTTGTAGGCTTCCCGCTCCTTGCCATCGACCATGACCAGCAGCGACAAATTGCGGCTCATGCCGATCAGGTGGCCCTCGGCGTTCACGACGGTGTTGCCGCCGCTGATCTTGACCACGCCTTCGTTGCCGCTTTCGAAGAACGACTGCTCGGCCACCTGGGCCGTGCCGCCGATGTGGAAGGTCCGCATGGTCAGCTGTGTGCCCGGCTCGCCGATGGATTGGGCGGCGATGACGCCGACCGCTTCACCGATGTTCACCGGAGTGCCGCGCGCCAGGTCGCGGCCGTAGCAGGCCCCGCAGACGCCGATCTTGGATTCGCAGGTCAGGACCGAGCGGATCTTCACCGACTGGACCGCCGCGCCTTCGACGATATCCACCTGGTTTTCGGTCAGGTAGGTGTCGGCCGGCACGATGACTTCGCCGGTGTTGGGGTCCTTGATGTCCTCGGCCGCGAAACGGCCCAGGATGCGCAGTCCCAGCGAGACCAGCACGTCCCCGCCCTCGACCACGGCGCGAAGGGTGATTCCCCGCGTGGTGCCGCAGTCTTCCTCGGTGATGATGCAGTCCTGCGCCACGTCGACGAGACGACGCGTCAGATAGCCGGAGTTGGCGGTCTTCAGCGCGGTGTCGGCCAGGCCCTTACGGGCGCCGTGGGTGGAGTTGAAGTACTCCTGGACGGTCAGGCCTTCCTTGAAGTTCGAGATGATCGGCGTCTCG
>CANJXI010000125.1 GCA_947478785.1 Caulobacteraceae bacterium
GGCATGGTGATCGGCGCCAAGGTGACGCTCCGCAAGGAGCGCATGTACGAATTCCTGGACCGGCTGATCACGATCGCGCTGCCGCGCGTGAAGGATTTCCGGGGCCTGAAGCCCACCTCGTTCGACGGTCGCGGCAACTTCGCCATGGGCCTTCGCGAACACATCGTGTTCCCGGAGATCAACTACGACCAGATCGACCAGATGTGGGGCATGGACATCATCGTCACCACGACCGCGAAGACCGACGACGAAGCGCGCGCGCTTCTCAAGGAATTCCAGTTCCCGTTCACGGCTCAGGCCTAAGGGCGGGAAGGAAAGAAGCACATGGCCAAGAAAAGCGCCGTCAATCGCAATCTGAGGGTCCAGGCCCTCGTCAAGCAGTATGCCGGGAAGCGCAATGCGCTGAAGGCGACCGCCAACGACGAGAGCCTGCCGCTCGAAGAACGTTTTGAAGCCCGGCTGAAGCTCGCGGAACTGCCGCGCAACTCGTCCAAGACCCGGATCCGTAACCGGTGCCTGGTCACGGGTCGCCCGCGCGCGTTCTACCGCAAGCTGAAGATGAGCCGGATCGCCCTGCGCGACCTCGGTTCGCACGGGCTGATCCCCGGCCTCGTCAAGTCGAGCTGGTAGGGAGGGTCCGCAAATGGTCAACGACCCCATCGGCGATCTGATCGCCCGCATCAAGAATGCCGCCATGCGTGGCCGCGCGAAGCTCACAACGCCGGCCTCCAAGATGCGCGCGCGCCTCTTGGACGTGCTGGCCGAGGAAGGCTACATCCGCGGCTACCACCTGGTGGAGACACCCGGTGCGTTCCCGGAGTTCGAAGTCGAGCTGAAATACTTCGATGGCGCCCCCGTCATCGTGGACATCGCCCGCATCTCGAAGCCCGGCCGCCGCGTCTATTCGTCGATCAAGGACCTGAAGCCCGTGAAGAACGGTCTCGGGATCTCGATCCTGTCGACGCCCAAGGGCGTCATGTCGGACACCGCGGCGCGTGACGCCAACGTGGGCGGCGAAGTCCTCTGCCGGGTCTACTGATATGTCGCGTATCGGAAAGAAGGCTGTCGCTGTTCCCGCCGGGGTGACGGTGACCCTCGATGGTCAGACGGTGACGGTGAAGGGGCCCAAGGGCCAGCTCGCCTGGACCGTGGCCGAAGAGATCGAAGTCAAGCAGGAGGGCGGGGAACTCACCCTCTCCAAGCGCTCCGAGGGCCAGCGCGCCCAGGCGATGTGGGGCCTTTCCCGCACGCTGGTCGCCAACATGGTGATCGGCGTGACCGAGGGCTTCGAGCGCTCGCTCGAGCTGGTCGGCGTCGGCTATCGGGCCGCGATGAAGGGCAATGCGCTCTCCATGCAGCTGGGCTTCAGCCATGAAGTCGATGTCCCGGCCCCGGCCGGCATCACCTTCGCGGTGCCCAAGCAGACCGAGGTCAAGATCTCCGGGATCGACAAGCAGCAGGTCGGCGAGATCGCCGCCCAGATCCGCCGCATCCGCCCGCCCGAGCCCTACAAGGGCAAGGGCGTGCGCTACGCCGGCGAAAAAGTCCGGCGCAAGGAAGGCAAGAAGAAGTAGCCATGGCGCTCTCCTCACGCGATTCATCTCTGCGACGCGCGCAACGCACGCGCACGCGGCTGCGCAAGCTGGCCAACGGGCGTCCGCGCCTGTCGGTCTTCCGTTCGTCCAAGAACATCTACGCCCAGGTCATCGACGATGAGCGCGGCGTGACCCTGGCGGCCGCCTCGACGCTGGAAGGCGACGAGAAGTCCAAGAAGGGCGCCGACAAGGACGCCGCCGCCCGCGTGGGCGCGCTGGTGGCCCAACGCGCCATCGAAAAGGGCGTCAAGGACGTGGTCTTCGATCGCGGCGGCTATCTCTATCACGGACGGATCAAGGCGCTGGCTGACGCCGCGCGTGAAGCCGGCCTGAACTTCTAAGGAAACCCCATGGCTCGCAGAGACGAACAGCGTGGCGGTGGCCGCAATCGCGAAGAAGAACGCGACAGCGACATCGTCGAGAAGCTGGTCCACATCAACCGCGTGGCCGCCACCGTGAAGGGCGGGCGCAGGTTCTCCTTCGCCGCCCTCATGGTCGTCGGCGACCAGAAGGGCCGCGTCGGCTACGGACATGGCAAGGCGCGCGAAGTGCCGGAAGCCATCCGCAAGGCGACCGAGGAAGCCAAGAAGACGATGATCCGCGTGCCGCTGCGCGAAAGCCGCACCCTGCACCACGACGGCGCTGGCCGCTGGGGCGCGGGCAAGGTGATGGTCCGCTCGGCGCCTCCGGGCACCGGCGTCATCGCCGGCGGTCCGATGCGCGCGGTGCTGGAAACCCTGGGCGTGCAGGACGTGGTCGGCAAGTCGGTCGGCTCGTCCAATCCCTACAACATGGTGCGCGCGACCTTCGAGGCGCTGAAGGCCCAGTCTTCACCCCGCCAGGTCGCGGCCAAGCGCGGCAAGAAGGTCTCCGACGTGATCGGCCGCAGGGCCGACGGAGCCTCGACGCCCGCCGCCGACACCGCCGACGCCGAAGGATAAGCTCGATGGCAACCGTCACCGTTCGTCAGACCGGCAGCCCGATCCGCCGCAAGAAGGATCAGCGCGCCACCCTGGTCGGCCTGGGCCTCAACCGCCCTGGCCGCGTCTCCACGCTGGAGGACACCCCCTCCGTGCGCGGCATGATCGCCAAGGTCGCCCACATGATCGAAGTGGTCGACTAGAACGCGGCGCTCCCCTTAGGGGGAGCTGTCGCGAAGCGACTAAAGGGGGTTGAAGCTCGCCGCTCGGCGGATGAATCCCCCTCCGGCCCTCCGGGCCACCTCCCCATGAGGGGGAGGACGTGAAATCCGCCGAGTCGGAGCGTCCGCTCCGGCGCCAGATCTCCAAGGAGAGGCACCTATGACCAAGCTCAACGAACTGGCCCCGCGCGAGGGCTCCACCAAGAACCGCATGCGCGTCGGCCGTGGCCCGGGTTCGGGCAAGGGCAAGACCGCCGGTCGTGGCGTGAAGGGCCAGAAGGCGCGCTCCGGGGTCGCCATCGCCGGCTTCGAAGGCGGCCAGATGCCGCTGCACATGCGCATGCCCAAGCGCGGCTTCAACAACATCCACCGCAAGGACTTCGCCGAGGTGAACCTGTGGCGCCTGGAACAGGCGATCGCGGCCGGCAAGCTCGACGCGAAGAAGGCCATCGACGCCGAGGTCCTGATCGCCGCCGGCGTGATCCGCCGCAAGCTCGACGGCGTGAAGCTGCTGGGCAAGGGCGAACTCTCGACCAAGCTGGACATCACCGTCTACTCCGCGACCGCCACGGCGCGCGCGGCGGTGGAAAAGGCGGGCGGCACGCTCACCACCACCAAGAAGGAAGCTCCGGCCGCCGAGGCCGACGCTTAAGCCTGCGACTATTCCGGCCTCGCAACGACCATTTTCAGCCGAAGTGGTAGCCGGTTCGGCGTTCGGAAATGGTCCAGCGAAACATCCTTGAGCAAACTTTGGCTCGCCAAAGTTTGCTCGGGGGGCTGGTCTGTCCTATCTGAACGGGACCACGAGTCAGGGGAATTGAATGGCTTCGGCCGCAGAGCAACTCGCCGCCAACATGAACTTCGCCGCCTTCCAGAAGGCGACGGAGCTTCATAAGCGCATCTGGTTCACCCTGATCGCGATGATCGTCTATCGCCTCGGCTGCTACCTGCCGATGCCGGGGATCGACATCCAGGCGTTCTCGGCGGCCTTCCAGGGCTCGTCCAAGGGCATCCTGGGGATGGTCAACCTGTTCTCGGGCGGCGCCGTGCGGCGCATGGCCGTCTTCGCGCTGAACGTGATGCCGTACATCTCGGCCTCGATCATCGTGCAGCTGCTGGGCACCATCTATCCGCCCTGGGAGAAGCTCAGGAAGGAAGGCGGCGAGGCGGGGCGCAAGACGCTCAACCAATACACCCGCTACCTGACCGTCGTGCTGGCGATCTTCCAGTCCTTCGGCATCGCGATGGGCCTGCAGGCGAGCCAGGGCATCGTCGACAATCCGGGGATCATCTTCACCCTGTCGACGGTCGCCACCCTGACCGGCGGGACCATGTTCCTGATGTGGCTGGGCGAGCAGATCACCAGCCGCGGGGTCGGCAACGGGGTCAGCCTGATCATCTTCGCCGGTATCGTGGCGGTGTTCCCGACCTATCTGAACCAGGCCTTCTCGCTGGCCAGGACCGGGGCCATGAGCGGCGCCGGGCTGCTGATGATCGCCGTCCTGGTGATCGCGGTGACCGTGGCGATCGTGTTCATGGAGCGGTCGCAGCGCCGGCTGCTTGTGCAATATCCCAAACGCCAGGTGGGCAACCGGATGTTCGGCGGCGACACCTCGTTCCTGCCGCTGAAGATCAACACCTCGGGCGTCATCCCGCCGATCTTCGCCTCGTCGCTGCTGCTGCTGCCGGCGACGGTCATGGGCTTCCTGGCGACCGCCAACCTGCCCAGCTGGGCGCAATGGCTGCCCGGCGCGGTGGGCCAGCTGCAGCACGGCCGGCCGCTGTTCATGGTGCTCTACGGCGGGCTGATTATCTTCTTCTGCTTCTTCTACACCTCGGTGGTGTTCAATCCGGAGGACACCGCCGAGAACCTGCGCAAGTACGGCGGCTTCATGCCGGGCATCAAGCCGGGGAAGCGCACGGCCGAGTACCTGGATTTCGTGCTGACCCGGCTGACGGTGATCGGGGCGTTCTACATCGCCGTGGTCTGCCTGCTGCCCGAGGCGCTGATCGGCTTCTACAACGCGCCCTTCTACATGGGCGGCACCTCGGTGCTGATCGTTGTCAGCGTCACCATGGACACGGTGACCCAGATCCAGTCACATCTGCTGGCGCACCAGTACGAAGGCCTCATCAAGAAGTCCAAGCTTCGGGGCATGCGCCGCTAAACGGTCAGGGGCGCCGGCCACTTAAGAGGGCCGGCGGGGAGGGGTACTCGGGAATGAACTTGATCCTGTTCGGTCCGCCGGCGGCGGGTAAGGGCACTCAGGCCAAGCGCCTGGTGGACTCCCGCAAGATGGTGCAGCTCTCCACCGGCGACATGCTGCGCGCCGCGATCGCCTCGGGCTCCGAGCTCGGCGGGCGGGTGGCCGGGATCATGGAACGCGGCGAGCTGGTCTCCGACGAGATCGTCATCGAGCTGATCGAGCAGCGCCTGCCCGAGGCGGAGGCCGCCGGCGGGGCGATCTTCGACGGCTTCCCGCGCACCATCGCCCAGGCCCAGGCGCTCGACGCCATGCTTGAGCATCGCGGCTCGCGCATCGACCTGGTGATCCGGCTGAAGGTCGACGACCAGGCGCTGATGGACCGGGTGGCCGGCCGCTTCGCCGAAAGCGGCCGCCCGGACGACAATCCCGAGAGCTTCAAGGTGCGTCTTGGGGCCTATAACGCCCAGACCGCTCCGCTGCTGCCCTACTACCAGAACCACAAGAAGCTGGTGGAGGTCGACGGCATGGGCGCGATCGACGCGGTCGCCGCCGCCATCGACGAGGCGCTGGAAGCTCCGCGCTGGTAGCGCTTCCTTTGGTCCTTCTCCCCTTGCGGGAGAAGGTGAGCGCCAGAGGCGGTCGGATGAGGGGTCGCTGGGCGGTGATGAATGCCATATGTCGTCTGTGACTGGACGATTGCTCCTTCTAATTGCCGTAAGCGTGGTGTTCTTCTCCGCTTCGTCGGCTGATGCGCTCTGCGTCTACAACGGCGTGGAAAATGCCCGGACGACGCTAGCGCAGGAGTATGCGGACTCAACATGGGTGGTTCGAGCCAAGGTGTTGGCCGCGCATGACCATTGGTCCAATACGGCCGAATCTTGGACGACCTACCGCATCCTCGTGGGGCATTCGTACAAGGGTCATCCGCGACCCGAGTTCGCGTTCTTTACCTATCGTGACAGCGGAGGTTTCTACCTGGATCGTTCCGGGCAGCCCCTGCCCAAAGGGCATGACATCGGTGAAGAGTACCTGCTCTTCCTGAATCCGAACGTACCCCTCCGGTGACGGCCGCCTTGCGGGGCCGGGGTGAGACCGGGATGCTGCGCTCGTAAGGAGACCTTATGAGCGTTCATAGCTGTGCAGCATGGCCCATGTGACGTTGATGTCGGGGCCGGAGCGCCGTCGTCGTTGGAGCGCC
>CANJXI010000126.1 GCA_947478785.1 Caulobacteraceae bacterium
CGACCCTACCGAAGACCGCGGATGACTACCGCTTCGCCGCTCGCTCGCTACGGCGCCTTGTGAGAGGCGCGCTACGCGAGCGGCGAAGCTACCGCCGGGGAGCTACACCACCTCCCGGGACACGACCTCACCCTGACGCGCTCCAAGTCTTCGCCGCCGGCAAGGTTTCCTCCAGCCCGAGTTCCTCGCCAAGCTGGCGAAGCGCTTCGTAATGGCTGGCGGGGATCAGAAATTTGCCCGCAGCCAAGAGGTTTTATCCCGGGCCCGCCAGCACCTTTCCAGCCGCGTAGCGCCCCTAGCGCCCGTTCCTGGCCTCTGAGGTCGCCGCGTTCAGCTTTCGAATGCGGTCTTCATAGGTTCGCGCCAGGCGCGCGGGGTCCGTGACGGTGCTTCGAGCGTCCCGCCAGGCCAACTGGTGTTCGCGCAGCAGCGCCCGATCCTGATGGGCGTCCAGCGCCTCTGCATAGGCCGCCTGCAATTTGCGTTGCAGACGGCGCAGCGCGGGGTCACGGCAGATCACCTCGTCAGCCGGAGTAGGCTCGGCCGCGCAGCCAGCGCTCGCCGCCGACAGCGCGTCCGCAGCGACCCCTGAATTCGGCGCGACCGGCGCTTCGGGTTGTGGCGGCGGGGATGTCTGATCGTCCGCCACCGCGTCGGGTTCCGCCGCAGACGTAACCGGGGCCTCCGCATCGGGGGGCTGATCCTGTCCCTTGGCCTCGGAGTTCGCAGCCGGCGCGGCCTCGGCCACGGGCGGGACCGTCACGACGAGCGCGCGCCGTGCGGGAAGCGCCGCGACAGGCGTCGGAGTTGGCCGGGCCGGCCACCCCCCATTCGCGATGTCCGCCCCCCACCAACCGAGCGCCACACCCGCCAACATGCCAATGATGAACGTGAGCAAACGCCGCGGGCGGGCGGGCGCATGCGGAGGACGGCGCTGGTCCTGACCGCTCACCTGCGGGTCCCAGGTCTCGGCGGCCAGCGGCGGGACGTCCGTATCCAGAAGCCTCAGCGGCCTGGCCGGGGCGGGTTGCGACGCGTCTTCCCGCGTCGGCGCCGCGATGTTGAACTTCCCGCCGGGCGGCCGCCACTTAGGGACCGGCGGCAACTCGTCGGCCTGCAACGGTTCACCCAATTCCACGTCCGCCATGTGCGGCCCGGAGGCTCGCCGGGCCTTCGATGGCCGCCTGTGGCCGCGGCTCTCGCGCCGATCAGCCATCTCCTGGAGGATCTGGTAGGAGAGCGTGGCGTCACCACGCCGCCGGCTCGCATCAAGCAGGTTGCGGAGCTCCAGCCCCGTTATGTCGGCAAGATTCAATTGCGGCATGCTGGCCGTCCTGGGCGCGTCAAAACCATTCGCCGGCGCCCGTCATTCACCAGCCACTCGACTATCAGGCCGTCCGGCGAAACTGAAAAGCCCAATCGGGCGCCTGCGACGAAGCGGCCGCCTGGCGTCCTGGGAGAAGACCATGGTCTCCGTCGCCACCCGACGCAGCGGCGAGCGACTGGGCTGACAACGCCCGCTGAGCGGTTAACGTGGCAACTCGGCCGAGCGAGCGGCGCTGTGAGCGCCCTTCCCGCCGGCGGAGGCAGGACGCACGCCATGACCGACCAGCTGGTGCTCACCAACGCGAGCCTTATCGACACGGATCGGGGGCTCAGGCCGAACGCCGCGATCACGATTTCCGGGCAGCGCATCGAGGCGATCACCTTCGACGGCAGGCCGAACCTTCCGCCGGGCGCGACGGTCGTCGACCTGAAGGGCGCCTCGGTGATGTCGGGCATGTTCAACTGCCACTACCACGCCACCTACAAGGGCATCGGCGCGAACCCGGGGGGTTTCACGCCGATCGGCATGGAGGCTCCGCCGGCCCTGCAGGCCCTGCGCGCGGCCAACCACGTGGCGCTGGCGCTGGACTGCGGGTTCACAGGGCTGGTGAGCGCCGGCGGGCCGCATGCGGTGGATGTCTCCCTGAAGCTGGCGATCGAGGACGGGCTGATCCGAGGCCCCCGGATCATGGCCGGCAGCCGCGACGTCAGCACCACCGCGCACCTGCAGGACCGCGCCGTGCCCTGGTACTGGGATATCCGCGAGAACCCGGGCTTCAATCGCTGCGACGGCGCCGACGCCTTCCGCCGCGGCGTGCGCGAGGAGGTCAGGCGCGGCGCGGAGATCATCAAGATCTTCCTCACATGCGGCCATCCGGACGTGCCCGAAATCACGGCCGAGTCGGATCTCACGCGTGAAGAGCTCGCCGCGGCCATCGAGGCGGCCCACCTCTGCGGGGTGAAGGTCCGCGCCCATGCGGCGCGGCGCTCGGCGGTGCTGGCCGCCGTCGAGCTCGGCATCGACGTGATCGACCACGGCGACGGACTGGACGAGGCCTGCATCGCGCTGATGGCCGCCAAGGGGACGTTCCTCGCCCCCAGCATGCTCTATCCGTACCGGGTCGGGCAGTCCGCGACGGGGGCGTTCGGCGACAGCGTGAAGCGCGGGACAGAGCACATGCTCAAAGTGCTCCCGCTGGCCAACGCCGCGGGGGTGAAGATCGTGCTGGGCGACGATTTCGGCGCCGTGCCGCTCAAGCACGGCGAGTACGGCGACGAACTCGATTTCTACGTCAATGTCGCGGGCATCCCGCCCCTGGACGTGCTGCGATGGGCGACGCGCCACGGTCCCGAGCTGATGGGGCTCGGCCAGGACCTTGGCCGCCTGGAGCCTGGCGCCCTGGCCGACCTCATTGTGATCGACGGCGATCCCGTGGCCGACATTGGCGTGCTCAAGCGCAAGGACAGCATACTCGCCGTGCTGAAGGGCGGCCGGTTCGAGAAGAACCGCCTGCCCGTGGCGGAGCGCGCCTTTGGCGAGGCGCGATCGGTGGCCTGAGCCACGCCCGCAGGACATATTGGAGGAGACAAGGACATGGGCCTGTTCAGCCGCTACCCGGGGATCGGGATCAACCACGTCGAGGTGCTCTACAACAGGGGCGAGCGGGCGCTGGCGACGCGGTTCCTCGAGCTCCTCGGTTGCGTGGTCGAGCCGACCACGCAGAAGAACGAGACCGGCAGCACCTACATCATCGTTCATCCGGACAGGCACGAGGACGACCCCGTCAACAACGTGATGTACCTCTCCGAAGTGCGCGAGCAGCAGCACGACCTGGAGCGCATCCTATCTAGCCGAGCCGGGCAGGACGCGGAACTCGGGACCGCGCTGGAGGCCTACAAGGCGAAGGCCAGGTCGCGGCCGCACGGCATCCCGCATTTCGGGCTGCGATTTCCGACCTTCGAGAGCGTGGAGCCCGTGCTCGAGCGGCTGGAACGCAACACCGACCGGGAACTCGCGGGCCGCTTCAGCCTGACGGTGGTCCGGCCGCAGGACCCCGAGGCGCTCACCGCCGACATGATCCAGGCCTTCGTCTACACCGACCTGATCGCCTCCGGGCTGTTCTGCGTCGGGCAGCTGATCGAACTCCAGGCCCAGAGGTCGCCCGCGTGAACCGGATCGGCGCGCCCCTCGCCTTAGCCGGGCGCAGGCGTGGCGGTGGGCAAGGGGGATGATTGCTGACAGATTGCCGCTCATGGCGGCCGGGACCGCGGGGGAGGATCGATCCGTGGGGCAGGCGCCGTCGTCGGAGGAGCTGATCGGGCGGGCCGCGTCGCTTGTGCCGCTGTTGCGGCGCAACGCCCTGGAGGGCGAGCGGCTGCGGCGGCTGCCGGATGAGAACGTCCGGGCGCTGGAAGAGGCTGGGCTGCTGCGCATCGCGCTGCCCGTGGCGCGGGGCGGCTATGGCGCCGACCCGGCGGTGCTGGCCAAGGTGATGACCTCGATCGCCAGCGGCTGCGCGGCCACGGCGTGGGTGACGATGATCTACAACTCCGTGGCCCAGTTGGCCGAGCTGTTGCCCGAGGCGGCGCTGGCCGAGATCCACGCCGACCCGCACCCAAAGGTGGCCGGGGTGTTTGGCATGACCGGCGCGGTGGTCGATCCGGTGGACGGCGGATACCGCGTGCGGGGCGGCGGGCGCTGGCCGTTCAACAGCGGCTGCCATCACGCGACCTGGGACCTGCTGAGGGTCGGCATCGCCGGACCGGACGGGACGACCACGCCGGCCTTCGCCGCCGCGCCCATGGCCGAGCTGACCATCGAGGACGACTGGCATGTGATGGGCGCCGCAGCGACCGGCAGCCACAGCGTCTCGTGCGGCGAGATCTTCCTGCCCGGGCATCGGGTGGCTCCGATGGCCGGCTCGGCGAAGGGCGCGCTGCGCTCGGACCTGGGCGTGGCCCAGAGCGTGTCGCTGCCGCTCGGCATGGCGCGGCATGCGCTTGAGGCGTTCCTGGACCTGGCGCGGAGCCAAGGCCACCCGCACCTGGGCCACGCGCGGATGGCCGACGCCCCGGCCGTCCAGGTGGCGGCCACCCGCGCGGCGGTGAACGTCAAGCTGATCGAGGCCTACCAGTACTGGGCGATGACGTCCGGCGAGGCGAGCGACCCGGCGCTGGCCGCGGCGACGCAAGCCGGGTGCGTGCGGCTGGCGCGGGAGGCCATCGATACGCTGTTCGACGCCTGCCCTTCCTCGGAGATCCGCCTGGACCGGCCGATCCAGCGCCTGGCGCGGGACATCCAGACGTTCGAGCACCAGCACTCGTTCTCGCCGTTCGTCGCCTTCGAGCTGTACGGGCGGACGCTCTGCCAGGGGTGAGCGGCGCCGGCGCCGATGGCCTGACCTGGCCTGCACAACTATTAGGCGAATAGGGAAAAAGTTCGCCTCGACTCCCCGGCGCGAGGGGTTTCCGGAGCCCGAGCCTTAGTCGTCCCCGTAGGATGCGGCGTGGGACAGCGGCCTGGGTCGGCGCCCAAACGCCAGGGCCGCCGGACCCGCCATGAGAGGACGGCATGAAGTTCAGGGCGCTGGAAAGCTGGCGGGGGATCTGCGCGATCGGCGTGGTCCTGGTCCATTTCAGCGGCCTGAACCACTTCCAGACTTTTGCCCCCGTGCAGAACGCCGGCCGGGGCGTCGACTTCTTCTTCGTGCTCAGCGGCTTCGTGCTCGCGTACGCCTATGGCGAGCGGCTGCGCGCGCCGCAGGCGGCGGGACCGTTCCTGATCCGGCGGTTTGGCCGCCTCTATCCGCTGCACCTGTTCACCCTGGGCGTGCTGATCGCGCTGGAGACCGCCAAGCTCGCCCTGATGGCGGCCCTGCACGTCAGCGCCGGGGCGGAGGCCTTCACCCAGACCAACAGCCTGGTCGCGCTGGGCGCCAACCTGCTGCTGCTGAACGGCCTTGGCCTGCTGCACTACTATTCGTGGAATGGGCCGAGCTGGAGCATCAGCACGGAATTCTGGACCTATTTCGTCTTCCTGGCCGTCTGCCTGGCGGGCAGGCCGGCGACGCGCTGGATCACCTTGGGGCTGACCCTGCTCACTGGCGGGCTGCTGATCGCCGTGGACGTCGCGCCCTTGCGGCTGCACGTCTACGACGGGCTGGGCCTGGCGCGCTGCGTCTTCGGGTTCTTCCTCGGCTGCCTGACCCATGGTCTCTTCCTGCGGGCGCGGACCTCGACCCTCCGCCTGCCGCGCGCCAGCGAAACCCTGGCGGTCGGCGCGGCGGGCCTGGTGTTCTTCGATCTCCTGCCCTGGCCCACCCTGACATCGCCCCTGGTATTCGCCGCGGTGATCTGGGTGTTCGCCTTCGAGGGCGGCAGCGTCTCACGCGCGCTCTCCACGCCAGCGCCCCTGTACCTGGGGACGATCTCCTACTCGGCCTATCTCGTGCATTTCCCCATCCTGGCGGTGATGAACGGGGTCTGCCGGGTGCTCGAACGCAAACTTGACCTGCACCTCTATGTCCCGGCGCCGGGGGGACCGGCGGGAGAGCTGCTGATCGACTTCGGCTCGCCGTGGATCACCGATGCGGTGGAGGTGCTGTATGGTCTGCGCCCCTTGAGGTGATCCATCGCTTATGTTGGTCCGAGGACCATTTTGGATGGATGGAACGATGGCAAGGAAGCACCACAAGCCGGAAGAGATCGTCGGCAAGCTGCGTCAGGTTGATGTGCTGACCGGTCAGGGCCGGTCG
>CANJXI010000127.1 GCA_947478785.1 Caulobacteraceae bacterium
CACATCAACCTGACGCAGCTTGCCGACGATCTCTTCCGGCTTGTGGTGCTTCCTTGCCATCGTTCCATCCATCCAAAATGGTCCTCGGACCAACATAAGCGATGGATCACCTCAAGGGGCGCAGACCACGGCGCGGCGAGCTCAGCATCAGGCCCGCCAACACGGCCGACCTGTCGTCGTTCGACCTGCGCCAGACCGCCGCGGGCGTCGCCTCGGGGCTGGGCTCGGACCGGTTCGTGGTCCCCGCCAAGTACCGCTTCGGCCAGCTGATCATCATCGGCGCGGACGTGGCCGGCCGGGCGGTGACGGCCTTCCTGGACTCCGGTTCGCAGAGCACGGTGGGCAACCTGGCGCTACGCCGGGTGGTGCTGGGCGACGACGCGGACCCCCGGCGGCGGCGCTACGAGGTGCCGCTGCTCAGCGCCACCGGCCAGACCGCCCAGGGCGAGCTGGTGGCCATGCCGCTGCTGAAGATCGGCGGGATAAGGATCACCGGCCTGCCGGCGGTGTTCGCCGACCTGCATGTGTTCGACATCTGGGACCTGGCCAAGCGCCCGAGCATCCTGATGGGCATCGACATGATGCAGCAGTTCGACGCCATCCAGCTCGACTACGGCCGCCGGCAGGTGGTGTTCTATCCTCCCGCCCAGCCGCGCCGGACGTGGACTACCACGCCATAGCTCCGGTCAGCGCAGGGGCGTCGGGGCCAGCACCATGGCGCCGCCGTCACGCAGCCGGGTCTGCGCCAGTTGGTCCATCAGCCCCTGGGCGCGGGGATCGCCGAACAGCCAGGCGGCCGCGGCCAGGGTGCGGACGGAGGACGCCGAGACGCCCATCATCTTCTGCAGCGCCTCGAACGGTGAGTCGCCCGGCGTCATGCGCTTGAGGCGCGGTTCGCCCGAGAGGCTGGCCAGGGCCTTGGCCTTGTCGACGGCCTCATAGAACCCGCCAAGTTCGTCAACCAGCCCGAGCTGCCTGGCCTGCACGCCGGTCCAGACGTGACCCTTGGCGATCTCGCGCACCCGCTCCGGCGAGAGTTTCCGTCCGGCGGCCACGCGGGCCACGAAGCCCTCGTAGATGGTGTCCATCCAGCGCGACAGGCCGGCCCGCTGCTCGGGCGTGAACGCCTGGCCGAGGCCATAGGCGCCGGCGTAGGAGCTGCCCACCCCCAGCTGGCGCACATCGATCCCGAACTTTTCCAGCGCCGGGCCGAACGCGAACTTACCGCCATAGACGCCGATGGAGCCGGTCAGGGTCGAGGGTTCGGCCACGATCGCCGAGGCCTCGGTCGCCACCCAATAGCCGCCGGACGCGCCATAGGTCCCCATGGACACCACGACCGGCTTGCCCGCCGCCTTGGCCGCCCGGATCGCCGCCAGGATCTGCTCCGAGGCGGTATCCGACCCGCCCGGCGAGTTGATGCGGAAGACGATGGCCTTGACGTCCTTGGCGCGGATGGCGTCGTAGAAGGCGTCGCTGACCTCGTCGGAATAGATCGTCGAGCCGCCCGCGAACGGATTGCCGCCGGAGTCTGGCCCGGTGACGATCGGGCCCTCGGCCTCGATCACCGCGATGGCCGGACCCGCGCCGCGTTCGTTCGGCCGCCGGCCGTGGGCGTAGTCGTCGAAGTCGACCATCTGGGCGCCGTCGCCGGCCCGCTTCAGCATGGCGGCCTCCGCGTCATGCGGTTGGCCCAGCCTGTCGATCAACCGATGGCTCAGCGCCTGCTCGGCGAGGTAGGGCCCGGCCTCGATGTCGCGGCGCAGGGCGGCGGCGTCGAGCTTGCGGTCGGTGGCGGCATGGGCGAGGCCGGTGTCATAGATCGAGCCCAGCCAGGACAGCTCGGCCGAGCGATGGGCCTCGGTATAGTCGTCGTAAAGGTAGCCGTTGACGGCGTTCTTGTACTCGTAGCGCTGCTGGTAGTCGGCCTTGATCCCGTACTTGTCGAAGAACCGCTTGAAGAACAGGTCCTCGTTGGCCACCCCCGTCACCTGGAACGAGGCGCCCGGCTGCATCCAGAGTTCGTCGGCCGCGGCGCCCAGCATGTAGGTGGCGGTGACGAAGCCGGACGGATAGAGGCCCTGGCTGTGGGCGATCACCGGCTTGCCCGACGTGCGGAAGTGCTTCACCGCCAGCCGCAGTTCATCGGCCAGGCCGGGCTCCATCCCGGACTCGGGGAGCCGGATCAGCACGCCCTTGACGCGGTCGTCGTGCTCGGCCCGCCGGAGTCCCTCGATGATCGACATGGCCGAGGCGCCGCGGCGGGCGAAGCCGGCCAGCGCGTTCTGTGGCGACTGGTCGCTGATCGCCTCGCGCAGGTCGAGCTCCAGCACGGCTCGGGCCGGCAGGGGCGCCGGACCGGCCGCGTTGGCGACCATGCTGATCAGCACGAAGGGCACGCCCACCAGGAAGATCATCAGGCCCGCGAACACCCCGGCCGCGGTGATCAGAAACTGCTTCATCTGGCTTCCGCGGGCGCCCCGCCTGGATCTGGATTTGTAAGGCTATCGCCCGGCTCTCGCACACTATTCTAGCGGCGGGAAGATCGCTGATTGCGGCGGATCGCAAGAGGCGGGAGGAATGCTTCGAGGCTCAGGGGAGGAATGATGGAAACGGCGGACTATATCGTGGTGGGCGGCGGCAGCACGGGCTGCGCGCTGGCGGGCCGCCTTTCGGAGGACGGGACCCGTTCGGTCCTGCTCATGGAAGCCGGCCAGGACGCCCGCAAGCTGGTCAACCGGATGCCGGCCGGATCCTTCAGGCTGCTGCCCAATCCGCAGTTCAACTGGCTCTACGGGACAGAGGCCGATCCGACCATCAACGGGCGGACGAGCTACTGGATGGCGGGCCGCGCCCTGGGCGGCGGCTCGGCGGTGAACGGTGGCGTCTACACGCGCGGCGGCCGCCACGACTACGACGGGTGGGCGGCCGCGGGTTGCGCCGGCTGGGCGTGGGACGATGTCCTGCCCTACTTCCTCCGCGCCGAGGACTACCAGGGACCGGTCTCGCCAAGCCATGCGCGGGGCGGCCCGCTGGCGGTGTCGTCCCTACGCTCGCCGCACCGCCTCGCCGCCGCCTTCGTGAGTGCCTGCCGCGAGGCCGGCTTCCGGGAGATCCCCGACTATTGTTCCGGCGACGTCGATGGCGCCTTCGTGAACCTCCTGACCCAGAAGAAGGGGGAACGCTGGAGTTCGGCGCGCGCCTATATCGAGCCGGCGGACGGCCGCTCCAATCTTTCGGTGCTGAGCGGCGTCACGGTCGACCGCGTGTTGTTCGAGGGCCGCCGGGCCGTGGGCGTGCGTGTGATCGTGGAAGGCCAGCCGCGCGAATACCGCGCCAACCGGGAGGTCATCTTGAGCGCCGGGTCGATCGGCTCTCCGGCGATCCTGATGCGCTCGGGCGTCGGGCCGGGCGCCCACCTTCAGGCGATGGGCGTCGCCGTCGTCCAGGATGCGCCGCAGGTCGGCCAGAACCTGCAGGAGCACCCAAGCTATCCCTACAGCCGCTTCGTCGATGTCCCGACCTACAACGTGAAGGCCAAGCCGGCGTCGATCATGATGGAGGTGGCGAAGTATATTCTGTTCCGCCGGGGGATGATGACCGCGGGTCCGGTGCAGGCGATCGGCTTCCTGCGTTCGCGGCCGGATCTGGCCCATCCCGACATCAAGCTCGCCTTCAGCCCGCTCGCCCCGGACCTCGCCAGTCAGGGCCTGCATGAGCGGTCCGGCGTGACGGTCCACGTCATCGCCTCGTCCCCCAAGAGCCGGGGCGAGATCCGACTGCGCAGTCCGGAGGCGACGGACAAGCCGGTGATCGATCACCGGCTGCTGGAGCATCCCGACGATATCGGCGCGATCGTAGGCGGCATCCGCCACCTCGAACGCATCTTCGCGGCCCCCGCGCTCGCGCGTCACGTCACCGGGCGCAATATCCCGGCCGAGCCGCCGACTGATGACGCGGGCTGGGAAGCCCAGGTCCGGCTGCTCGCCAGCACCGGCTACCAGCCGGTGGGGACCTGCCGCATGGGATCCGATGCGGCGTCCGTCGTCGATCCGGGCCTGCGCGTTCGCGGCGTGGAAGGGTTGCGTGTCGCCGACGTCTCCATCATGCCGACCATGCCGACCGCCAACACCAGCGCGCCAGGGATCATGATCGGAGAAAAGACCGCCGAGATGATCCGGGCGGATCGCTGAGGCCGGTCGAACCGGGACAACAACAAGATCTGCAAATAGCGGAAAGAAACGACATGGATTTCCCCACCAAATACGGACCCTGGGCGCTGGTCATCGGCGCGTCGGAAGGCATGGGCGCGGCCTTTGCCGATGAGTGCGCACAGCGCGGTCTCAAGGTCGCGATCGTCGCGCGCCGCGCCGACGCCCTGGCGGAGGTCGCCGTCGGCTTGCGGGCTCGCCACGGGATCGAAACGCGTGAGATCGTGGGCGACGCAGCCGACCCGGATTTCAGCGAAAAACTGGAGGCCGCGATGGCCGGCCTCGAAATCGGCCTGATGATCTTCAACGCCGGGATCCAGCCCGGCGGCCCATTCCTGCGCATCCGCCTGGAGGACCATCTGAAGTGCATCCAGATCCAGTGCGTCGCGCCCACCAAGGTCTGCCATTGGCTGGGCCGGCAGATGGCCAGCCGGGGACGTGGGGGCATGGTGCTGGTGAGCAGCGGCGCCGCGCAGCAGGGCATGGCCCACTGGACCGGTTACGCCGCCGCCAAGGCCTATGAGACCATCCTCGCCGAAGGCCTTTGGGACGAGCTGCGAGACAGCGGGGTCACCGTCACGTCCTATATCGTCAGCTCCACCTACACGCCCAACTTCCAGCGCGTGCAGGAGAAGCACGATCTCCCCTTCGCCAAGGGCGTGGACCCCGCCGATTTTCCCGAAGGCACGCCGCTCCCCAGCCTTCCGGAGGTGGTCGCGGCCGCCTTGTTCCCCCAGCTTGAGGATGGACCGCGGCTCTATCCGACTCCTGGCGACAAGGCCGGGGCGGAGGCAGGCGCGCGGCTGCCCCGCGCCGAGCTCGTGGCCGCCGCGGGGGCCGCGTCAAAGCTCTACTTCCCCAGCGGCCTGAACGAGCTGGACGCCTGATCGCGGCGTGCGGGAACGATTGCGGCCCTCCAGGATTCCCCTGCCAGCAACAGGAGGCAGGCCCATGTCCAAACGTGAGGAAATCGCGCCGAACGGCGACAAGCGCTACATCCGCCGCGACGACCAGGGGCGGATCAAGACGTCGGTGGAGGAGGGCGCCTCGCTGTCGGCGGACGCCCGCCACAAGGCCGAGGCCGAGGCCAAGCCCGGACAGGGCGACCGCGGCGACCGCCACGCCAAATAGCCCATGGCGAAAGCCCCGGGGCGCAAGCTGAAGGTCTTCCAGGCGCAGTTCGGCTTCCACGATTCCGTGGTCGCCGCGCGCAGCCAGGCCGCGGCCCTGCGCGCCTGGGGCATCCGGCAGAACCTCTTCACCGAGGGCTTGGCCCGGATCACCGACGATCCGGAGGCGGTGGAGGCGGCCCGCGCGCATCCCGAGATTCCGCTGCGCCGGGCGATGGGTTCGAAAGACCCTTTCGAGCTGGAGCCGACGGCGCTGCCGGCGGTTCCGGACGCGCCCCGGCGCAAGGGCGTGAAGGCCAAGCCCGAGCCGGAGCCGAAGACGCCGCCGGCTGACCGCTCGAAGCTCGACGCCGCGGAGGCCGCGCTCCTTAGGCTGGATGAGAAGCGCAAGCGCGAGGAGGCGCGGCTCCGCGAAAGACAGGCGGAACTGAATCGCGAACTCGCCGAGCGCCAGGCGGCCTATGTGGCGGGGCGGAAGGAAGCGACCGCCGAGGTCGTGGCTGCGAGACAGGCCTACCGCAAGGCGGGCGGCGAGGACTGATACCAAGCGCCGCTGACGCAGACTCGGGGATTCCCCTGAGGGCCGAACAGTGATTCACGCTTCTTGTTGGAGAGGAGTGGTCGGATGGGGTCGATTGTATTGCGGGACGACTTTGATGCGGCGGCGGTGCGTCGGCTGGCGCGGGATG
>CANJXI010000128.1 GCA_947478785.1 Caulobacteraceae bacterium
CCCACGATCACGTCATTCATCGTCGACCGCCTCTTCGCGCCCACCGTTGTTCTTTCATTCGCAGATCCTGGCACATCCCTAGGATCGCGTGCTTGCTCGCAGGCCCATATCTGCTCGCAGGCGGATAGCGACAACGTCCGCTATCCACCCTTAGGCGACATTTGGAGCGTCTGCTTTCAGGGGCCATCGGAGCGGCAATAGGACGGGCATTAAACGGGGTGCAATCGCCGGTGCGTCAGCTTCGGTGACGATCAGGGCGAGGGCTGTACCTTTTTGCGATCTGCGAGCCATCGCTGCACCATGAGCATCTTGCGGGCCTTGGCCTGCTGTTCCAGCGAATTTCCATCGAAATAGTGCCCATCCGGGCTGGCGCCCGCTTCAAGCAAACGCAGAACAACGGGGTCGTTCCAGGTGCTGAAGACCGCGCTGTTGCCGTCCACATCGCGTAGCGCGACGTCCGCGCCGTGGGCCAGCAGCAGGTTCAACAGGTCGGCGTTCTCGATGCTGAAGAGGGAGGTGCGCCCCTTACTGTCGCGGATGTTGGGGTTTGCACCATGGTCCAGTAAGCGGCCAGCGGTGGCGAGCCGCGCGGCCTCGTCGGGGCAGTCATAGCTCGTCGCGAGTTGGGAGAGCGCTGTCCCTCCGTAGTGTTCATCTCCCCCATCGGTGTGATTGTGAGGGGCAGGTATGGCCGCATTGACATCGAGGCCGGCATAAACAGCGGCGTCCACAAGGGCCTGTCGGCAGCCTGCCGCACTAGTGGCGAAAATCTCATTGGCGGTTTCCAGGCCAACTTTTTGCAACCAACCCCGATTGACCAGCAGTTGGAAAAGCTCTGCCTTTCCGCCTCGAATCGAGCCCTTCAACAATTCTGCTCCAGCGCGCCCGCTCGGTGCCGGTGTCCCCGGCGGTAGACCTGGCGGCATGTATGGGGCCAGGCCTGGCGATGCGTCCAATGGCCCATCTAGCGGTGCGCCTCGCTCAACCAATTGGACGAGGGTCTCCTCGCTGGCGGTAAGCACGCCAGAAACCGCCATCGTGGCAGAGGCCTTTGAGTGGAAATCAAATCCCGAGGCAGCAAGCCAATCGATCAGACCGGTGTCGCCGGCAATCCATCGGTGCGTTCCGGCGGCGCTATCGAGGGCGTTCTCCAGGCCCGTCACCTCCTCTGGCATCCCGACCGCCCGGCCTAGGTAATCGACGACGGTTTTGGCCTTACCGCCGACAGTGAGTGAAAGTTGGTAGGTGGGAAGGTCGAATGCCTGGGCGGCGTACCTTGGCTGCAACGACCAGAAATCAGCCTTCTTGAATGCCTCGAAAAGGCACTCGGCGACAGCGGGCTCGACCTGGGCGACATGCTCCCCGGGTACAAGTACGTAGCTGTCACCCTTAAACCGAACCTCACCAGTCCCCCTGAGCTCCACGGTGTAGGCGGGGCAGGACCCGTAGCATTGGCTCCTCCGCAAGGTCATGCTGACGCTTTGCAGCGGACCATCGGGGACAGGTGTGTGGCGTGTGGGCGGCGGGACGCGCTTTCCCCCCAACACTGTATAGCCCATCGGCCCTTCATTGGAACGCGGTGCTCCTGAAGCGACAGACAGGCAATTTGTCTCGGCCGCTGGAAGCCCAACTGCGGCGGCGAGGATTAGCGCGAGGATCATCAGCCGATGATAGCGGGACTATGTCCGCTTTCCACCCATGTCGGACGTGCGGCGGGTCAGGTGTTGGGCCCGGGCTGGCAGGCCAACGCGCCCAGGTGGAGGAATTATCTGGGCGGCTCGACGCTCCACCTGAGCGACTGGCGCCTCGCGAGGCGGCGTGTAAGAAACGACTCATAGGGTCCGAGGGCTCGATCATGAAGGCGAGTTGGATTGCGGCGATCTGCGCGCTCGTGCTTGGCGGCGGCATGGCGCCCGCCACCCACGGCGCCCCGGCTCCGATCGTCGGGACCTACGCCGGGAGCGATGAAGGCGGACCGGCGCTGATGCACATTCGCGGAGCGCCGCCTCGATACAGGGTCGATGTCCAGACAGGGACAAGCGGCTGCGGCGGTGGCGTCGCCGGCGTCGCCACCTTTGATCCGAAGGGTCGCCTAGTCCTGACCGCGACCGACGGCGGCATGACCTGCCGCATCACCATGACCAGGATTCCTGGCGGGTGGGCCATGCGCGAGGAGTCGTGCATGGCCTACCATGGGGACATGTGCGGCTTTACCGGCGTGGTGAAGCGCACGGGAAAATAGTGGCGCCCGGGCCTAGCTAAGCCAGCTCCAGATCCCCGAAGTCGACCTCCCTCAGCAGTCCCCACATGTGCGTGCCGCTGAAGGGGTTCATCACGGCCGAGCGGTTGTGCTGGGTCCAGTAGTAGTTCTGGGCCCTCGGGTCGCTCCAGACCTTGCGGCGGTTGGCCTCGTCCATCGCTTCGGCGAAGCGCCAGTAGGCCGCCTCCGTGACCTCGACCGAACGCTTCTTCTCGACGATGAGCGTCTCCATGCATTTCAGCGCATAGAGCGTCACCATCTCGTGGAAGGTAGGCACGGTCAGCGCGCCGTTGGAGTTCGGCCCGTAGATCGACCACATGTTGGGGAAGCCCGGCACCATGCAGCAGCGGTAGGCGCGCGCGCCGCCCTCGGCCCAGTAATCCTCGATCGAGCGTCCGCCCCGGCCGATGATCTTCATCGGAAAGAGGTATTCGGTGGCGTGGAAGCCGGTCGCGTAGACGATCACGTCGACGTCGTGCTGGACGCCTTCCTTGTCCCTGATCCCCGTGGCGTTCACCCGATCGATCCCACCGGTCACCAGGGTCACGTTGTCCCTCTGGATGGCGTCGAGGATGCTGTACTCCGGATCGACGATGATCGGCCGCGCCGAGAAATAGGGGTGCGGCGGCGTCATGACCTCGACGAGGTTGGATTGCCCCAGCTTGGACTTCAGGAATTCCATGGCCCGCTCGCGCGCCTGCGCGTTCGGCAGGCTGCGGGAATGCGGATCCTTG
Source organism: Caulobacteraceae bacterium (assembly GCA_947478785.1). Taxonomy (GTDB): domain Bacteria; phylum Pseudomonadota; class Alphaproteobacteria; order Caulobacterales; family Caulobacteraceae; genus Phenylobacterium. The sequence goes on from CANJXI010000128.1 coordinate 2,995, forward strand.
AAGTCGGGATCGATCTCGACGGCTTGGGAGAAGTCGCCCGCGACCGCGGTCCGCAGGCGCATGAAGTTGGTGTAGTAGGGCAGGTTGCGGTCGAGCCATCCCACCTGCGGCGGTGACGGCGAGCGATAGCCTGGGGCGGGCGTCACCCACTGCGGCGTTCGCTGGAACACCGTCACGTGCCCGGCCTCGAGGGCGAGTTCGGGGATCATCTGGTAGCCGGTGGCGCCCGTGCCGACCACCGCCACGCGCTTGCCGCGCAGGTCGAAGGAGTCCGGCCAGCGGGAGGTATGCCATGACGGCCCCTGGAAGGACTTGTGGCCCTCGACGACGCCGATGTTGGGCCGGTTCAGGAACCCCACCGCGGTGATCACGGCGTTGGAGCGGATGGTCCGCTCGCCGTCGGGCCCGGCGATGTGGACGTCCCACATCGCGTCGTCCTCGTTCCAGGTCAGCGACCGCACCTCGGTGTTGAACTGGATATGCCGGCGAAGATCGAAATTGTCCGCCACCCAGTCGAAGTAGCGCTGGTTCTCGGCCTGCGGGCAGTAGGGGTTGGGATAGCCGAAATCGACGCCGACGATGTGGGTGTAGGAGCGGCTGGGCGTGTCGACCCGCGCGCCCGGATAACGGTTCTCGTGCCAGGTGCCGCCGACGCCGCCGTTCTTCTCGATGACGGTGAACGCGATGCCGGCCCGCTCGAGCTGCAGCGCGGCGTTGAGGCCGCCCATGCCCGCGCCGATGACCGTGACGGAAAAGCCGTCGCGCGCCGCCAGGTCGGCGCCGTCCTTCCATTCGAGCGAGCGCGCCCAGGGGTCCAGCGCCAGCTCCTCGGCGTACATAGCGATGTGCTCGTCGGCGATCGGCTGGCCCCAGGTGAGCCGGATGCTGTCGTCAAGGCGCTCTTGCGGCCCCGGACCGATAGGGCCCCCGCCCGCGTCCCGGTGCGCCTTCAGGAACGCCGCCGCCTTGCGCCGCAAGAGCTGGGTCACCTCCGGACTGGCCGGGCCGGGCATGGGGATGGCCGAGCGCGTCAGCATCGCCAGTTCGGTGTCGGCGATCTCGGGATCGCCGGTCAGCTGATAGATCAGCCCGCGCAGCACCATGGGATCGGCGAACTGCACGGCGTCGTCGATGAATTCGTCGCTCGCATCGAGCAACTCGCGCCGGATCGGTCGTTCCATGTCGTTCATCGCGGTCCCCTTCCCTTTGGTCGACGTCTTATATCTCGGGCGACCAGAGGCTTTGTAGCACGCGAAATCGACCAGCCGTCGCGCGGCCCCTGATGCTCTACCCTCGTTGCTCCGGCCCGCCTGAGGCAATAACCATTTTCGCCGCATGAGCCGGGTTCCTTTCCGGGAGCCGGAAAGTTGAACCGCCGCCGTGGCCGGGAGCGCCCAGAATGGATCACGTCGTGATCGAAGAGATGTTCGCGGCCCTTGGCGCGGTGTCGATCCGGCGCATGTTCGGCGGCAAGGGTGTCTATCACGCCGGCCTGATTGTCGCCCTTGAGGTCGGGGGCGAGATCCTGCTGAAGGCGGACGCGGTCACCGCGCCGGCGTTCGAGGCGGCCGGCGCCAGGCGCTGGGCCTACGAAGGCAAGACGGGCAAGGCCGTGCGGATGCCCTATTGGTCCATTCCGGACGACGCGTTTGACGATCCTGATCTGATGGCCGGCTGGGTGAGGCTGGCCTACGAGGCGGCGCTGCGCGCGCCGGCCAAATAAGGCCGGGGGCAGGCGCGCCGAGCAACGCGAGACGCGACGGATTGGGAAATTCCGATCCCCTCAGCGGTCAGCGAACCCGTGCGCCGGCGGTGGCTCGTAATCCGGCGTGCCCCACGTCAGGAGCCACCGGCAGACCTCCTCATGGGAAACCACCCGCCCGGCGTCCGCGTCGGCCTCGCCCTCCAGGCCCAATCCTCCGCCGCCCGACCGGGCCAAGGACCGCAGGCCGCGCCAGCGGCGAGGGCGCCAGCGCTCGTCCTTGAGGCGGGTGGGCGGCGGAGAGATGATGGAAAGTTGGTTGAACGCGGCGGCCTCGAATATGCACGCAACCAAGAGCGGCTACTGTCGGAGTTCGTCGATGAAGCTGTTCAACACCGACTGAAGGTCCGGATAGGCGCGATGAACAGCCAGGTGCGCGGCCACCTCGGCCGCGATTACGTCCGGCGACTTCGCGTCCACCAATGTGGCGGCCGCCCAGCCCCTGCCTGGGTGCATGGTGTCCCACGGCGCCCTCTTGTTCGCACGCGTCGTCGCCGCGTCGCCGTGTTTCCCAAGTCCGTAAAGAATGGCCGTCTCATTGTTCCACAGCGGCCTGAACAGATGGATCAGGTAATCCTCGGCGGCGGTCTCCCAGCCGCTCTGAACCACCAACGCTCGGTATTCAAAGTCGTCGATATTGAGGGTGTCGACCGCCTTGGAAATGTTCTTTCGGTGCTCGTTCAATCGCGCGGACAGCCTCGGGCCCTGGTCGGTGGCGCTCCTTGCGTTGCGGTCGGCTGGCGCCGCCTGCCCCACATAGAGAGGCGTCTCCGTGCCGGCGAGGGCGCGGTAAAGCTCGAACGGTCCACGGTAATAGACAGCGTAGACCCCCGAGCCGTAAAAGGGTTCGACCTCCGCCAGCGGCAGGCGTTCCTGCGCCACAAGCGCCAGGGCGACGAACCGGCCAACGGGGATGTCCCGCTTGATGTTGAAAATGATGGGGCGGGCGTTGCCTGGGTTGATGGTTACGCGGCCCTTGATGTCTCCTCAAGGCCGAAGTGCTTGTCGTGATGGCGTTGCAGAGCGGCGCGCAGGGTGGGTAGCTGGTCGTAGGCCTTCAGCCGCCTGAAGCCCTTGGCGGCCTC
>CANJXI010000129.1 GCA_947478785.1 Caulobacteraceae bacterium
GACGGGCCTGTCGAGCCTGTCGAGCGCCTCGATCGTTGCGCGGTAGCCCTCGGCCACGGCCGGGCCGTAGGCGCTGAAGTCGCGGATTTCCACCTTCGCCACCTCGGGCAGGATCAGCAGGTCCGTGGCCTCGCGCGCGGCGGCCAGGTCGCGGGAGGTGGAAACGGTCGCGGCCCGCATCAGCAGCGAGACGATCGGCGGACCCTTGCGCCACTGGCCCGACCAGAGCCATCGCCAGACCGAGGACGGCCTGGCCACGTCGTCGGCGGTGATGCTTCGGCCCGACGTGACGTCCACGCCGACGATGGGCCCGAGTTGCGAGGCGCGCATCACGTCGGCGGGGAAGTTCTTCAACACCGCCCCGTCGACCAGCACATTGTTGTCGTCGGTGGCCGGCGGCAGGACGCCGGGCAGGGCGATGGTGGCCCTGAGCGCCTTTCGCAGCGATCCGCGCCGATGCATCTGATAGGCGCCGGTGGTCAGGTTCGACGACAGGCAGAAGAACGGCAGCCAGAGGTCGGCGATGTGCGTCTCGCCGAAGTGGTGGGCCAGGCGCTCGCCGACCTTCACGCCGTGGGTCATGGCCAGCAGCGGCAGGGCGATGTCGTCCAGCGGGCTGGTGTCCACGAAGGCCTCGTGGATGCGCCGGTCCATCTCCGCGTCTTCCCAGCCCATGGCCACGCCGGCCGCCACGATGGCGCCCATGGAGACGCCGCCCACGAAGTCGATGGGAACGCCACGCTCGCGCAGCGCCCGGACCGCGCCGATGTGGGCGTAAGCCCGGGCGCCGCCGCCCGAGAGCACCAGGCCCACCGACTGGCCGGTCAGCACGCGGGCGATGCGCTGGACGTCGGCCGGGGTGTCGCGGCGCAGGTGGAACAGGCGCGCGGGTTCGGCCACGTCCATCCAGGCTTCCGAGCCATGGGCGGCGTGGGCGCCGGCCGGGTGGACCAGGATGAGGTCCACCAGCCGCTGGGCCTGCAGCGGCGAGTGGATGGTATGGGCGGCGTCGGGCGTGGGCGCCTTGCGGTCGCCGCGTCCGACGCGGAACAGGCGGTCCACCTGGCGCGCCACCACGGCCCGCCAGCCGGCGTCCGCGCTCTCAGCGACGTAGAGCACGAAGTCGTGGGTGCGCTCGACCTCCGAGAACCATTCGGTGGGCGCGCTCTGGGCCTCCACGCCGATGGCCGTGACCGAATAGCCAAGCCGCACGATCTCGCGGGCGATCCGGTCGACCAGCGGGCGCAGCGATCCCGGCTGGCCGATGGGCACGAAGCCGAACACCGAAGGCTCGCCGGTGGAGCCGCGGGTCACGGTCTGGCGGGTGCGCAGGATCATCAGCTTGGCGAGCTCGATCATCACCGCGGCGTCGGCCTCGCAGGCGTTGAAGAACGCCTCCCGGGGCAGGGCGAAGATCTCGGAGTCGCGCAGGGCCACCACGTCGGCCGAGTGCGGCGCGCCGGCGATCAGGGCCATCTCGCCGGCCGGCTCGCCGGGGCGAATCACCCCCAGGAACTGCGGCTCGTTGCCCTGCTCGCGGCGGAACGCGCCCAGCCGGCCGGTGCGCACGAAGTAGAGCTGGTCGGAAGGGTCGCCCGCGGCGTAGAGCGTCTGGCCGCCGGGCAGCGAGAACCACGTCGCGTCGTTCTGCGCGCGCTCCTGACCGAACAGGCGCGCCAGGGCCGAATCACCGGGGATTTCAGGCAGTCGGGCCACGGCCGGGAACCTAGCGCGGGTCAGGAGTCGGGGCTATGGCTTGGCTCCGGCCACCTCGGCCCGTCTCGGGCGTTTCCCGACATACGGAACAGGAAACCCTTTCATGTCGAACCCCATCGCCGATCCCCTGGTCGAACTGCCGGACACCAGCCTGACCACGGAGCTGGTGCGCATCGAGGCCACCCTTGAAGGGGCGGTCACCGTCTGGCTCAACCGGCCCGCGCGGAAGAACGCCTTCGACGCCGACCTGATCTCGGCGATGGACGAGGCCTTTGAGACCCTGCGCGGCGCCGAGGGCGTGCGCGTGGTGTTCCTGCGTGGGACGGGCGGCACGTTCAGCGCCGGGGCCGATCTCGACTGGATGCGGGCGGCGGTCGAGCGGACGGAGGGTGATAACCGCGAGGACGCCTTCGCCATGGCCCAGATGCTGAAGCGGCTGTGGGACCTGCCCATGCTGACCGTGGCCCTGGTCGAGGGCGCGGCGTTCGGCGGCGGCGCGGGCCTGGCGGCGGTCTGCGACCTGGCCGTGGCGGTCAGCGACGCCCGGTTCAGCTTCTCCGAGGTCAAGCTCGGCCTGATCCCGGCGACCATCAGCCCCTATGTGGTGGCCGCCATCGGTCCGCGCGCGGCGAGGGGCCTGTTTTCCACCGGCCAGGTCTTCGACGCGGACCATGCGCTGCGCACCGGCCTGATCGGCGAAGTGGTCGCCGACGCCGCCGCCCTGCAGGCCGCCCACGACCGGATCGCGCGCGAGATCATGGACTGCGCGCCCGACGCCGTAGCCGCCTCCAAGCGCCTGGTGGCCGACGTCTATGGCCGGGAGATCGACCACGGCCTGATGGAGGAGACCGCCAGGCGGATCGCCCAGGCCCGCGTCAGCGAAGCCGGCCAGGAGGGCGTTCGCGCGTTCCTCGCGCGCCGCAAGCCGTCCTGGGCGTTCACCGAGGACTGAGGTTCTCCGCCGCACTGGCCAAAGCACCGCCCGCGCCGTAATCCAGGGGCATGCCACTGCACATGATCAAGCTCTGCGTCGGCGCCGCGACGGTCGAGGATCTGATCGAATGGCAGCGGGTTCATGAGCGCGGCGACCGCTGGGTGATGCGCACGCGCCAGACACCCAAGCGGGCCGCCGAGCTGGTGGCGGGCGGGTCGCTCTACCGGGTGTTCAAGGGGATGATCCTCTGCCGCCAGCCGATCCTGGCGGTCGACACCGTGGGGGAGGGCGTCAACGCCCGTTGCGAGGTCACCGTCGATCCGAACATCGTGCGGGTCGCGCCGACACCGCGCGGGGCGTTCCAGGGCTGGCGCTACCTGCAGCCGGCCGACGCGCCGGAGGACCTTTCGCTCGAGGCCTTCGGCGACGCCCCGCCGGAACTCGCCCGCATGCTGCGGGAGATCGGCGCCTGGTAGCGCCTCAGACGGCCAGGTTGTCGATCAGGCGGGTCTTGCCCAGGACCGCGGCGGCCAGCAGGCGCGCGGGTCCGGCCAGCAAGCCGGGACCGAGGCGCTCCAGCGAGTCCGCGTTACGGGCCTCCACATAGTCGATGCGGCTGAAGCCGGCGGCCCGCAGCGCGTTCGCCGCGTCGGCCTCGACGCGGGCGACGGCCTCGCCGGCCCGCAGGCGGTTGGCGGCCTGAACCAGCGCTTGGTGCAGAGCCGGGGCCTGGGCGCGTTCAGCGGCGCTGAGGTAGGCGTTGCGCGAGGAGAGGGCCAGGCCGTCCGGGGCGCGCATCGTGGGGCCGCCGATGATTTCCACGGGGATGTCGAGGTCGCGGACCAGGCGGCGGATGACCACCAGCTGCTGGTAGTCCTTCTCGCCGAACACCGCCACGTCGGGCGCGGCCTGCAGCAGGAGCTTGGTGACCACGGTGGCGACGCCCGCGAAGTGGCCGGGACGCGCGGCGCCGTCCAGCGGCTCGGAGACGCCGGCCACGGCCACGGTCGTCGAGGCGTCGGGGGCGTACATGGCGGGCACGGTTGGCGCGTAGAGCAGGGCGCAGCCGGCCTCGGCGAGCAGTCGGGCGTCGCGGGCCTCGTCCCTGGGATAGGCCGCGAAGTCCTCGTGCGGCGCGAACTGGGTGGGATTGACGAACAGGCTGGCCACCACCCGGTCGGCCCGCTGGCCGGCCAGCCGCACGAGCGACAGGTGCCCTTCATGCAAGGCGCCCATGGTGGGGACAAGGCCGACGCTCAGGCCTTCCGCCTTCCAGGCCCGCACCTGGGCGCGCAGGTCGGCGACGGTTCTGGCTGTGGGCAGCGGCATGGCCGCGCCTTATGGCGGACGCGCCGCCCTGCGTCCATCCACAGGCGGGAAGCAGAGGCGCGTTGACGCGAATCCGGGCAAGGCGCTCTCGTACGGCCCAAACTTGAGTCGGCGGGGGCCGGCCGCAATTGGAGGATCCCAGGCATGCCGCAGGCCAGTGTCATCGTGGTGGGCAACGAGAAGGGCGGGGCGGGCAAGTCCACCATCGCCATCCACACCGCCACCGCCCTGCTGCACGCCGACGCGCGGGTCGCGGTCCTGGACCTGGACCTGCGCCAGCAGTCGACCGCCCACTTCTTCGCCAACCGCCTCCTGTGGCTGGACGCCAACAAGGTGGCCGCGCCCATGCCGGTCGCCCATTCGCTCAGCATCGGCGCGCCGGCGCTGGCCAAGGCGCCGGAGGCCGAGGCGCTGGCCCGGTTCGAGGAGGCCTTCGCCCAGGCCAGCGAAACGGCGGACTTCGTGCTCATCGACACGCCCGGCAGCGACACGGCGATCAGCCGCGCGGCCCACGGCCTGGCGGACCTGATCGTCACCCCGATGAACGACAGCTTCGTGGATTTCGACATGCTGGGGGTGGTCGATCCGGTGACGTTGGAGCTGAAGCGCCACAGCCTCTATTCCGAGACCGTCTGGAACAGCCGCAAGGCCCGCGCGGTCAAGGACCGCAAGCAGATCGACTGGGTGGTGCTGCGCAACCGCCTGGCGCCCACCGAGGCCCGTAACCGCCGGCGCCTGGACGAGCGGGTCGAGGCGCTGTCGCGCAAGGTCGGCTTCCGCATCGGGCCCGGCCTGCGCGACCGGGTGATCTACCGCGAGCTGTTTCCCTTCGGCCTGACCGTGGCGGACTTGTCGCCGACCATCCGGCCGGTGGCCATGTCGCTGCAGCACGTGGCCGCGCGCCAGGAGCTGCGCGCCCTGATGCACGCGCTGGGGCTTTCCGGGTTCTCGGACGGCGAGCAGATCGCCGCGGAATAGCCGGTGCTCTATCTCGCCCTTGGGGCCGCCCTGCTCAGCCTGTTCGTCTGGATGGGGCGGGGCCGGCCGATCCTGAAGCGGCGGGAATGGCGGTTCATCGCCGCGGCGTTCTCAATCGTCAGCTTCGCCGGCGCGGCGGTCGCCGGCCTGCGCGGGGCCTGGGCGCCCACCGTCGTGCTGGTGGTGCTGGGCCTGTGGTCGGCGGCCACGACGCGCCAAGGCGGCCCCACGGCGCCGCGACCCACGCGCGGCGATCGGATGAGCACGGAGGAGGCCCGCTCGATCCTGGGGGTCGGGCCGGACGCCACGGCGGAAGAGATCCAGGCGGCCTACACGCGCCTGATGCGGCTGGCCCACCCCGACAAGGGCGGCACCACGGGCCTGGCGGCCCAGCTCAACGCGGCGCGGGATCGGCTGCTGCGGGGTGGGTAGGCTCCTCTCCCTCTCGCTGCGCGGGGGAGAGGAGATGGCCTAATACCAACCGCCCTTAAACGTCACCGCAGCAGGCCCATGTCCGTGCGCCGAGGGATTGGATGCGGTCTGGCTCGGCGATGAGGCGGTTCCAGGCGTCGCAGACGGCGTCGAGGATGGCGTCGTAGTCCTTGAAGACGTGGTTGGA
>CANJXI010000130.1 GCA_947478785.1 Caulobacteraceae bacterium
CTTGTTGCCGTGCCGCCCGGCCATCTTGTCCCCGGGCTGAAGCTTGCGCTTCACCGCCACGAACACCTTGACCATCTTCATCACGCCAGGCGGCAGCTCGTCGCCGCGCTGCAGCTTGTCGACCTTGTCCTCGAAGCGGCGGTCGAGGCGCTTGCGGGCCTCGTCGAACTGGCGGCGCATGGCCTCCAGTTCAACCATCACCGCGTCGTCGTCGACGGCGATCTGCCACCACAGACCGGGCGAGATCTCTTCCAGCTTGTCGGCTTCGATCTTGCCGCGGCCCAGGCCCTTCGGCCCCGATACGGCGGTCTTCCCAACGAGAAGTGTGCGCAGGCGCGAGGTCATGTTGCGGTTCAGGATGCCGAATTCGTCGTCGCGGTCCTTGCCCAGCCGGTCGATTTCCGACCGTTCGATGGCCAGGGCGCGTTCGTCCTTGTCGACGCCGTGCCGGTTGAACACTCGGACCTCGACGATCGTCCCGGCGACGCCCGGCGGCAGGCGCAGCGAGGTGTCGCGGACGTCGGAGGCCTTCTCGCCGAAGATGGCGCGCAGCAGCTTTTCTTCCGGCGTCATCGGGCTCTCGCCCTTCGGCGTGACCTTTCCCACCAGGATGTCGCCCGGCAGGACCTCAGCGCCGATCGCCACGATCCCGGCTTCGTCGAGGTTGCGGAGCGCTTCCTCGCCGACGTTGGGGATATCGCGGGTGATCTCTTCCGGGCCCAGCTTGGTGTCGCGGGCCATGACCTCGAATTCCTCGAGGTGGATCGAGGTGAAGATGTCGTCGCGCACGATGCGCTCGGAGATCAGGATCGAGTCTTCGAAGTTGTAGCCATTCCAGGGCATGAAGGCGACGAGGGTGTTACGCCCCAGCGCCAGCTCGCCCAGGTCCGTCGAGGGACCATCGGCGACCACGTCGCCGGCCGCGATCCGGTCGCCCACGCGCACCAGCGGACGCTGGTTGATGCAGGTCGAGGTGTTGGACCGCTGGAATTTCTGCAGCCGGTAGATATCGACGCCCGGCTTGGTGGGGTCGGTCTCTTCCGTCGCGCGGACCACGATGCGGGTGCCGTCGATCTGTTCGACGATGCCCGAGCGGCGGGCCACGACGACCGCGCCGGAGTCCACCGCCACGATGCTTTCCATGCCGGTGCCGACCAGCGGCGCATCCGTCTGGATGAGCGGCACGGCCTGCTTCTGCATGTTCGAGCCCATGAGCGCGCGGTTGGCGTCATCGTTCTCGAGGAAGGGGATCAGCGATGCCGCGACCGAGACCACCTGCTTGGGCGAGACGTCCATCAGGTCGACGGTGTCGCGCGGCAGCAGCGAGGGCTCGCCGTTCACCCGGCCGGGGACCAGGTCATCGACGATCCGGCCGTTGTCCAGCTTGATGTTGGCCTGGGCGATGACGTGCTTGGCCTCTTCCATGGCCGACATGTAGACGACCTCGTCGGTCGTCTGGCCGTCCTTGATCCGCCGGTACGGGCTCTCGATGAAGCCGTACTTATTGACCACCGCGTGGGTGGCCAGGCTGTTGATCAGGCCGATGTTCGGGCCTTCCGGCGTCTCGATGGGGCAGATCCGGCCGTAGTGGGTCGGGTGCACGTCGCGGACTTCGAAGCCCGCCCGCTCCCGCGTCAGGCCGCCCGGGCCAAGCGCCGAAAGGCGGCGCTTGTGGGTGATTTCCGACAGCGGGTTGGTCTGGTCCATGAACTGCGAGAGCTGCGAGGAGCCGAAGAACTCCCGCACGGCCGCGGCGGCCGGCTTCGCATTGATCAGGTCGTGCGGCATGACCGTGTCGATATCGACCGAGCTCATGCGTTCCTTGATGGCGCGCTCCATGCGGAGCAGGCCGACCCGGTACTGGTTCTCCAGCAGCTCGCCCACTGAACGGACCCGGCGGTTGCCGAGGTTGTCGATGTCGTCGATCTCGCCACGGCCGTCGCGCAGGCCGACCAGCGTCTTCAGCACCGCCAGCACGTCTTCCTTGCGCAGGATCCGCACGTCGTCGGGGCAGTCGAGCTCCAGGCGCATGTTCATCTTCACGCGGCCGACCGAGGACAGATCGTAGCGCTCGCCGTCGAAGAACAGCGACTTGAACATGGCTTCGGCCGCTTCCACCGTCGGCGGCTCGCCCGGGCGCATGACCCGGTAGATGTCGAACAGCGCGTCCTCGCGGGCGGTGTTCTTGTCCACGCGCAGCGTGTTGCGGATGTAGGCGCCGATCGAGACGTCGTCGATGTCGAGGACGTCGAGGGTGTCGAAGCCCTGTTCTTCCAGGGCCGCCAGCAGCTCGGGGTTCAGTTCGTCGCCGGCTTCGGCGTAGATCTCGCCGGTGGCCGGGTTGACCAGGTCCTTGGCCAAGTACTTGCCGGTCAGCGCCTCGGGCGCCAGCAGCAGGGTCTTGAGGCCCGCGTCGGCGAACTTCTTGGCGTTACGGGCGGAGATCTTGGTGCCGGCCGGGGCCACTTCCTCGCCGGTGTCGGCGTCGATCAGCGGGAAGTCCGGCTTCATGCCGCGCCAGCGTTCGGGCTGGTAGGCCGTGGCCCAGCCGCCGGCCGCGCCCTTCTTCTCGACCCGCTTGGCGTAGGTGAGCGTGTTGTAGAAGGTGGAGAGGATCTCCTCCCCGTCCATGCCCAGCGCCATCAGGAAGGTGGAGGCCGGCAGCTTGCGGCGGCGGTCGATGCGGACGAACACGATGTCCTTGGCGTCGAACTCGAAGTCCAGCCAGGAGCCGCGGTAGGGGATCACGCGGGCGGCGAACAGCAGCTTGCCCGAGGCGTGAGTCTTGCCCTTGTCGTGGTCGAAGAACACGCCGGGCGAGCGGTGCATCTGCGAGACGATGACCCGCTGGGTGCCGTTGACGATGAAGGTGCCCTTCTCCGTCATCAGCGGGATGTCGCCCATGTAGACGTCCTGCTCCTTGATGTCCTTCACGGAGCGGGCGCCGGTTTCCTCGTCGGTCTCGAACACGATGAGGCGCAGCTTCACCTTCAGCGGCGCGGCGTAGGTCATGTCGCGCTGGACGCATTCCTCGACGTCGTACTTGGGCTCTTCGAACTCGTACGAGACGTACTCGAGCACCGCGCGCTCGTTGAAGTCCTTGATCGGGAAGACGGATTTGAAGACCGCCTCGATCCCCTCGTCCCGGCGGTCCGCCGAGCGCGTCTCGCGCTGCAGGAACTGTTCGTAGGAGGAGCGCTGAACCTCGATCAGGTTCGGCATCTGGACTGCTTCGGGGATGCGGCCGAACGACTTGCGGATCCGCTTCATGCCGGTGAAGGTCTGAGCCATCTGTGTCCCTTGAGGACGCCGGGAACGGACCCCGGGCGTCGGAATTTAAGATCCTGCGTCCACCCTCAACCTCCCCGGTCGGGAAAGCCGGACGCTGGAAGGCTCCCTGTTACGTCGGGAGCGCCCCTTCGCATGGTCGGAGGGCTGCGGACCATGCCTCGGGACATTTCACGCGCAAGAAACCGGTTCACGAGAGCGCGCACGCGCGCTGCACGGGAATCGGAATGATTTGCGAAGGAGCCCAGATAGGCGCTTCGCGGACGATTGTGAAGCCCCTGCCCTTATTTTTCCTGTCGTGTGGACCGGAATGCGAAGCGCACGAAAAAGGGCCGAAGATCGCTCTCCGGCCCTTTCCGAATTCATGTCCCCGCGCTGCGGGGCCACGGCTTACTTGATGGTGACGGAGGCGCCGGCTTCTTCCAGCTTCTTCTTCACTTCTTCGGCTTCCTGCTTGGAGACGTTTTCCTTCACGTTCTGCGGGGCGCCTTCGACCAGGTCCTTGGCTTCCTTCAGGCCGAGGTCCGGACGGACCGAGCGGACTTCCTTGATCACGTTGATCTTCTTCTCGCCACCGGCGGTCAGGACAACGGTGAACTCGGTTTGCTCTTCGGCGGCTTCAACCGGCGCGGCGGCGCCGCCGCCGGCGGCGGCCACGGCCACCGGAGCGGCGGCGGAGACGCCCCACTTTTCTTCCAGCAGCTTGGAGAGCTCGGAGGCTTCCAGGACGGTCAGGGTGGACAGGTCTTCGACCAGCTTTTCAAGTTTCGACATGGGTTAGGTCCTTTGGGTTCGATGTGTTTTTGCGAAGATGACGATCAGGCGGCGTCTTTGGCGGCATAGGCGCCGAAGACACGCGCGAGCTGGCCCGCCGGAGCCTGCAGCACGCCGGCGATCTTGGTCGCGGGCGCCTGGAGGAGGCCGATGAGCTTGGCGCGGAGCTGGTCGAGCGACGGCAGGGCGGCGAGCGCCTTGATCGAAGCCTGGTCCAGAACCTGTTCACCCATGAGGCCGCCGACAACGGTGAACTTCTCGTTGTCCTTGGCGTACTGGGTCGCGACCTTGGCGGCTGCGCTCACGTCCGGGCCGAAGGCGATGGCGACCGGGCCCTTGAAGAGGGCGTCGCCCGCTTCACCGACCGAGCCGTTCAGAGCCTTCTGCACGAGCGTGTTCTTCACCACCTTCAGCTGGGCGCCTTCTTGACGAAGACGGCCCCGCAGATCGGTCATTTCCGCAACGGTCAGACCCATGTAGTGGGTCACGACCACGGCGCCGGCGCCGTCGAACACGCCCTTGAGCGTCTCGATGGCTTCCTGCTTTTGAGCGCGGTCCATTGCGGTCTCCATACTCAGGTTCGACGCATGCGGGAGCGCACGCGCCGGTTGGTCACCTGTCCGATAGGAAAGCCGCAGCCTCGCGCTCATCGCGGTGCGATGGGCGGAAACTCATCTTCCCGTCTCCCTGCGGCTGAAGGCGGGCCCGCCTTCACGTTCCGGCCCCGGGTGACCCCCGAGGCTACGCAGTTCTTGGACAGGATGGGACGCAGGTGTCTCGCGTCCCGTCCTTCACCGCCCGTGAAGGCGGCGAAACTCTAGAAGGCGCGGCTGATACACGAAGGCGGCTGGGAACTCAACCGCGCCCGCCACATCGCTGCCGGCCCCTGGAAACAAAAAAGGGCGACGTCGCCGCCGCCCTGGATTGTCAGCCTATCGTCGGAGCGCTTACGCGCCCATCGAGCCTGCGTCGATCTTGAAGCCCGGGCCCATGGTGGACGAGAGGCTGATCTTCTTGATGTAGGTGCCCTTGGCGCCGGTCGGCTTGGCCTTGTTGAGCGCGTCGACGAGCGCGCGCACATTGGCCAGGATCTGGTCCTCCGTGAAGCTCGCCTTGCCGATGCCGGCGTGGATAATGCCGGTCTTCTCGGTGCGGAACTCGATGGCCCCGCCCTTGGCGTCCTTCACGGCCTGGCCGACGTTGGGCGTCACGGTGCCCACGCGCGGGTTCGGCATCAGGCCGCGCGGGCCCAGCACCTTACCCAGACGGCCCACCAGGGCCATCATGTCGGGAGTGGCGATCACCCGGTCGAACTCCATGAACCCGCCCTGGATGCGTTCCACCAGGTCCTCGGCCCCGACGATGTCGGCGCCCGCGGCGGTGGCCTCGGCGGCCTTGGCGTCCTTGGCGATGACGGCGACGCGGACGTCACGGCCGGTGCCGGAGGGCAGCGAGACCACGCCGCGGACCTGCTGGTCGGCGTGGCGCGGGTCGACGCCC
>CANJXI010000131.1 GCA_947478785.1 Caulobacteraceae bacterium
ATCGCTCGCGTCCTCGGCTGCACCAAGGGGTGGCGCAAGGGCGGCTTCTCCGACGAATATTATAATGAGGAAATCTACTCGAACCCCTCGAACCGGATCCTGATCGAGATCTCCGGGGTCGATGACGAGAAGAACGATCCGGACGTCGATGTGGTGATCTACAAGGGCCTGGACCGGCTGGGGCGCGATCCGAACGGCCAGTATATCCCGCTCTTGACCCAGCGCGTGGATACTCGCCTCCCCGAGTTCATCTCCAGGACCCGCGGCAAGATCGTCGACGGCGTCCTGATCACCCAGGCCATTCCGGTCGCCAGGCTGCCGCTGCGCTGGATAGCCGCCACCGGCGAGCGCAGAATCCACGACCTGCAATTGCGCATCCCGCTCGAGGGCCCGCGCCCGAGCGGCATGCTGGCCGGCTATGAGGACCTGAGGGTCTGGTGGAACATGCAGAAGGCCCACAGCATCGCGGTGAATTCGGGCAACCTCAATCCCGCCTCGGAATTCCGCGCGGCGCATCGCTACGCCGACGGCCTTCCGGACCCCATCACCGGCCAGTGCACGGCGATCTCGGCCGCCTATCGCATCAACACAGTACGGACCTTCATAGTGCATCCCACACTCGGACAGCCGCGGCAGCAGCGCGTGGCCATCGCAACGACGGCGCAACCGCAATGAGCCTCTCCCGACTTTCCCGCACCGCCGCCCTGGCCATGCTGGGCGGCTCGCTGCTCCTGGGCTGCGCCACCGACAAGCCCGGGGCGACGGCCGCCAACGCATCGCAGGCGGGCGTCAACGCGTCCCAGACGACCACGGAACCCGCCATCGCGCCGGTGGCGCCGACGATGCGGCTTTTGACCCAGACCCAGTACGCCAACACCATCGCCGACATCTTCGGCCCGGACATCGTGGCGAAGGTCCGGTTCGCGCCGGTTAACCGGACCAGCGGCCTGGTCGCCGTCGGCGCCGCCAAGGCCGGCCTGACCCCCGGCGTGGTGGATCCGCTGGATTCCACGGCCCGCTCGATGGCGAAGCAGATCCTGGACCCGAAGCATCGGGAGATCTTCGTGCCGTGCCGCCCCAAGGCGATTGACCAGCGCGACGACGCCTGCGCGCGGGCGTTCCTGTCCGGCGCCGGACGCAGGCTGTATCGGCGGCCCCTGACGCAAGCGGAACTGTCGGCTGCCGTGGAGATGGCCGGCGAGGCCGTCAAGCCGGCTGGCGATTTCTACTCCGGCCTGGCGTTCAGCCTGGCGGGGATGCTGGTCTCGCCGCAGTTCCTGTTCATCACCGAGACCGCCGAGCATGATCCCGGCCAGGCCGGCGCCTGGCGCCTCGACGGCTATTCCAAGGCCTCGCGGCTGAGCTACCTGCTGTGGGACTCGGCGCCCGACGAGGACCTGCTGAAGGCCGCCGAAAACGGCGGGCTGAACAGCCCGGCGGGCCTGCGCAAGCAGGTGTCGCGCATGCTCGATTCTCCGAAGTTCGAGCGCGGCCTGCGGGCCTTCTTCACCGATGACCTGGTGCTCGAGGCGTTCGACACCCTGACCAAGGACGGCGAGATCTACCCGGCCTTCAGCATCAAGGTCGCCCAGGAAGCCCGCGAGCAGGTGCTGCGCACGGTGGTCGACCACCTGATGGTCCGCAAGGGCGACTACCGCGACCTGTTCACTACCAAGCACACCTTCATGAGCTCGGACCTGGGCGCCATCTACCAGGTGCCGGTGAACCGGGGCTCCCAGGGCTGGCAGGCCTACGACTTCGCGCCGGACGACCCGCGCACGGGCCTGCTGACGTCCGTGGGCTTCCTGGCGCAGCACGCCCACCCGGGCCGCAGCTCGCCGACGCGCCGCGGCCGGGCGCTGCGCGAGATCCTGCTCTGCCAGACCGTGCCCGACCCGCCGCCCAACGTCGACTTCTCGTCCTTCGAGGAGCCCAGCGCCAAGGCGCTGACCGCCCGGGACCGGCTGTCGGTCCACGCCAAGGTCGCCAGTTGCAAGGGCTGCCACGCCATGACCGACCCGATGGGCCTGGCGCTCGAGAACTTCGACGGGGCGGGCCAGTACCGGCAGAGCGACCACGGCTCCAAGATCGACGCCAGCGGTACGCTGAACAAGGCGGCGTTCACCGATGCGGCGGGTCTCGGCCGCGCCGTGCGGGACGAACCGGCGCTGCGGTCCTGCATCGTCAATCGCCTCTACGGCTACAGCGTGGGCCGCGCCCCCGGCGCGCGCGAGGCCCCGCTTCTGAAGTACTATCAAACCGAATTGGACAACCGCAGTTATCGGATCGACGACATGTTGAGCCTGATAATTTTCAGCAAGTCGTTCTTTGCCGTCGCCCCGGAATCGAAGCCGGCGATGGTGGCCAGGAACACGCCCAAGGATGAAAAAAGCCATGCCGATCAAAACTGACGGACTGAGCCGCCGCAGGGTTCTGCGCGGTGTGATGAACGGCGCCGCGGTCGCCGTGTCGCTGCCGCTGCTGGACGTGTTCCTGGATGGCAACGGGACGGCGATGGCCGACACCGGCAAGCCGTTGCCCATGCGGTTCGGCACCTGGTTCTGGGGCCTGGGCGTCGACTCCAACATCTTCGTGCCGAAGACGACCGGCGCGGGCTTCGCGCTTCCCAAGCAGCTGGAAGCGCTGTCGGCGGTCAAGGAGCAGGTCAACGTCTTCACGAACTTCAACGTGTTCAACGACGGCCGGCCCAACCTCTGCCACTACTCCGGCTGGGTGGCGCTGCGCTGCGGCTCGGCCCCGGTGTCCCGCGGCTCCAAGCCCGGCCAGAGCCTCGACTGCGCGGTCTCCGACCGGATCGGCGCGGGCAGCCGGTTCAGCACGCTGAGCCTGGCCGCCACGGGCCAGCCGCGCGACAGCCTCAGCTTCCGCGACGCCGATTCCATGAACCCGGCGGACATCTCGGCGGTGGAACTCTACCAGAAGGTCTTCGGGGCCGACTTCGTGAACCCGAACTCGGCGAACTTCACGCCCGATCCCAAGGTGATGATCCGCAAGAGCGTGCTGTCCAGCATCACCGAGCAGAGCAAGGCGATGGAGCAGACGCTGGGCGCGGCCGACCGGGCGCGGCTCGACCAGTACTACACCTCCGTGCGCGAGCTCGAGAACCGGCTGGCCCTGCAACTCGAGAAGCCGCCGCCCGCGCCGAACTGCAAGATCCCCGGCCAGAAGCCGAAGGACATGCCCGTCGGCCTCGATGTCGAGCGCGTCGCCGAGCGGCACAAAGCGATGGCCGACCTGCTGGTCATGGCGCTCTCCTGCAACCAGACCAAGGTGTTCAACATGGTCTATTCCGACAGCGGCTCGTCGCTGACCCGGAACGGCCAGGAAAAGACCCACCACAGCTACACCCACGAAGAGCCCATGGACGCCACGCTGGGCTACCAGCCCAACGCCTCCTGGTTCGTCGGGCGCGCCATGGAATCCTGGGCCTATCTGATCAAGGCCATGGCGGACACGCCCGAGGGCGACGGCTCGCTGCTCGACCACTCGCTGCTCTACGCCCACTCCGACTGCAACCTCGCCAAGACCCACTCGGTCTCCGGCATCCCGATGTTCACCGCCGGCAAGCTGAACGGCCGCGTCAAGACCGGCCTGCACATCGACGGCAAGGGCGAGGCGGGCACCCGGCTGGGCTACACCCTGCAGCGTCTCTACGGCGTGCCGCTGGCCAGCTGGGGCACGCAATCCATGGAGACCGCCCGGGAGCTCGGGGAAATGCTCACTTGAGTCCAGCCCGGCCATCCAGGATGCGTCGACTGGCGCATCTGATAGCCGCGTTCTGTGGCTGGATGGCCCTGTCCGGGACCGCGCTGGCCGCGGGGGCGGATCAACCCCCGGTGCGGGTGCAGATGACGGAAGACGGTCCCGTCTTCGTCACAGCTTCAGGGATGACGCTCTACCATTGGATCGTCGACGAGGGCACGCCGGGCAAGTCGATGTGCGTCAACCAGCGTCATGAAACGCAGAACGGACAGATGTACGGCATCTTCGCCCTGCCGTCGGTGAACACTCGGAAGACCTGCGTCGACAAGTGGCCGCCCTTCCTGGCCGCCGCGGGCGCCAAGGCGGAGGGCGACTGGTCGCTCATCGCCCGCGAGGACGGGGCCCGGCAATGGGCCTATGAGGGACATCCGCTCTACACCTCCGTGAAGGACCACCGGCCGGGCGAGGTGAACGGAGCCTCCATCAACCTGCGCAACAGGACAGGATGGTTCCCGGCCAAGGCCCCGCTGGACTTTCCGCCGGGTTTCAAACTCGTCCGGCGTCCTGAGGGGCTGGTGCTGGCGACCGCGGATGGCCGGCTGGCCTATGTGCGCCGGGAGGCGCGGATCCAGCGGGCCTCGTCCAGCTCCACGGAGATCCTGCAGCCGATCGCCGCGCCCGGTTTCGGCAAGGTCAGCGGCAAATGGTCGATCGTCGACAACATCGGCGGCGCCAAGCAGTACGCCTACAACGGCGAAGCGCTCTACGTGCTTCCGGACGGGCTCACCGACGTCGATGTCGAGGACCGGCTGACCCCCGCCGTCTATCGGCGCGCCACGCCCCTGCCGCCGCAGATCCGCACCCGCTTCACCGTCGTGGGCGACATCTACACCGCCGCCGACGGCAAGAGCCTCTACGCCTTCTCCTGCGCGGAGCTCGACGCCGTCGACCTGCTGACCTGCGACGACCCCGGCGACGCGGCGGTGTACTGGTCGGCGCTGTGCGGAGCCCCTGACGAGTGCTCGCGACGCTGGCGGCCCTATCGCGCGGCGGCCAACGCCAAACCCGTTGGCGAGTGGACCATCGAGGACGTTTCCGACCCGGCGTTCCTCGAAGCCCGGGGCGTGACCGCGCCGCCCGGCACGCCGAAGGTGAAGGCCTGGGCCTATCGGGGCCGGCCGCTCTACACCTATGTCGAGGACGAGATCCCCGGCGAAACCCTTGGGCACGCCATCCAGTATTATAATCATTCAAATTTCACCGTGATCGCCGTTCCGGGCGAAGAGCAAAACTTCTAATACCAAGCGCCGCTGACGCAGACTCGGGGATTCCCCTGAGGGCCGAACAGTGATTCACGCTTCTTGTTGGAGAGGAGTGGTCGGATGGGGTCGATTGTATTGCGGGACGACTTTGATGCGGCGGCGGTGCGTCGGCTGGCGCGG
>CANJXI010000132.1 GCA_947478785.1 Caulobacteraceae bacterium
CGGGCGGCCGATGATCAGCGGCGCGATCCGCTCCCACTGACCATCGCTCAGCACCAGCCGATCCATCACACCCAAGACTGCCTCCAAAAGACAGTCTTGAATCACGCTTCGCAGGCGTGGGGAATCCTAAGAGTCCACAGCCCCTAGCGGGCCTTCACAACCTCGGTCGACTTGGCCTATCTCGGTGCGGAGCAACCGAGGGAATGTCCGCATGAAGACCCGAGCCGCCGTGGCCTTCGCCGCCAAGCAGCCGCTGGAGATCGTCGAACTGGACCTCGAGGGGCCGCGGGCCGGCGAGGTGCTGGTGGAGATCAAGGCCACCGGCGTCTGCCATACCGACGCCTACACCCTGGACGGGTTGGACTCCGAGGGCGTGTTCCCCTCCATCCTGGGCCACGAGGGCGCGGGCGTGGTGGTGGAGGTCGGGCCGGGCGTCACCAGCGTCAAGCCGGGCGACCATGTGATCCCGCTCTACACGCCCGAATGCCGGCAGTGCAAAAGCTGCCTCTCGCGCAAGACCAATCTCTGCACGGCGATACGCCCGACCCAGGGCCAGGGCCTGATGCCCGACGGCACCAGCCGGTTCTCCCACAAGGGCCAGACGGTGTTCCACTACATGGGCTGCTCGACCTTCTCGAACTACACCGTGCTGCCGGAGATCGCTGTGGCCAAGATCCGTACCGACGCCCCGTTCGACAAGGCCTGCTACATCGGCTGCGGGGTCACCACGGGCGTGGGCGCGGTCGTCAATACGGCCGACGTGGAGGCCGGCGCCAACTGCGTGGTCTTCGGCCTGGGCGGCATCGGGCTCAACGTCATTCAGGGCCTGAAGATGGTGGGCGCCGGCATGATCATCGGCGTCGATATCAACCCGGACCGCGAAGCGTGGGGAAAGCGCTTCGGCATGACCCATTTCGTCAATCCGAAGACCGTGGATGGCGATGTTGTGGCGCTCCTGGTTCAGCTGACCGGCGGCGGCGCCGACTATACCTTCGACTGCACCGGCAACACGGACGTCATGCGCCAGGCGCTGGAGGCCTGTCACCGCGGCTGGGGTCAGAGCGTGGTGATCGGCGTGGCCGAGGCCGGCAAGGAGATCTCGACGCGGCCGTTCCAGCTCGTCACCGGCCGGGTCTGGAAAGGCTCGGCTTTCGGCGGGGCGAGGGGCCGGACTGACGTGCCGAAGATCGTCGACTGGTACATGGACGGCAAGATCGAGATCGACCCGATGATCACCCACACCATGCCGCTCGAACGGATCAACGACGCCTTCGACCTGATGCACAAGGGCGAGAGCATCCGCAGCGTGGTGATTTACTGACCGCCGGGAGCGGCTTCAGGCGAGGACTCGTCCAAGGAACTCTTCGCCGAGCCTCAGGCCCGCAGGATCGATGCCGTGGCCCAGCCCTGGCGAGACATGGGCCGAGACCTCAAAGCCGAGGGGCCTGAACACCGCCTCCGCCTGGCGCAGCGCGGCGACCGGAACCATAGGGTCGGCGTCTCCGTGGACGAGCAGCAGGGGCGGGCGGGTCAGGAGTTCAGAGGCCTGTGCGTCAGGGTCTGCCAGCATGCCGGAATAACCCACGACCCCGGCCAGCGCGCGGGGGCGCCTGGGGCCCACATGCAGGGCCATCATCGTGCCCTGGCTGAACCCAACGAGGGCGACTTTGCTCTCCGTCAAACCCCAGCGGGCGAGCGCACCGTCGATGAACGCATCCACGATCGGGGCCGCCTGGCGGACGCCGGCGGCGCGCGATTCGGGGCTGAGGCTGGTCAGGGGCCACCATTGATACCCGCCGGGCGCGCCGGGGCAGGGCTGCGGGGCGTTGGGCGACATGAACACCGTGTCCGGCAGCGCGCCTTGCCAATGCGGGACCAGGCCGATCAGGTCGTCGCCGTTCGACCCATAGCCGTGCAGCAGGATGACGAGCGAGCGCGGGGCGCCACCGGAGGCGGGGAGGACCTCGGGGCCCTGGAGATTGTGAGGCTGGGTCATGGCCCGTCCTGCGCGAACGCGCCATCAGGGTCAAGATGACGACGGTTCTTGCGTTGGCCAGGCTTTCAAAAGCGCTCGGGCGCCGATGTTTGCTGTTCGCGCCGCGCGAACCAATCGACGGCGTCGCGGACGGTCTGGGTCACGGGTCGTGGGTTCCAGGTCAAGTCGCGCCGGGCTTTGGAGTTATCCATTTCCTTGAACACGTCCGAGAGAAACACGGCGTCGGCGCTGAGGAAGTAGTCCTTGCGACGCAAGAGCTTCATGACCCTTTCCGCCGCCCAGGCAAACCCGTACGCCAGCGGGGCCGGAAGCAGTCGTGGCGCCGGCAAGCCCCGCTCCGCCGCGGCCATGGCGAAGAAGTCGCGGTTGCGCACATATTCATTGGCGATGATGTAGCGCTCGCCCAGCTTGCCCCGCGTCTCGGCGAGCAGAGCCGCCTCCGCCACGTCGCGGATGTCGACGGTTGGCTGGCCGACGTCGATGCCTGTCTTCACCCGGCCACTCGCCACGCCCCAGAGTGCGCCGTTGTGCGGGGTGGGCTGGTAGTCGTCAGGCCCATAGGTATTGGCGACGCAAAGCGCGACGCCCGGGAGACCCTTCTCCCGGCAATAGGCGAGGAACCGCGCCTCGGCCTCGAGACGGGCGCGGATGTAGGGCGACGCCCGGTCCAGCCAGTTGAAGGGTATGTCCTCCGTCACCGGCCCATTGGGATTGAGCCCGAGCGTGGCCATGCTGCTGGTGAAGATGAAGCGTTGCGCGCCACATTCGAGAGCCGCGTCCATTGCATTGACCAGCCCATCGACGTTGTTGCGATAGAGCGGCGTCGGGTCGGTCAGCCAGAACCGCGGATCCACCACGCTGTAGAAGACTGTCCCGCAGCCGGACATCGCCGCGCGCAATGAGGCGGGATCGAGGACGTCGCCGTAGAGCACCTCGACATCCAGCCCTTTCAGCGCCTCCTGGCTGCTGGTCTTGCGCAACAGGACGCGCACCTTGCGTCCCCTGCCGGCCAGCAGCCGGGCTGTATGGCTGCCCACGAAGCCGCTGGCGCCGGCGACGAGAACCGGCCTCTCGTCGTTGTCTCTCACAGGCGTCATCCAGGCGATAATGTGGCGGGGCCTGCCCAGTTTGCCACGAGTTCGTCCCAGTGTGTCGCGGGACGTTGGTTTCGACGATCCGCCACCTGCCGCTCGCCTAGGCGGGCGCTGGCGCGTAAGGATTCCAACTCGCAATCGGGGGGGACGAGAATGAGGGTCTGGGTTACGTCGTTGGTCGCGGCGAGCGTTGTTGGCGTCACCCTGGCGCGGGCGCAGCCCCCGGCCCGATCCGGTCCCGATCCTTCAGCCGCCGCCGCGCATCGGTTCGCGACGACCTGCGCGGGCTGTCACGGGGCGAATCTCAGTGGAAGCGCTGGGCCTTCGTTGTTGAGCGACAACCTGCTGCACGGCGACGACGACCAGAGCCTGGCCCGCAGTATCAGAGACGGCTACCCGGCTGGTGGCATGCCGGCTTTCGGGGGCGCGCTTTCCGGGGCCGAGACGGGCGAGCTGGTCGCTTTCCTGCGCGAGCGGCGCGTGGCCGCCGCCGGAGGCCTGGTCACCGAGGCGATCGCCAAGATGATTGGCCCGCAGACCGCGTCCTTGCCAACGGGCGTGGTCCGCACCGACGTCGCCGATTTCACGGTGGAGACCGTGGCGCAGGTCGGTCCGGCCTTCGGTTTCGCCTTCCTGCCCGGCGGCAAGATCCTGATCACCGAGACCGGCGGGGCGCTGCGCGTGGTGGACAAGGGCCACCTGACGCCCCGCGCTGTCCAGGGAACCCCGGTTCCGGGCGTGTTGAACGACGCCTTCCGCCGCCGGCTCATGGACGTCAGCCTGCACCCCGACTACCGCCGCAACGGCTGGATCTATCTGACCTACGCCGCGAATGTTCCGCCCGTGCCACGGGAGACCGCTGTGACCGTGGCGCGGGGACGGATCAACGCGGGGCGCTGGGAGGATAATCAGGTGCTGCTCACTTTCCGCAGCGAGCTCAGTTCCTCGGCGCGGATGGCGTGGGACAGCCAGGGCTACCTCTATGTGGGAACGAGCGACTCGATCAATTTCTGGGAAGGCCCGCTCGATAAGGCGCCGCCGCAGATCCTGGCCGATCCGGTCGGCAAGATCCTGCGGCTCACCGACGAGGGCAAGGTTCCCCCTGACAACCCCTTCGTGGATCGGCCTGGCGCCTATCCCTACATCTGGACCTATGGGCACCGGGTGCCGGTGGGCCTGGCGTTCGACCGCAAGGGCGAACTTTGGGAGACGGAGAACGGCCCTCGCGGCGGGGACGAGATCAACCACATCCGCCGAGGCCGCAACTACGGCTGGCCGGTGATCACCTGGGGCCACCGCTACGACGACAGGCCGGTCCCGGCCCACACCGAAGCGGAGGGGATGGAGCAGCCGGTGGCGAACTTCGAACCCTCACCGGCCCTGGGCGGCCTGGCGGTCTATACCGGCGAGGCTTTCCCCCTCTGGAAGGACAATCTATTCGCCGGCTCGCTGAAGCGCGGCGACCTCTTCCGCGTCGTGGTCGATGGCGACCGGGAGGTGCTGCGCGAGACGGTGCTGCACGCGATCGGCCGGATCCGCGACATTAACACCGGCCCCGACGGACTACTTTACCTGCTCACCGACAGCGGCAGCCTGCTTCGCCTGCGGCCAGCGAAGCCCGTCCCCGTTCAAGCGAGGGAAGCCAGGGCGCGTCGGACGGGCGAACCCGTATCCCCGTGACCTTGGCGCGCTCTAAACGGAGCGTCAGGGCAGAGTCTTGGCGACCTCGGCGGCCTGGGCCCGCGCCTCGTCGGCGTCTTCCTTCAGGTACCAGCCGTCGCGAACGAGTTCGTCCAGGTGATGGTCGATCTTGGTCAGATAGGCTTGAGGGGTTGGATAGAGTTCCTTGAGCCGCTCGGGCGTGAACGGGATCATGTAGCTCTTGCCGAAGTCGATGCCGACCGGATTGATATTGTCGGCGACGCCGACGTAGCAGAGGCGGTATTCGGCGGTGGGCACGTCGAG
>CANJXI010000133.1 GCA_947478785.1 Caulobacteraceae bacterium
GGAGCGCGCCATGGACGCCCACGGCCAGGTGGACATCCTGCTGAACAACGCCTCGGTGCCCGGCCAGGACAAGTACGTCTGGGAACAGACGGTGGAGAACTGGAACTACACGATCGGGGTCATCCTGACGGCCTCGATGCTGTGCACCCGCGAGGTGCTGAACCGCTCGATGCTGGAGCGCAAGTCGGGCTCGATCGTCAACTTCTCGTCGACCGCCGCCTGGCCCGGCATGCCGCGCAAGACCCACTACACCGCCGCCAAGGGCGGGCTTCGTTCCTACACCAAGTCGGTCGCGCTGGAAGTCGGCCAGTACGGCATCCGCTGCAACTGCCTGGTGCCGGGCGGCATCGAGACCGACCTGTGGACCAACTGGGGCAAGCGCATCTCCGCCGAACAGGGCATCACCTTCGATGAATGGAAGGTCAAGGCGCTGATGGGCGTGCCGCTGCGCACCATCTCCCAGCCCGAGGACATCTCCAACCTGGCCCTGTTCCTGGCCAGCGACGAGAGCCGCACCATCACCGGCCAGTCGATCAACTGCGACGCCGGCGGCTACATGGTCGGCTGAGACAAGAAAAAGGTAGAAAAATCATGGAAAACGCATCGGTCGAAGCGCGCCTGCGCCGGCTCGAGGACCAGATCGCCATCTATCAGGTGGTCTGCGGCTACGGCTATTCGGTGGACGGCCTGAACGGCGAGTCCGTGGGCCAGTGCTATGTGGAGGACGGGGTCTACGCCGTCGGCGACATGCCCGCCTTCGAAGGCCGCCAACGGATCGCCGACATCACCAAGGACAAGGGCCACCTCAGCCTCGTCGCGAAGGGCTGCGCGCACGTCTCGACCCTCCCGCACGTGGTGATCGAGGGCGATCGGGCGGTCGCCACCTGCCATACCCAGGTGATGCTGAACGGCGAGGACGGCTTCTTCATCATGCGGCTCAGCGCCTCCCGCATCCAGCTTGCCCGACAGCCCGACGGCGCCTGGCAGATCGTCCACCGGCAGAACTACCTGCTGGACGGCAATCCGGCGGGATCGGCGCTGCTTGGCCGCCTGAGGGAAGGACCCCAGGCGGCGGCTTGAGCCCGCGCCGAACCGACTCTATCCCCATGTCGGGGCAGCTCGATATGGATGGGCCGGTGCAGCAAAGGCGACGCAACCAGCGTGGCGAAGGCGGACGACTTCGCCTTGAAGTGATCCAGGCGGCCATGCGCATCCTGGATCGCTCGCCCGCGTCCGATCTGAGCCTGCGGACGATCGCCCGAGAGGCGGGGATCGCAGCGCCTTCCGTCTATGCGCATTTCGCCAACGCCGAGACGATGAAGGCGGAGATCGTCCAGGAATGCTGGCGCCAGCTGGGCGAGCAAATGTCCCTGGGCGCGGGCCGTTCCGACGGGAGCGGCGCGTTCGCCAGCCTGACGGCGCAGATGGCCGCCTATGTGCGCTACGCCATGGAGCGGCCGTCGCGATACCAGTTGCTGTTCGCCCTGCAGATGGACATCGTCGCCCTGCGCGACCTGCCGGGTCCCGCCCGGCCGGCCTACCGGCCGGTCCTCGAATCGATCGAGCGGCTGGCGGCGGAGGGAGCTCCCATGCCGATGGCCGACGCGCAGGCCTCGACGATATTGGCGCTCTCGATCGCCCACGGCCGGATCGCGCTGGCCCACCTGGCGCCGCACCGGCCCGGCAATGCGCCGGCCGCGGTCGAGGTCTTCGTGCTCGAAGCCCTGGCGGGCATCTTCCAGCAGCCCTCGCCGCCCCGCGCCGGACAAGCGCCCCCGCCTGCCGACGCCTAGTCTAGACGAAGGTCGGTCGAAAGGCGGCTTGTCAGGCCGCGGCCGACGCCGCGTGCTTGGCGGCCACATAGCCCCAGACAAAGGACGGCCCGACGCTGGAGCCCGCCCCCGGGTAGGACCGGCCCATGACCGAGGCCGTGGAGATGCCCGTGGCGTACAGGCCGGGGATGACCGCCCCGTCCTCGCGCAAGACGCGGGCGTGGGCGTCGGTCACCACACCGCCGTAGGTGCCCACGTCGCCCGGCACGACCTGCAAGGCGTAGAACGGACCTTCGCTGATCGAACCGAGACTGGGGTTGGGCGAGCCGTAGGTATCGCCCAGCCAGCGATCGTAGGCGCGCTCGCCGCGCTCGAAATCATCGTCGTGGTTCTTGGCGACAAAGCCGTTGAAACGATCGACCGTGGCGCGGAGCGTGGCGGGATCGATGGAGATTTGGCGCGCCAGCTCCTCGATGGTGTCGGCCTTGTGGAGGAAGCCCTCCTTGTACCAGCGCTCGGGCTTCGGCGTGCCAGGCAGGGTGCCGACCAGCCCGTATTTGCTGAGGTGCTGGCTGTCAAGGATCGCCCAGCTGGGCACGGCCGGGGCCAGGTTGTTACGCTCCAGCATTCCCTTGCAGTAGGCCATGTAGGAACCGGATTCGTTCATGTAACGGACCCCCGTCTGGTCGACGAGGATGGCGTGCGGCGCCGCCGTCATGCCCTGGACCACCGGCTTGATCGGATTGTCCTCCATGCCGGGCGGGATGCTCATCTGGTTGCCGACCATCTCCTCCATCTGGGCGATGGCGGCGCCATGGCGCATCATCTCCTGGATGAGCTCGCCAGTGTCGCCTTCGGCGGTCATGGTCCACTTCACCGAGGTTCCGGGCTGGTATTCGTCGCGCATTTTCTGGTTGTGGGCGAAACCGCCGGCGTTCACGAGGACGCCCAGGCGCGCGCCAACCCGCCAGGGCCGGCCCTCCTTCACCGTGGCCACGCCCTTCACCCCCCCGTTCTCGACGATCAGTTCGCTGACCGGCGTCTCGGTGCGGATATCGACGCCCGCCTTCAGCGACGCCTGCAGCATGCGGCCCTGCAGCGCCGCCCCGGCGGTCACCGGATGCTTGCCGGTCAGCTTGCTGACGATCGTGCGAACGGCGATCTTGGCCATGTTGGACCGGGACGCCCAGGAGTGCTTGAGGTGGCGAAGCGACAGGGCCTCGTCGAGCGTGGCGTAGACCGACAGGAAGTTGGGCCGAAGCCGGCTTTTCCAGGGGCCCAGTTCGTTGACGTCGAAGAGCTCGGCCACGACGGTGCGCCCCTTCTCCGAGCCGCCGGGCAGTTCGTCGTAATAGTCCGGCCAATAGCCCACGCGGTTCAGCTTGACGCCCTGGCCGACCAGGAAATCCACCATCTCGGCGCCTTCGACCACGTAGGCGCCGCGCCGTTCCCGCGTCGCGCCGGGCGTGTCGTTGTGGTCACCGACCACGGCGTCGAGATAGGTCATCGCCTTTTCGTAGCTGTCCTCGACGCCGTCGCGCTTCATGAAGCGATTGTTGGGGATCCACATCACGCCGCCGGAGCGCGCCGTCGTGCCCCCCGCGTAATTGGTTTTTTCGAGAATCAGCACCGACTTGCCGGCCTTGCGCATGACCAGGCCGGCGCACATCGAGCCGCCCCCGCAGCCGACCACGACATAGTCGAAAACCTCGTCGAAACCGCTCATCGATGATCGTCCCTAATGCTGCCCATCTGATCTTGTGAAGACGATTGCTGAGGGCTGGCCCGCAGTCGCTCGATGTCTTCCTGATGTGGACTTGTTACCGCCCGCCTGGCGCGTGGATTATACAGTCCAATGCTGGTTAGCTTGAGCGGGGCGCCCAGGCAAGCCGTGCTTCCATCGCCGCGCCGCGCCGCGCCGCAACAGCCTTTCGCGCGGGTCCCGGGCATGGTTTGATAACCCCAAGAACGATCTGACAAAAAGGGAGGGATCATGAGGATTTTTCTGGCGGGCATGGCGGCGATTTGCACCCTGAACCTGGGCGGCGCGGCGGTCGCTCAGTCGGCGGTGGGGACCTACGGGGTCAAATACCCGGTGAGCGACTTCAATCGCTCGGTCGCCTACTACACCAAGTATTTCCCGCTCAAGAAGGACAAGGTCTACAACGACCACGAGATCAGCTTGGCCTCGACCATCCTCCCCGACCAGCGGCCGATCACGCTGTACCTGGACGACTGCGGCAACCCCGCGGGCAAGGCCAAGCGCGCCAAACAGGCCGCCCAGGCCACCGACGCGGTCCACCGCAAGCTGGCGGCCTGCACCACGGCCTTCCGCGCGGGCTCGGGCTGGCTGTTCATCATGGTGGCGGACGCCGCGAAGGTCGCCGCGGCGCTCAAGGCGGACGGCCACGAGGCCAAGCCCATGAAGCTGCCGCCCAAGGGGCCAGGCTACCGTCTCTTCATGACCCAGGATCCGGACGGCAACATCGTCGAGGTCGTCGAGGCGGTGAATGGGCCGTGAGCGGCCCCTTGCTCACGGGGACTTGCTTGACGGATCACCGCGGACGCGCACGGGACATTGGGGCGAACGAAATTTTGCTGTAACATTTGTCGGAGTAACTCCACCTTCAAAAAATACGATTGGGAGAACGGAATGGGCGGCAAACGGAAGGGTCGGGTGAGCAACGCCCGCGCCGGTTTGCTGCTTGGCTCGCTGCTGCTGGCGGGCGGCGCCGTGGGCCCCGCGGCGTCGGGTCCGCAGTCCGGCACGATCGGCCTGGTGATCACCGGCTGGCATCACGCGTTTCAGGAGACCCCCGGCATCAAGGCCGAATGTCCCGCCGGGCTGAACGCCGACGACATCGCCAACGGCAAGGCGCAGGCGAACTTCCAGGAGTTGCGCCACACCTTCGGGCACAATTTCAACCGCGGCCCGAACGGCGAGATGTCCAGCTATGTTCCGATGGCCGTCGAGGACCCCATCCCGTTCAGCGAACTGCAGACCAAGGCGGGCTTCGGCCTGAACCTGGACGGCACCACGGATGGACGGGCGACGCCCAGGACCTGCAAGCACGAGAAGTTCACCAGCCCGGACGGCGTTCAGGTCGACAACCAGATCGCTCGCGTCCTCGGCTGCACCAAGGGGTGGCGCAAGGGCGGCTTCTCCGACGAATATTATAATGAGGAA
>CANJXI010000134.1 GCA_947478785.1 Caulobacteraceae bacterium
AGCGCAGTGGCGTGTTCACCTCCGAGGAACTCGTTCCGTTTGTGTCGTCGATCTACGCCTTCGGACAGACCCTGGACGATGCCGATCAGAAGCAGGGCCTCTACACGGAAGCGTTCGGCGCGTTTGAGGCGCCTCAGTCAGGAGTTGTCGAGCAGACGATCGCGCGGGCTGCGGCCCGTCAGGCCGCGGACGATCCCGCGATGGCGGCCATAATCGAGCGCGTACAGTCGGCGGAACGCGAGCGGGACCGCTTGCGCCTCGAACTTGCCCACGAGCAGTCGCTTCCGGACGAGGACCGCAGCAGCAAGTCGGAAGGCGATCTCCACGACCGTTTGGATGAACAGACCAAGGGTGCCGAGGCGGCGCACTCAGCGCTGACGCAGCAGTTTCCGGACTACGCGACGGAAGCGAACCGCAAACCCGTCGACCTGCTGGAGCTTCGACGCTCACTTGGTGACAAGGAGGCCCTGGTGACCTTCCTGATCGGGCGCAAGGCCTCGTTTGTGCTCCTGATCCGTCGCTCAGGGCTGCACCTGGGCCGGGTCTCCGACACTCGGGCCTCCCTGTCGGAGGCGGTCGCGGAACTGCGTCGCACCCTCCAGGCTCAGGGCGGTCCGGTCCCTGACTTCGACCTTGCGAGATCGCACGCGCTCTACCTGAGCCTGTTCGGCGATATCGCCCCCGGCCTGACAGGCATCGATCATCTGATCGTCGTGTCGTCGGGGCCCCTGGCGAGCCTGCCCCTGGGTCTTCTCGTGACCAGCCCGCCAAAGGTTGATGACTACAAGGGCGCCCAGTGGCTCACGCAGCGCCTGGCCATATCGCAGGCACCGTCGGTCGGAGCTTTCTACACCCTGCGAACCGCAAGGCCCGCCTCGGCTCCGCCCCGGCGCCTCCTGGCGATCGCCGATCCCGTTCTTGGCGCGGCGCCTGTGCGTGACCGGACCCTGGCTCTGTCGCGGCTGGGACAGTCCTGCCGTCAGTCCGGCCCCATGGACCGGGAGGCGCTCCTTGCACTCCCGTCACTGCCCGAGACCCGTGCAGAGGTTAAGAAGGTCGCCGAACTCCTCGGCGTATCGGCGGACAGCCTGCTCCTGGGCGGCAACGCCACCGAGGCAGCGGTGCGGTCGCAGCCCCTTGGCGACTTCCAGGTCCTATACTTCGCTACTCACGGACTGCTGCCCGGCGAACTCCGCTGCCAGGGTGAACCGGGTCTGGTGCTGACCCC
Organism: Caulobacteraceae bacterium; assembly: GCA_947478785.1. GTDB lineage: Bacteria > Pseudomonadota > Alphaproteobacteria > Caulobacterales > Caulobacteraceae > Phenylobacterium. The sequence continues at coordinate 1,229 of CANJXI010000134.1, forward strand.
CCCGCCGGACGCGCCGCTGGACAAGCAGAACGATGGCTTGCTCGACTCCAGCGAAGTGGCGCAACTTCGGCTGCGCGTATCTTTGGTGGTGCTCTCGGCCTGCAATACGGCCGGTGGGCCCGCGGGTTTTGGCGGCGAAGCTCTCGGGGGGCTAGCCGAAGCCTTCTTCCACGCGGGCGCCAGAAGCCTCCTCGTCAGCCATTGGCAGGTGCCGTCCGCCGCTACGATGGACCTCATGTCGTCCATGTTCAGGACGCTGGGCGAGAGCGGCGGATCGACCGTAGCGCAAGCCCTTCGCATCGCACAGCTCAAGCTCATCTCCCAGTCATCGACTGCGCACCCGGTGTTTTGGGCGGCCTTCAGCCTCGTCGGAGACGGCGCCACCACCCTCCGGACGGCCGGCGCCGCGGCCCACCCGTGAGGATACGTCAGAACCTCATCGCGGCTCTGGCGCTGGTTTGCGGCCTCCTCCCCGGCGTTTCCGCCGCTGCCGGACTGATCGTCCTTGAGGCCCGCGGCAGCAGCTTCAAGCCCGGACAGGCGATCCCCAGCGATCGCTCCGTCACGCTGCGCGAAGGCGAACGTCTCGTTCTGATCGGTTCAGATGGGCGAAGCGTGACGTTGCGCGGCGCTTATTCAGGCCCGCCGATGCAGGCGGGAGCCACTTCCAGCGATCCGAAGCTGGCCCTGGCCGCCCTCGTCGCGACCCGCAGCGCCCGCGCCACGTCCGTCGGGGTGACGCGCTCTGGCGGAGACCTGTCGGCGCTGCCGGACCCCTGGCTCATCGATGTTGAGGGGCCCGGCCCACGTTGCCTCCAGGCGGGTATGGCCCCCGTCTGGTGGCGCTCGACGGCAATAGACGAGGGCGCGTTCATCGTCTTCCCGGTGGACCGCTCGTGGCGGGCGGACTTCCGATGGAATGCTGGTCAATCGCGCCAACCGGTCCCGCCGCTCAGCCGTTTCGAGAGCGACAATGCGTTTGTCATCTCCTCGAACGGGCGTGAGTACGCCATCAAGATCAACATCCTGCCCGCAGTGTTTGACAACGACCTGATGCTTGTCGGCTGGCTGATGGAAAAGGGCTGCGTTCAGCAAGCCGACGCTCTGCTGCGCAAGCTCTCGCAGTCCCAGCCTGAGTCAGTTGCGCCGAAGGGCGACGGATCATGAAGTCCGCGCTCACGCTCGACCGCCGGGTCCGCAGCGTCCTCGGTGCAATCGTCATAGCGCTTTCCGCTGCGGTGATCGCCAGCACCGGCACCCACTATCTGAGCTTCCTGAAGAATCTCGAGACTATCGCTGGCGATATCAGGCTCGCCGCCCTGCAAAGACCCGAGCCCCAGTCGCAGGACATCGTGGTGGCCGCTATAACCGAGTCCACGCTCAGCCGGTTCGCCTATCGCTCGCCGGTCGACAGGGCGTTTCTGGCGGACCTGCTTGAGGCGCTCGACAAGAAGCACCCCCGCGCCATCGGGATCGACCTGCTCTTCGACCAGCCGACGGAAGTCGCCAAGGACGACCGCCTGCGCGCCACGCTCAGGATGATGAAGACCCCGGTCTTCGTGAGCTATTCCAACGACCCCGCTGTCGTCGACGAAGACCAGCGGGCCTATCTCGACGACTTCGTACCCCAGGAAATGCGGGCGGCCGCCACATTGCTGACCGACCCGTTCGACGGAACAGTCCGATGGACCTACGGTGGGGAAAGCCGCGCCGGTGAACCAATGGGCTTTCCCCGGCGGGCCCTGAAGGCTATCGGGCGCGACACGACCCGTGAAAACGTTGAACTGGCCTGGCGGCCACGCCCTGACGCGGACACACTCCCCTTTCCGATTTTCCCTGCCGATGCGCTTGCCCTGCTGCCGGACGCGTGGACGAAGGACAAGGTGGTGCTCATTGGCGCCGTGGTGTCGATCACCGACCGCCACAGGACGCCCCTGGCGATCGTGCGCGATGGCGACGATGGCAACATGCCTGGCGTCCTCGTCCAGGCTCAGGGGGTCTCGCAACTCCTGGAAGGCCGGCGGCACCCCCGGATGGGACTTTTTTCCGGCCTGTTGATCGACCTGGCGGTGGCCGCAATCGGCGTCGGGATCGGGTTCATCCGGCAGGGCGTACCGGGCAAGGTCGGCCTTGGCGCGGTCGTCGTTGCGGCCATGTGGATTTGTGGCCTTCTCGGGTTCCGCTATGGGTTGCCCTTCGTTCCGCTGGTCGCGCCCACCTTCGCGCTGGCCGCCGCACTATGGATGACGGATGTCCTGGTCGGGCGAGCGGAACGCAAGCAACGCCAGTTTGTCCAAGGCGCCTTCGGGCGCTACGTCGCACCCTCGGTCGTGAAACAGTTGATGGAGGACCCGAGCGCTCTCAAGGTCACCGGGTCGCGGCGGGAAGCGACTTTCATCTTCACTGACGTTGCCGGCTTCACCACGCTTTCCGAAGCGCTTTCGCCGGAACGCCTGTCCGAGGTGCTGAACGAGTATCTGGACGGCGCCTGCAAGATCATCCTTGAGCACGAGGGGACGATCGACAAATTCATCGGCGACGCGATCATGAGCATCTTCAATGCGCCGCTGGACCAGCCCGATCATGCGGCCCGCGCCGTGCGCTGCGCGTTGGAGCTAGACGCTTACGCAGAGGCATTCCGGATCCGCTGCAACGCGGAAGGCGTGCCGATTGGCCTGACCCGGATTGGGGTGCACTGCGGAGATTCCGTCATCGGCAACTTCGGGTCAGCCCAGCGCATGGACTTCACCGCGCTCGGCGATACGGTGAACACCGCCGCGCGCACCGAGGGTGTGAACAAGTATTTTGGCACCCGAATCTGCTGCACTCAATCCGTCGTCGACAAGGCCCCGGAGCAACAGTTCCGACCCGTGGGCGACGTCGTTCTCAAGGGCAAGATTGATGCGGTGACCCTGTACAATCCGGTCTCGGAGGACGAAGTCACCTCGGGACTGCTCGCCGGATACCTTGCCGCCTACAACGTCATGGTCGCCGGTGAGTCCGGTGCGCTGAGCGCCTTCCGCGATTTCGAGAAGGCGCATGTGAAGGACCCGCTCGCCCTCTTTCACATCTCCAGGCTAGAATCCGGCATCATCGGCCCGCGCATCGTCATGGAAGACAAGTAGGGTGATACGCGCTTCACGTTGGAACGTCCTCGGCTTCACTGCGCTTTCAATTGGCGTTGCGGCTGCGCCGGCCGTCCTCGCCCAGCCGCAGGTCAGCCCACCGGCGAATGTCGCTCGGCAACTGGAAGAGCTGTCCCGTCAACGGGTGCCCGGAATTCCGTTGCGCAGGTCGCCCCAGTTCGATCTGCGCCTCCAGGCGCCGGAAAAGAGTGGGGCGCCGAAGTCCGTCGATGACCTCGTCTTTGACGTTGTCAGCGTCAGAGTCACCGGAAACACGGTGTTCCCGGACCGGGAAGTCGATGCGATCTTCGCTGACGCGGTGGGCGCGGGCATCACCCTTGAGGCGCTGCGGAATCGCGCCGACGCCTTGCAGCAGGCCTTTCGACAGCGGGGCTACTTCCTTACCCGCGTGTTCATACCGCCGCAGCAGGTGCGCGACGGAATCTTCGAAGTCCAGGTGATCGAAGGCTTTATCAGCGCGGTCTACATCGATGGGGACGCGAGTGACGACCTGCGCCATAGGGTCGAATCCCTTACCCGTCGCCTCACCGC
>CANJXI010000135.1 GCA_947478785.1 Caulobacteraceae bacterium
CAGGGGCGATCGCGGCGACAACTGTCTGGGGGCACAGTCGCCCTCGTCGTGTAGGACACGAGAATCTTGAAAATTGGAACGCAGGCCCGCGCCGATCGGCGCGTGCTGTTCAGCGCCGCCTTGATCGGTTCGGGCCTCGGCCTGGGCCTCGGCGCGACATACATGGCCGCCGGCATGGCGCAGGCGATGACCGACCACGGCCGCGCCGCGCAGATCGTCCAGGCCGCCGACAGCGCCTTCTCGGACTCCGGGCTGCGGCAGGGCGTCGCCTTCGCGCCGACCGCCCCTGAGGCGCGGCTGAAGTCGGCCCGCGAGCTCGATTGCCTGACCCAGGCGGTCTATTTCGAGGCGCGCGGCGAGACCCCGCGCGGCCAGGCGGCGGTCGCCACCGTGGTGCTCAACCGGGTGAAGAACCCGGCCTTCCCGAAGACCGTCTGCGCGGTGGTCTACCAGGGGGCGGCGCGCAACTCGGGTTGCCAGTTCAGCTTCGCCTGCGACGGCTCGATGCGACGGGGCCGCGAGATGGCCGCCTGGAGCCGCGCCCGCCATGTGGCGGCCCGCGCGCTGTCGGGCGTGGTGCTGGCCGAGGTGGGCAAGGCGACGCACTTCCACACCACCGGCGTCGCGCCGATCTGGGGACCCCGGATGCTGCGCGTGGCGCAGGTCGGGCTGCACGTCTTCTACCGCTTCAACCCGCACGCCCCGGTGGGCGTGGAGCCGGAGCGGGCGGTGTTCGTCAGCCTGCCCGGCAAGACCTCGGCCGACCAGATCCGCCTGGCCGACGCGACGGTGACGGAAAAGGTGGAGGCGACGCTGGCCGTCCCTCCGCCCGCCCAGCCCGCGCCGCAGGCCAAGCCGGAGGCCGTGCTGAGCAAGGCCTCCGACGTGGCGGTCAGCCCCCCGAAACCTGCCGACGCAATCGGCTCCTGACCAGGCCGGGGACGAGCCGGCTCAGGAACCCCGCCTGCCTTGCCTGGGCGCCGACCAGGTGGTGCAGGCGCTTGCCGTCCACGGCCTTCCAGATCGCCAGGGCGGCGCCCTCGACGGGGTAGATCGCCACGCCCTGGCCGGTGAGCATGGCGCGGATGTCCGCGTTGCCGCCGGCCTTGTCGAGCAGGGGCGTGTCCAGGAACCAGGGCATGATGCAGCGCACGCCGACGCCCAGGCGTGAGAATTCCAGCGCGATGGACTCCGAGAACCCGCGCACCGCGAACTTGGTGGCCACATAGACACTCATCCGGGCGGGCGCGATGACGCCCGCCACCGAGGCGATGTTGACGACCATGGCGCCCGGCGTGGCGGCCAGGCGCGGCAGGCCCGCCCGGCAGCCATTGATCACGCCCTTCAGGTTGATGTCGATCTGGGCGTCGACGTCATCGTCGGACTGGTCCTCGAGGAAGCCCATCCGGGCGACGCCGGCGTTGTTGACCAGGACATCGAGGCGGCCCGCCCGGGCGGTGAACGCGTCCAGCGCCAGCGGCCAGGCGGCCCGGTCGCGCACGTCGAGGCGATGGGTGCTCGCGCGGTCGGACTCCAGCGCCGTTGACGCTGCCGCCAGCCCGGCCTCGTCGATGTCGGCGAGGCCCACGAACCAGCCCCGCTCGGCGAAATGCCTGGCCGTCGCCAGGCCGATGCCGCTGGCCGCGCCTGTGATAAAGATCGACCTTGTCGCCATCGCCGCAGCCCCTGAAGCGCGCTGGCAGGGAACGGAAGGCCCGCCCGGAATGCAAGAACAACCGCACGAGGCGCTGTCCAAGCAGCTCCTCGACTGCACCTATGACGAACTGACCCCCGTCCAGCGGAGCGTCATCGACCTGATCGCCACCGAGGCGCCGAGCGCGGTCGACCCGAAGCTCAAGGTCGACGAGCGCACCTTCGGCGAGCGGCTGGCCGACCGGGTGGCGGCGGTGGGCGGCTCCTGGGGCTTCATCATCGCCTTCGGGGTCGTGCTGGTCGCCTGGATGGCCTGGAACCAGCTGACCAAGGGCCATCCGCTGTCGTTCGATCCCTATCCCTTCATCTTCCTCAACCTGATGCTGTCGATGCTGGCGGCCATCCAGGCGCCGGTGATCATGATGAGCCAGAACCGCGCCGCGGCACGCGACCGGCAGGCCGCCGAGCACGACTACCTGGTCAACCTGCGCGCCGAACTGGAGATCATGCACCTGCACGACAAGCTCGACGCCATGCGCGAAAAGCAGATGCTGGAAATGCTCAAGCGGCAGAACGAGGCGATCAAGCTGCTGAAGGGCCAGGTCGAGCGGATGAACGCGCGGGGCTGACGCCACAGCTTAATTTGAACACGCCCAGGCCGGACAAGGCGCGAACCCGGAAGGCTGGCCAGGCGTTGGATCGCCGATCGAGAGGGTGAGCCCGTGACATCCGAAACGCCGGCGGCTCCCAATCCGCAAGAGGACGTCAAGCAGCCGGAGCGGCCGAAGCTCCTGCAGGTGCTGGGCCCCGGCCTGATCACCGGGGCGTCCGACGACGACCCCAGCGGCATCGCCACCTATTCGCAGGTTGGCGCCCAGTTCGGCTTCAACATGGCCTGGACGATGCTGTTCAGCTGGCCCCTGATGTGCGCCATCCAGGAGATCAGCGCGCGGATCGGCCGGGTGACGGGCCGGGGCCTTGCCGGCAACCTGCGGCGGCATTATCCGCGCGGGGTCCTGGTCAGTCTGGTCTTTCTGCTGCTGGTCGCCAACACCATCAACCTTGGCGCCGACCTGGGGGCCATGGCGGCGGCTGCGAAGCTGGTGATCGGCGGGCCGCAGCTCCTCTATGTGGCGGGCTTCGCGGTGGTCTCGACCCTGCTGGAGATCTTCGTGCGCTACTCGCGCTACGTCTCGGTGCTGAAGTGGCTGACGCTGGCGCTGTTCGCTTATGTGGGCGTGGCTTTCGTGGTGCATGCTCCCTGGGGGACGGTGGCCGCGCGGATGGTCGCCCCGCGCATCGAATGGACGCCCGCCTACATCACCGCGGTGGTGGCGATCCTGGGGACCACCATCAGCCCCTACCTGTTCTTCTGGCAGGCCGAGGAGGAGGTGGAGGAGGTCAAGGAACGGGATGGCGCGAGGCCGCTGGAGCGCGCGCCCGGCGAGGCGAAGACGGAGTTCGCCCGCATCCGGCTCGACACCTACATCGGCATGGGCATCTCCAACCTGGTGGCGGTGTTCATCATCGTCACCTGCGCGGCGACGCTCCACGCCCACGGGATCACCGATATCCAGACGTCGGCCCAAGCCGCGCAGGCGCTGCGCCCGATCGCGGGACCGGCGGCCTTCTTCGTCTTCGCGCTCGGCATCGTCGGCACGGGCCTGCTGGCCGTGCCGGTGCTGGCCGGGTCGGCGGCCTATGCGGTGGGCGAGGCGTTCGGCTGGCACGTGGGCCTGGCGCGGAAGTTCAGCCGCGCCCACGCCTTCTACGCCACCATCGCGGCCTCGATGCTGATCGGGGCGGCGCTGAACTTCACCCCGATCGACCCGATCAAGGCGCTGTTCTGGTCGGCGGTGATCAATGGCGTGGTCGCCGTGCCGGTGATGGCCATGATGCTGCTGCTGGGCGCCAACCAGGCGGTCATGGGCCAGTTCGCCCTGACGCGGGGGCTGAAGGCGGTGGGCTGGCTGGCGACGGCGGTGATGGCCGTGGCGGCGGTCGGGATGTTCGTCGCGATGGGGACGGGGGCGTCCTAGGCCAAGCGGCCGGTCCCTGATCCTGCCTACGATAGCCAATCCCCGGCAGACCGGCGGAACACGGTTACGTGACATTTATCAAGCGTTGTAACCTCTGGCGAAGTTGGCGCGACAACAATTGTGTCGACGGCATCCTCCCGATACGCTGTCACAAACTCCAGTCGTGGCCCCCCGGCGCGTCTCTCGCCGGGGTCTTCTTCTAGAGACGCCGCGTGACCCGTCTCTCGCGTCCCCCGGCGCCCTGAACCTCGCAATGCGGCCCACCCCGTTGATTAACTCATGTTAAAGTGAGCATGATTTTGGATGGATCATCGGACGACGCGACAGAAGGCCGACCAGGCGCAGCGCCTGGGCCGACTGGTGTCCGGGGATCGAGACCGCACCAATCTGTTGAGAATGGCCGCCGAGCTCTACGAGCGGGCGGAGCGAGAGGACGCCGAAGCGGCGAGGAGCCTCCCCAAACCCTGATTGCCGATCATGCGGAGTCTGGGCTTCCGTTGCAGGACCATCGCGAAACCCTGGTGCGCCAGCCCGCCGAACCGTGGGCTAGACCCTTTCCGGTTCAAGTGGAACCACTTGGGCCGGATGAAAAGGGTTTATCTTCAAATGTTTAGAGCGCGTCGGACGGGTGTGCCGGTATCCACTTCACCCTGACGCGCTCTAGGTTGACCCAAAACCAGGTTACTCCGGGTCGATTTTCCCAGGCCATACGTCGAAGCTAATGGCCTGCCCCCGAGGGGTGATCCATCTTCAATGTTAGTTCATGGCGGCCTCTGACGCCAAGGGTTGGGTGGGCGAGCGCGCGCCCTCAACGGCTGGCGCGCTCGCCCATGGCACGATGCCGCCGCTGCGCGGGACGAAGGCTTCAG
>CANJXI010000136.1 GCA_947478785.1 Caulobacteraceae bacterium
CAGAGTTGCGTCAGCAAACCCGACCCTACCGAAGACCGCGGATGACTACCGCTTCGCCGCTCGCTCGCTACGGCGCCTTGTGAGAGGCGCGCTACGCGAGCGGCGAAGCTACCGCCGGGGAGCTACACCACCTCCCGGGACACGACCTGAAATCTGTCGTCGCGATAGCCGGACGGGAATTGTAGACTTGATCGACATAAACCCCGACGCCCTGTTCCAGGCCGTCGTTGGCGAGCCCGTATGACGCGCCAAGGCCGCGGATAGTCAGCGCCGTGTTGCGGGCGTTAGGCGACAGGACTTGAAGCGTCGGGACCAGCTGTGTGAGCTGTGTGATGTTGCTGGTGTTGGTCTGCGCCAGACGTTCGCCTGACGTCACCTGAACCGCTATGGGCACTTCCTGGACATCTTCTTCGCGGCGCCGCGCCGTCACGACGACTTCGGCCACTGCGTCGCTCGCGCCAGCCGCAGCAGCGATGACCCCGCCGACTGATGCAATCGCGCCCGACCCATTCTCCGCGAAAGCAGACGTAGCCGTGCCGCACAACAACGCGCTCAGCAGCGCCTTGGAAATCAGCTTGTTCATGTAGACCCCCTTCGTTGGCCGAAGCCGCCGGTTCAATAGGAGACTAAACCGATCGGGCCAATAGGTTTTAGATCGGCCTGGTGTGAGTTTTTCTATCGCCGTTGAGCCGCAGTTAGTGCTTGGCGGAAGGGCCGCCGACTGCAGCGCGGCCAACCGCCAAAGGATTTCCACCTTGGGCCGCCGGGGCCCTGGTGGGGTAAAGAGCTGACAAGGCAGTTCTCGAGGCTATCGGTTCCCAGAAGAGATGATCAGCGGGACGCGGACCTTTCTCTGGCGGGCCATCGATGACGACGGCTGCTGCGTGACGGCCCCTCCCGGGCGGGCCCCTGCGCCCCGCCGCAGTCAAGTTGTCGGTGCCGCCCGACTTCCTCGACCGTTGCGCTCTTGTTCGTCGAATAAAACTAAGCGAACCTCACGGGGCCGTTCAACAGGCGTTCATCTCCCGTGCGGCGTCATGGCTCAGCTGTCCGCCAAGGTCGGAGGCTTCGAGCACGGCCGGGGGCTGAAAGGGGGAAGGGGCTATGGCGACCGAGGGGACCTCTGCCGGCCAGATTGCGCTTGGCGTGGCGGCGGTCGGGGCCGTAGCCTTCGCCGCGGAGAAACTCGCCGGAACTCTGGGGGGCGCGGCCGGCGCAGGCGGTGACACCAGAGGTTCCGCCGCTTTCCTCAACCGCGCCACGTTTGGGGCGGCCGATGCTTCGGTCGCCGACCTTTCCGCCAGTGGCGTCGATACCTGGTTCAAGAACCAGGCTTCGGCTGCCCCAACCGCAGGCGGGGCTGCCAACTACTGGATCACGACCAAGAGCTTCCACCTCGACTGGATCATCCGTCGGACCGCCGACTTCAAGGCTGACTATCAGGTCGCCCTGACCGCCGCCGCTGCGGCCGCTCCCCCGGGAACCCAGCCCGCCAAGGTCAACCTGCGGCAGGTTACCAACCGGCAGTTCCAGGAAAGCTTCTGGGCGCGCGCTGTGAATGGCGACGACCAGCTCCGCCACCGTATGACGTTGGCGCTCTCCGAGATCATGGTGGTCTCCATGAGCGGCTCGACGGTGACGCCGAGGATCGCAGCTTCCTGGTACGACATGCTGAGCGCGCACGCCTTCGGCAGCTACCTTGACCTCATGACCGCGGTGACCCTGCACCCGGCCATGGGGATCTACCTCAACATCATCGGCAACCAGCAGGCCGACAACGACCCTTCTCGCGCGCCAGACGAGAACTACGCCCGCGAGATCATGCAGCTGATGTCAATCGGGCTCTACCAGCTCAACTCCGACGGCACGGCGAGGAAGGACGCATCCGGAGCGCCGATCCCGACCTATACGCACTCCGACATCGCTGGCCTGGCCGCAACCCTTACGGGGTGGGGATGGTACAACGCCAGGCCGACCCAGAGCACTTTCGCTAAACAGCCGGCCAATGGGACCGATGCGAACTCGCCCGACGTTCAGCCGCTGATCGCCTATCCCGCATATCATTCCCAGCTGTCGAAGTCCTTCCTGGGCGTGACAATTCCCGCCTACACGGGCCCGGCGCCCACGACGACCGCCGGAATGGCGGCCCTGCGCGCCTATCAGCAGCAGGGTCTGGAAACAGCGCTCAACACGATCTTCAACCACCCCAACGTCGGGCCGTTCATCGGTTATCGGCTGATCCAACGGTTCGTGACCAGCAACCCGAGCGCGGCCTATGTCAGCCGCGTGGCCGCCGTGTTCAGCGGTGACGAGGCCAATCCTCGCGGCGATCTGTTGGCAACTCTCAAGGCGGTCCTCACCGACACCGAGGCGCTCAACATCAATCCGTCCAGCTCGCCCAATGCTGGCAAACTGAAGGAGCCGGTCGTCCGCATGGCGCATTGGCTTCGCGCCAGCGGCGCCGTCTCCACCAAGGCGGCTTCCATCGCCGGCGGCAACTTCAACCAGTACGTGGATTTCATCGATCCCACCGCTCTGGCCCAGGCTCCGCTTGAGGCGCCGTCGGTCTTCAACTTCTGGGCGCCGGACTACACGCCCCAGGGCTCCTCGTTAGCCCAGCTCGGCCTGGTCGCGCCGGAGTTCCAAGCCGCCGACGCCCTGACGGTCGCGGGCTATGCCAACACCATGATCCAGGTGATCCAGAACAAGGGCTGGCCGGGGGGCGACGTGCTGACTACCTACGCCCAGGAGATCGCCGCGCTGACGCCTGCGAACGCTACCGAGTCCGACGCTCACCAGGCCCTGATCGATCGGCTGAACCTGCTCTATTTCGGAGGCTCGATCAGCACGACGCTGTCGGCAAGGCTCACACGCGTGCTCTCCGGCACGGTCTCGGCGGCCCGCGCGCCGACCGCGGCCCAGAGGGCGCAGGTGCGACTCGACAAGGTGAGGAACGCGCTGCTGATCGTGCTCACCTCGCCCGAATATCTGGTGCAGGGTTAGGGGTGGTCCGATGAGCAACTCCCAAGGACCCTCGCGCCGCAATCTCCTGGCGGGCATCGCTCTCTACGGCGCCGCAGCGCCCCTGGCGCTTAATCTTTCGGCGATCGGCAAGGCTGCCGCCCAGGCGGTCGGCCCGTCGGCGTCCTACCGCGCGCTCGTCTGCATCTTCATGATCGGCGGCAACGACTCCAACAATCTGCTGCTCGCCACCGACGCCGGCAGTTTCGCCCAGTACTGGTCGGCGCGCATTTCCGGCTCCGACCCGATCGCCCTCATGCCGCCGGGCACGCCGCCGGTCGCCATCGGCGCGACCTCCACCGTCACCGGCCGCGCCGTCAGGACAGCCGATCAGCCTGAGCACTGGGGTGGAGTCCTGCCGATCACGCCGGCCACCCCGCAGTTGGTGCCGCCTGCAAACAAGGTGACCCCCGCCGACCAGGCGCGCACCTTCGCCCTGCACCCCATGCTCTCCGCTACCCAGGGCCTTTTCACCGCCGGCAAGGTCGCCGCGGTGGCCAATGTGGGCACCTTGCTCGCGCCACTGACCAAGACCGACTACCAACATCCAGGCGCCACGACCCCAATCCCCCAGCGCCTGTTCTCCCACGCTGATCAGCAGGCCGCCTGGCAATCCGGCCAGTTCGGAGGTGCGGCCACCGGCTGGGGCGGGCTGATGGCCGACACCTTCCAGCCGGCCGCGTCCGGAGGCGGGGATTTTTCGTCGATCACCACGGCCGGCAACACCCCGTTCCCGCAGGGCGCGGCGGTGAAATCGTTCCGCGTCGGCTATGCGTCCAACAAGGCGACAGCCCAGACCGTGACGCTGCTCACGCAGACCGGAACCTATAATGAATGCAGCATCTTCCTGAGCGAACTCCGCGCGAACCTGCAGGACACCTCCTCGTCGAACCAGCTGGTCAAGACCTATGCCGCGGCCGTGAACCACTCGCTCCAGATTTCGGGGGTCTATGATGGCGCCCTGGCGCAGGCTGGCGGCCCCTATGCAGCGGTGCCTATCCCGCCGGCATTCACAGATCCGATCGCCGGCAGGACGGCGGACAATCCGCTGGCCGACCAGCTTGAGGCGGTGGTCCAGACCGCCGCCGCCCACGCCGCCCTGGGCGTCCAACGCCAGGTGTTCTTCGTCCAGTACGGCAGCTTCGACACCCACGACGGCGAGAACTCGCGCCAGGGCCTGCTGCTTGCCCAGCTGGATCACGCGCTCGCATACCTGGACTCGGCCCTGGCCCATGTGGGCCTATCCGACGCCGTCACCGCCTTCACTGCTTCGGATTTCAACCGAACCTTCACGACCAACGGCGACGGCACTGATCACGCCTGGGGCGGTCACCACCTCGTGATGGGCGGCGCGGCCAAGGGCGGCGACATCTACGGGATATATCCGACGCTCGGGGTCGATAGACCCGCGAGTGGCTCGACCCCGGCATTCGTCAATCCCGACGCAAGCGGCAATTCCTTTATCCCCACCACCTCGGTGGAAACTTACATGGCGAC
>CANJXI010000137.1 GCA_947478785.1 Caulobacteraceae bacterium
CTTGCCGAGGCCGATGGACTTGCGGATGCGTTCGACCTGGGCGTCGAGGGGTTCGGTGGTGAAGCTGTCGACGAGTTCCTCGTCGTCGAGGCTTTCGCCGACGGCCATTTCCCAAGCCTCGGCTTCGTCGCCCTCGTATTCGTTCCAGACGAGCTGGTTGAGCGCGCTCTTGACCTTGGCCCGGCGCTTCTGGGTCTGGACCGTCCGCTGTTTCGCCGCGTCGTCGCGATCCTCGCGCAGGGCGCGCTGGGCGTCGCGGACGAGCCTGGCCTCAAGGGCCAGGCATTGCCGGGACGAGCGGCCGACCTTGTGCAGGGCGCTGGCCAGCACGGCGGTCTCGCCAGGGTCCTCGGTCGCCAGCTGCTTGGCGGCGAGATCGCGGGCCGAGGCCAGGCAGAGTTCAGCCAGTTCGGCCAGGACGGCGGCGTGGCGCTGGGTCATGTCGGGCTCGATGTGCACGAACAAAAGAAGAACATAGCGAGCCGTCGAAGTCAAGCTTTTTCGAGCAATCCGACCGATCCTTGCATCGCGGACGACAGAAGCATTCCATCAAGTTTGCGCTTCCCGGCGGCCTTTCGTTGACACCACGGCCCTTTGCGGGAATACGAACCTCGCAAAACGAGGTGTCTCCATGGAGATTCGCGAAGGGCTCACCTTCGACGATGTTTTGCTAGAACCCGGCCCGTCCGATGTGATGCCCACCCAGGTGGATGTCGCGACCAGGTTCACGCGAGAGATCAATCTGAACATACCGCTGGTGTCCGCCGCCATGGACACCGTCACCGAGAGCCGGCTGGCCATCGCCATGGCGCAGAACGGCGGCCTGGGCATCCTGCACCGCAACTTCACGGTTGAGGAGCAGGCTGACCAGGTGCGCGAGGTGAAGCGCTACGAAAGCGGCATGGTCATCAATCCGCTGACCATCAACCCGGACACGCCGCTCTCCGAGATCCGCGAGATCAAGGCCCGGCGCAAGATCTCCGGCTTTCCGGTGGTGGACCCGGCGACGGGGCGGCTCTGCGGCATCCTGACGAACCGCGACATGCGCTTCGAAGGCAATGCGGATGTTCCCGCCAAGGCGCTGATGACGCACGAGAACCTGATCACGGTGAAGGAGGGCGTCGGCCAGGCCGAGGCCCGCGACCTGCTGCGCCGCCACAAGATCGAGCGGCTGATCGTCGTGGACGACGACTACCGCGCGGTTGGCCTGATCACCGTCAAGGACATGGAGAAGTCCGAGGCCCACCCCCACGCCGCCAAGGACGCGCAAGGGCGACTGCTGGTCGGCGCGGCCTCGACCGTCGGCGACACCGGCTATGAGCGCGCCATGGCGCTGGTGGACGCGGGCGTCGACGTGGTGGTGATCGACACCGCCCATGGCCACAACATCGACGTGGCCGGCGTGGTGGCGCGCATCAAGCGCGAAACCAACCGGGTCCAGATCGTGGCCGGCAACGTGGCTACCTATGACGGAGCCCGCGCCCTGATCGACGCGGGCGCGGACGCGGTGAAGGTGGGGATCGGCCCGGGTTCGATCTGCACCACGCGGATCGTGGCGGGCGTGGGCGTGCCGCAACTGACCGCCATCGCCGACGCCGTGCGCGCGGCCGCGGGCTCCGACGTCCCGGTGATCGCCGACGGCGGGATCAAATACTCCGGCGACCTGGCCAAGGCGCTGGCCATGGGGGCGTCGGTCGCCATGATGGGCTCGGTGTTCGCGGGCGTCGACGAGGGGCCGGGGGAGGTGTTCCTCTACCAGGGGCGCTCCTACAAGACCTATCGGGGCATGGGGTCGCTGGGGGCCATGTCGCGTGGCTCGGCCGACCGCTATTTCCAGAAGGACGTCTCTGACGCGCTGAAGCTGGTGCCCGAGGGGATCGAGGGCCAGGTGCCCTACAAGGGGCCGATCGCGCCGATCCTGCACCAGATGGTGGGCGGCCTGCGGGCCGCCATGGGCTATGTGGGCGCTGCCAACCTGACCGAGTTCCGCAAGCGCGCCCGGTTCATCCGGATCACCGGGGCCGGCCTGCGCGAGAGCCACGTCCACGACGTGATGATCACCCGCGAGGCGCCCAATTACCCGAGCCCGGTGTAGGCGCCATGGCCTGGGCCATATCCACGTCCGCTCATCCCCGCGAAAGCGGGGACCCAGGCGTTTTTTGTTGCAGGTCCTAAGCGGCCCGAGGCCGTCCAGGCGCGCGAACCGGAAAAAACCTGGGTCCCCGCTTTCGCGGGGAAGAGCGGTAGTTGGTCGAGGAGGCACGGGACATGGATACGGAACTGAAGCTGTTGGGCGCGGGCGTCATCGTCGGTATCGTCCAGCTGTTCTGGGCGGCGGGCGAGGCGCGCAAGCAGCAGGACATGATCTGGGCGGCGGGGCCGCGCGATACCCCGATGCCGATCACCGGGGTGGCGGCGCGGCTGGACCGGGCCTTCCGGAACTACATGGAGACCTTCCCGCTGTTCGCCGCGGCCCTGCTGGCGGCGGTGGTGGCGCAGAAGACGGGGCCGCTGACGCTGTGGGGCGCGGCGCTGTTCGTGGCCGCGCGCGCCCTATATGTCCCGATCTACGCGGCGGGCATCCAGATGGTGCGATCCATCGTGTGGTTTGTGGCGGTGGCCGGGCTGGCCATGGTGATCGTTGCCCTCTTCAGGTGAGTTGAATGCGTGATGCGGGGCGCCTGGCGGCGGCCATCGAGGTCCTGACCCAGATCGAGGAACGCCACCGGCCTGTCCGGATGGCGCTGAAGACCTGGGGGGAGAGCGCGCGCTACGCCGGCGCCAAGGATCGCGCCTTTGTCTCCGGCCTGGCGCTGGACGCC
This sequence comes from Caulobacteraceae bacterium, assembly GCA_947478785.1. GTDB lineage: Bacteria > Pseudomonadota > Alphaproteobacteria > Caulobacterales > Caulobacteraceae > Phenylobacterium. Next base: position 2,823 of record CANJXI010000137.1, read on the forward strand.
CTGCGGCGGCGGCGGTCGCTGGCCTGGCGGATGGGCGAGGAGAGCCCGCGCGCGGCCGCGCTGGGCGCGCTGCGCTTCCTCTGGGACTGGCCGCCGGAGCGGATCGCCGAGGCGGCGGGCGAGGAACCACATGGGCCGGGCGTCCTGACCGACGCGGAGCGCGACGCGCTTGAACGCCCGCGCGACCTGGCCGAGGCGCCGGGCGCGGTGCGTGGGGACTACCCGGACTGGCTGGACGCCTCGATGACCCGCGCGTTCGGCGAGGGCAGGGCGGCCGAGGGCGAGGCGCTGTCGCATCGCGCGCCGGTCGACCTGCGGGTGAACCTGCTGAAGACCGATCCCGAGCGGGCGCTGAAGGCGCTGGCGCCCCTGCAGGCCGAGCCCACCGGCGTGCTGCCCACGGCGCTGCGCATGCCGGCGCTCGACCCGGCCGACCGCAGCCGGGCGGTGGAGGCGATCCCGCAGTTCTCCAAGGGCTGGTTCGAGGTGCAGGACCTGGGATCGCAGATCGCCGCGACGGCGGCCGGCGAGGTGAAGGGCAAGCAGGTGCTCGACCTCTGCGCGGGCGGCGGGGGCAAGATGCTGGCCCTGGCCGGGGCCATGGGCAACTCGGGCCAGATCTACGCCTACGATTCCGACGCGCGGCGGCTGGCCGACAGCATCCGGCGGGGCGAGCGGGCCGGGGTGCGCAACCTGCAGATCCGCTCGCCGATCAACCCGGAGCCGCTGAAGGGGCTGGAGGGCAAGATGGACGTGGTGTTCATCGACGCGCCCTGCACGGGCTCGGGGTCGTGGCGCAGGCATCCCGACACCAAGTGGCGGCTGACGCCCGAGACGCTGGCCAAGCGCATGGCCGACCAGGACCAGGTGCTGGACGCGGGCGCGGCTTTCGTGAAGCCCGGCGGGCGGATGGTTTATGTCACCTGCTCGGTGCTTCCGGAGGAGGACGAGGACCGCGTGGCGGCCTTCCTGGGGCGCGCCGACGGCTTCGCGCTCAAGCCTGCCACCGATGATCCGAAACTAACCCAACACCTCACGGCTGAGGGCTTTCTGCGCCTCTCGCCCCTGACCGCCGGGACCGACGGCTTTTTCGTCGCGGTGCTGGAGAGAACCCGCTAACGGAGCCCCATGACCGAGACTGCCAAAGCTCACGAAAAAGTCCTGATCGTCGACTTCGGCAGCCAGGTCACCCAGCTGATCGCGCGCCGCCTGCGCGAGGCCGGGGTCTATTGCGAGATCCATCCCTACGACAAGGTGGGCGCCATCCTGGAGGCCTTCGCGCCCAAGGCGGTGATCCTGTCCGGCGGGCCGGCCAGCGTGCATGAGGCGGCAAGCCCGTCGGCGCCGCAGCGCATCTTCGAGCTCGGCGTGCCGGTGCTGGGCATCTGCTACGGCGAGATGACCCTGTGCGCCCAGCTGGGCGGCGCCGTGGAGGGCGGCCACGACCGCGAGTTCGGCCGCGCCGAGATGCAGATTCAGAAGCTTTCGCCGCTGCTGGAGGGCCTGGGCGATATCGGCGACCGCGAGACGGTCTGGATGAGCCACGGCGACAAGATCACCGCCATCCCGCAGGGCTTCGAGGTGGTGGCGACCTCGGAGGGCAGCCCCTACGCGGTGATCGCCGACGA
>CANJXI010000138.1 GCA_947478785.1 Caulobacteraceae bacterium
ATCCGGGTCTTGCCCATGCGCTTGGCCAGCAGAATCTGACCCATGCAGTTGTTGATCTTGTGCGCGCCGGTGTGATTGAGCTCGTCCCGCTTGAAGTAGACCCTGGCGCCGCCGAAGTGCGCCGTTAGGCGCTCGGCGAAATAGAGCGGGCTGGGGCGGCCCACATAGTGCTTCAGGAACCCGTCTAGCTCGGCCTTGAAAGCCGGGTCCGCCCTGGCCGCGCTGTAGGCTGCGTCCAGTTCGTAGACCAGCGGCATCAGGGTTTCGGGCACATAGCGGCCGCCGTAGTCGCCGAAGCGGCCGTCCGCGTCGGGATAGGCCGCGTAGTCGTTGGGTCTTAGGGGCAGGTTCACTAGAAGCTCCTCCGTGTTCAACTGACGCGGTATTGATTGCGGATATTGGAGCCGCGAGGACCACAGGTCCGCTGAGGATCGTCAGCAAAAGGATCGCGCGGCCCTTGCCTCGAGGCAGGTGCGTCGAGCTTCGCGGACTTGCGCGCAGAGGCGTGGGGATCGTGGCTCACCAAGGGATTGCCGCTCCGTCCCAGGCGTAGAAGCCGCCGCTCGCCTCCGGGCCTAATCCGTCAAGGACATTCAGGATGTGCCCTGCCGCGATCTGTGGCGTGAACAACCGCGACGGCGGGGTCTGTCCGATGAACGGCTGGCTAAGCGGCGTCGCCACCGTGCCCGGATGGACCGCCACACAGACACCGAGCGGATGGCTGCGGGCGTGCTCGATGGCCGCAGTGCGGATGATCATGTTTAGAGCGGCCTTTGCGGCGCGGTATCCGTACCAGCCCCCGGTGGCATTGTCGGCGATGCTGCCCACCCGGGCCGAGAGCGCTGCAAATACGGTGGCGCGGTCTCGCGGCATCGCGGGCAGGAAGTGTTGGGCGACAAGCGCCGGGCCGATGGCGTTTATCTCGAACACTTCAGCTAAGGCGCCCGCGCTCATCGCGCGCAGGGATTTCTCCGGGCTCAGATGGGGGCCATGCAGCGCGCCGGTGGCTACGATGACGCGGGTCGGCGTCCCCAGGGACGTGACCTTTCGCGCTGCCGCCAGAAGGCTTCGCGGCTCTAGAATATCGGCTTTCATCCAGGTCTGACCGGCGTCATCGATCAGATCGGCGGGGCGCCGCCGTGAAAGACCGACCACGTGCCCGTATCTCGCATCTAGGCGAAGCGCTGCGACAAGGGCGCGACCGATGCCGCCGCTCGCCCCAACCACCACCGCGATGTCGCCGTCTATCTGGCCGGTCACTGCGGGACCTGCAGGGCCCCGACGCACAGCCCGCCGACAGCGCCCAGCGTGAGAACGGTCCTGAAGCGCCCGTACCAAGGTGGCAGGCCCTTGGCGCTGAAGTCCCAGGCCCAGCTCAGCGTCAGCGCCGCGGCGAGCGCGAGCAACTGCACGCGCATCTCGCCATGTAAGAAAACCAGGACCGCGAGGCCCGCGAGGGTCGGCGTCATGGCCAGGCCCACCACCAAGGGGTTGGGCGACGCGTCCCGCACCGCCAGCCCCCATCGCGCACCGCCCAGAAACGACAGGATCAGAGCGGCGTAGACGGCCTCGATGAGCGCGGCCAGACCCACGCCGTTCGGCGCCAGTACGCTCGCGACGGGCAGCGACCAGAAGGGAATGATCCCCAAGATACCGTAGGCCAGGACTGCGCGCGGCGTCTGTTCCGATCGCCCAGTCATCGCTCCCGCACCCGCCGCGCCAGGCCCCATCGAACGAACGCCTGGAGGACCGGGCGCACTCTGAGAAAAAGCCCATAGGCGCGCTCCAGGAACCACAGAACCGGCGGCGGAGACGCCAGCGCGGCGAGCGGTCGCAGAGCCGGCACGACACGCCACATAGCCACGAACGCCGCGGCCCCGGCGACCATCGGCCCGCCGCGAACCTGGGCGTGAAGTCGCGCCAAGCGCGCGTTGCGATCGGTCGGACATGCACCCGGCAGGCTGAGATCGACGAACGCGATCGCCGAGGCGCGATCAAGCCGGCGCATCAGCCCGATCTCCGCCGTGCAGATCGGGCAGTCACCGTCATACCAGACGGTCAGAGGGCGCGCGTCCGCCGCCGCTACTGAGGACCTGACAGCCATGCGAACGCCGAATGGTTATGAATGGACTCGAAGTTTTCCGAGGAGACCTCATAGCGGATCACGCGCGGGTCGGCGGACAGCGCCACGGCTATATCGCGCACCAGATCCTCTACGAACTTCGGGTTCTCATAGGCCCGCTCGGTCACGTACTTCTCGTCGGGCCGCTTCAGTAGCCCCCAGAGCTGGCAGGACGCGCCCGCCTCGGCGATATCGATAAGGTCCTGCACCGGCAGAACGGCGCCCTGCGCCAGGGTCGCCGCGATAATGATGTGCGAACGCTGGTTGTGGGCGCCGTAGAGCGAAATCTCCTTCGAGCAGGGACAGAGGCTGGTGACCGGCGTCAGGATCTGCTGGGTGACCGACAGGTGCCCGTCCACCTGTTCGGCGCGCAAGGTCAGCTGGTGGTCGAGCAAGCTCTTGACCCCCGAAACGGGCGCGGTCTTGCGGACAAAGTAGGGCATCCGCATCTCGATCACGCCACTCTCGGCGCCAAGGCGCTTAAGCATGATCGCCATCAGAGTTGACAGGGTTTCCGCGGACAGGGGCGCCTGGAACTCCTCCAGCACCTCCAGGAACCGCGACATGTGGGTGCCCTTGGCGTGGGCGGGCAGGGCTACGTACATGTCGATGACCGCCACGGACGGCTGTACGCCGTCCTCAGTGGCGACGCGCACCGGGTAGGTGACCGATTTTACGCCGACCCGCTGGATGACAACATTTCGCGAATCCTCGCTGGACTGCACATCCGGCAACAGCTGGTTCGTGATCATGTTCATGGCGGCCTCCGCGAATTTGTCCTGGACAAATATGCCGTCTTGATCGATTGTCCAGCGATAAACTAGCGATTGTCCATGACAAATAGAGATGCAACCAACAGCTCGCACCTGATGAGCATCGCCGCGGTTGAGCGCGACTGCGGCGTGCCCAAGGACACGCTGCGCGTCTGGGAGCGCCGTTACGGCTTCCCGAACCCGCTCAGGGACCGCCACGACGAACGACTGTATCCGGCCGACCAGGTGGCTACCTTGCGACTCCTCCGCCGCTTGGTGGACGCCGGCCATCGTCCGGGAAAAGTCGTCGGCCGCTCGGACGAGGATCTTTCGGTGCTGTTGCGGCAGGTCGGCGTCCCGGCTCCCCAGGTTGTTGGGTCCGAGGCCAAGCAGGTCCTGAAGATCCTGGGGGCCTATGACGCGGCCGGGCTGCGAGAGGTTCTGAACGCCCTTCTCATGCGGGCCGGCCTGGGCGGATTCGTCGCGGAAATCGGGCCGGGACTAGCCGAGGCGGTCGGCGCCGCATGGTCGCGGGGCAAACTTGAGATCCACCAGGAACACCTGTTCACCGAGCAATTCACGACCGTCCTGCGCAGCGCGATCAACGCCGCCCAGGGCGCAGGCCTGCCGCGGCGTCGCCCGCGCGTGCTGTTCAGCACCTTTCCGCAGGAGCCGCATTCCCTGGGTCTGTTGATGGCCCAGGCGATGTTCACCCTGGAAGGCTGCCTCGGCATTTCCCTGGGCGTGCAGACACCGATCCCCGAAATCGCCGCCGCCGCCAGGGCGCACGAGGCCGACATCCTGGCGCTGTCGTTCTCGTCGATGATCCCCGCGCCCCAGGCGGTAGCGGGCCTAACGGAGCTGCGCGGGCTCATCCCGGACACCGTGGAGATCTGGGCCGGCGGCGCATGCCCGGGCCTGCGACCCAAGCCGGGCGTGTCGGTGCTGCGAGCGCTATCCGCCATCGGCCCCGCCGTGACGGCGTGGCGAGCCCGTGAGGACAAAGGGAGCACTCCTGAGTGACCCCCGAAATTTCCGCCGACTTAGTAAGCTTCGAAGAAAACCTGTCACACCTATAAGGAATACAATCGTGAGAAAATTCGTCGTTTACGCATGGAATTTCATATTCAATTGCAACGTGAGCCCTCTACGGCATATCGAAGACGTGGCGATCAGACACTACGTCCTTCAGGCTCTCGGTTTCATGTGGGCGGTGAGCTTCTCGATTGCGATCGGTAGCTACACGACTGCCTTCGCTAACATCATCGGCCACGCTGTGTTGATAGCCGCGGCTGCCATCACGGTCTCTACCTACACGGCTGCGAAGGTGAAGCCGTCTGTGTTCAAAGGTTCTGCCCGCCGACCGGATGGCGAGCATAAATAGAAATCGTTGGCCAAGGCCACTCGGAGCCCTGTCAGGTTTCAGGCCAGAAGCATGATACTGAGAAGAAGACTCTTGGGTGCAGTCCTGGGCGTCACCCTCATCGGCACGGATGCGATGGCCGTCG
>CANJXI010000139.1 GCA_947478785.1 Caulobacteraceae bacterium
TCCTGAAGCCTTCGTCCCGCGCAGCGGCGGCATCGTGCCATGGGCGAGCGCGCCAGCCGTTGAGGGCGCGCGCTCGCCCACCCAACCCTTGGCGTCAGAGGCCGCCATGAACTAACATTGAAGATGGATCACCCCTCGGGGGCAGGCCAGGTCACCCTGCCGATCCAGCGTGCTGTCCGTGGCTCCGACGGCAAGTGGCTGGTCCAGGTGGATGGCCAGGTCTGGCGCCAGATCGACAGCGAAGTGTTCTCCCGCGAGCCGCGCGAGGGCCGCTCGGCCACGATCCGCAAGGCCATGCTCGGCAGCTACATGATGTCCGTCGACGGTCATCCAGGGGGCCGCGTCACCCGAGAGAAGTGAGCGGTCAGCGGTCCTTGGGATCGATGGCGTCGCGCAGCCCGTCGCCGATGAAGTTGAAACTCATCAGGGTGACCACCATCACCAGCGACGGAAAGATCAGCAGCCAGGGCGCGAGCTCCATGTCCGAGGCGCCATTCGAGATCAAGGTGCCTAGGGAGGCCATTGGCGCCTGAACGCCCAGGCCCAGGAAGCTGAGGAAGCTCTCGGCCAGGATCACCGCGGGAATGGTCAACGTCACATAGACCACCACCGGCCCCAGGAGGTTGGGCACGATGTGGCGGATGATGATCCCGCCTTGGTCCAGGCCCGCGGCGCGGGCGGCCTCGACGAATTCCTTGTGCTTCAGCGTCAGCGTCTGGCCGCGCACGATCCGGCTCATCGTCAGCCACTCGACCGCGCCTATGGCCACGAAGATCAGGAGGATGTTCGACCCGAAGGTCACCATCAGCAGGATCACGAAGAAGATGAACGGCAGGGAATAGAGCACGTCGACGAAGCGCATCATCACCTCGTCGAGACGCCCGCCGACGAACCCGGCGACGGCGCCCCAGGCCACCCCGATCACCAGGGAGACGAAGGTGGCCACCAGGCCGATGGCCAGCGACACCCGAAGGCCCATCAGCAGGCGGGCCAGCAGGTCGCGGCCCAGCGCGTCCGTGCCGATCAGATGGCCGTGGACCAGCGGCGCCATCCACACGTCGTTCTTGTTGATCTCGTCATAACGGTAGGCGGTCAGGTGGGGGCCGATGGCGGCGGCCACCACCAGCAGGGCCAGCACCACCATGCCGGCCACCGCCGCGCGGTTGCGCAGCAGCCGGCGGCGCGCGTCGTCCCACAGGCTGCGGCCCTTGAGCGCCGCGCGCTCCATGCTCTGCGCGCCCTCAAGCCCACTGCCGCGGTCGAAGAACGAGGCGCTCATGACAGTCGCACCCGGGGGTCGAGCACCGCCAGCAGGAGGTCGGCGACCAGGTTCAGGATTACGATCAGGGCGGCGTAGAAGATCACCATGCCCATGACCACGGTGTAGTCGCGCTGCAGCGCGCTGATCACGAAGAACTTGCCCAGCCCGGGCAGGTTGAAGATCTTCTCGACCACCAGAGAGCCGGTGATCAGGCCGGCGCAGGCCGGGCCCAGGTAGCTGACCAGCGGCAGGATCGCGGCCCTCAGCGCGTGCTTCATGACGATGCGGCGCTCCGGCAGGCCCTTGGCCCGGGCGGTCCGCACATAGTTGGAGTGCAGCACCTCGATCATCCCGGCCCGGGTCAGCCGCGAGATGATGGCGATCTGCGGCAGGGCCAGCACGGTGACCGGCAGCACCAGGTTGACCAGCGCTCCGTCGTTCCAGCCGGCGCTGGGAACCCAGCCGAGCTTGGCGGCGAACACCAGCACGAGCAGCGGCGCGGTCACGAAGGTGGGGATGCAGACCCCAAGGATCGCCACGGTCATGACGCCATAGTCGACGCTCCCGTTCTGGCGCAGCGCCGCCAGCACGCCCAGGCTGACGCCCACGACGCCGGCGATGAGGATCGCCGAAAGGCCCAGGGTCAGGCTGACCGGATAGTTCTCCTTGAGGATCGCAAGGACGCTCTTGTCCTTGTATTTCAGGGACGGCCCGAGGTCGCCGTGGGCGACGCCGGCCAGGTAGTCCAGGTACTGGGCGCCCACGGGCTTGTTCATCCCGTACTTGGCCAGCACGTTCTTCTCGATCTCCGGCGAGAGCTTGCGGTCCATGTCGAAGGGGCTGCCCGGCGCCGCGCGCATCATGAAGAAGGCGATCGTCACCACCAGGAACAGCGTCGGGATCGCGACCAGGAGGCGCCGGCCGATGAAGCGGAACATGTTGTCGGATGAGCCTTGGACGTGAGGCCTTTGTGGGGCGCGGGCGTTGCGAAACTTCCACCGGCCCCCGATGATGTCAAACGAAGCCAGTGTCCGATGCCGAAGTTCGCAAGCGTTTGAGGCAGGCTCAAGCGAACTTCGGCATCGATGAGGACACTGGAAAATGTATACTTCTGGCGTGCTTCTTGGATCTGAAGTTCGCTCTTCGCCTGGTCCAACAAGAGGCGAACTTCAGATCCAGCACGTCAGCAGGAATGCCGCCATGTCCGATTTCCGCCGCGTCACCGAAGACTTCTCCACCGCCCCGCAGATCAGCGTGGCCGATGTGGCCGAGGCGGCCCGCCAGGGCTTCACCAGCATCATCAACAACCGCCCCGACGGCGAGGATCCGAACCAGCCTTCGGCCGCCGAGATCGAGGCCGCCGCGCGGGCCGCGGGCCTGGCCTACGTCCACATTCCCGTGCGTGGCGGCCCGGGTCCCGCCGAGGTCGAGGCCATGCGCCAGGCGATCGAGGCGTCGAGCGGCCCCGTCCTGGCCTTCTGCCGCTCGGGCACCCGGTCCATCAACACCTGGTCGCTTGGACAGGCGGCCTCGGGCGCCAGGAGCCGCGGCGAACTTACCCAGCTCGGCCGCCAGGCCGGCTACGACCTATCCGGTGTCCTCGGCGGATGATCCCCTACGTCCGCCAGCTGAAGGTCGACTACGGCGCCTGCGACCAGGTCTCGCCGCTGATCCGGCGTGTGACGGCCAACAATCCGAGCGCCTTCACCTTCCTGGGGACCGGGACCTACATCATAGGCCGGGGCGAGGTGGCGGTGATCGACCCCGGCCCGGACATGCCCGACCACCTGGAGGCCATCCTGCGCGCCGTCGAGGGCGAACGGGTGAGCGACATCCTGATCACCCATCACCACATGGATCACTCGCCGCTCGCCGCTCCGCTGAAGGCGGTCACCGGAGCCACGATCCATGGCTGCGCGCTCGCGGACGAGGCCGAGCGGGACACCGGCGACGTGGTGATGGAGGCCGCCGACGACGGGGCCTTCCGTCCGGACAACAGCCTCTGCGGCGGCGGGACGGTATCGGGGCCCGGCTGGTCACTCGAAGCCATCGCCACCCCGGGTCACACCTCCAATCACCTCAGCTACGCCCTGGCCGAAGAGAACGCCTGCTTCACCGGCGACCACATCATGGGCTGGTCGACCACCGTCGTGGCCCCACCCGACGGCGACATGACCGACTACCTGGCGAGCCTGGCCGCCATTGCCGCGCGTGGATTCGACACGCTCTGGCCCACCCACGGCCCGCCGGTCCGCGAGGTGGCCCCGTTCCTCGCCGCCTACGCCGAGCACCGCCAGGAGCGGATCGACCAGATCCTGGGCGCCCTGCAGGCCGGACCGGGCCGCATCAACGACCTTGTGCCCAGGCTTTATGCCGACGTGAACCCGGGCCTCTGGCCCGCCGCCGCGCGCTCCATGCTGGCCGCGATGATCCACCTGGGACGCGAGGGCAGGATCGCCGTGGACGGCCCGGCGGGACCGGACAGCACCTACCGGCTGGTCTAGGACCAAACGCCAACCCGGAGCCGGGCCGAAAAGTCTTGACTCCGGCCTCCAGATGTTCTATCTTTGTTCTGTGAAGACCGATGCGGAAATGACCGAGCGGCACGCCCGCGCCCTGGCCGAGCTCGCCGAGCTCTGCCTGGCCTCGGCGCGCGACCTCGCCGCCCGGCAGGCGGTGGCCGAGGATCCCGCCGACGCCGCCGTGCTGGCCAGCGCCCTGCACAAGGTCAGCCGGTCGCTCCGCCAGACCCTGGCGCTGGAAGCCCGTCTGGTCCGCGAAGCACAGCGCGCCCTGCGCGAGGATCGCGACGACGCGGTGAA
>CANJXI010000140.1 GCA_947478785.1 Caulobacteraceae bacterium
CCGGGCGGCCGATGATCAGCGGCGCGATCCGCTCCCACTGACCATCGCTCAGCACCAGCCGATCCATCACACCCAAGACTGCCTCCAAAAGACAGTCTTGAATCACGCTTCGCAGGCGTGGGGAATCCTAAGAGTCCACAGCCCCTAGGCGCCTTCGCCGGCCGTCAGGGCCAGCAGCGCGAAGGAGGCCAGCCAGTGCTCGCCCATGTAATCGCCAGCCACGTGGGGCAGGCTTGCCGCGAGGTGGCGGGCGGCGGCGTCGCCGGCGGCGACGGCCAGCGGATCGTCGGCCGGCAGCACCTGGGCGATCTCGCGCCAGCACCAGGCGCGGCTCAGGTTCAGGCCGTCCAGATGGACGATCTTGCCGTCCGTGCGGTCGCTGATCGTGGCCGGAGTGAAGAGGGCGGCGGGGCGCCGCTCGCCCGCGCCGGGCAGGTAGGCGCGGAGCCAGGGGACGAACTCGCCGGCCGGCAGCAGGCGGCGCAGGCAGACGGCCGCCATAAGGGTGGGAGAGAGGAAGTCGTCGCCCGATGGCTCCCAGGCCTGTGCGTCGCGGTCGCCGAGATACCAGGCGCGAGCCTTCGTGGGGAGAAGGGTGCTCAGCGCGGCGTCCCGCGCGGCCGCTGCATAGTCCTGCGCCAGCGCGAGCGCGAAGGCGGTGGAGGAATGCACGCCGGTGCGGATCGGATACTGCGCGCGGGGCAGGAACTCCCGGAGGCGCTGGGCGAAGGCGTCGGCCAGCGGCTGGCAGGCCGCGGCCCAGGGCGCGTCGTGGGCCAGGAGCTCGGCCTGCAGCTTCAGGAGCCAGGCCCAACCGTAGGGCCGTTCGAAGCCGCGTGCGGAGGGGCGCGCCAGATAGCCGACTTCGGCGGCCACCTTGGCCTGGGTAAGCGCGTTGTCGAAGAGGGCCCTGATGGCCGGCGCCTCGGGGATGCCGGGCTCGCGGCGCAGCAGGGCGGCGAGCAGCCAGTAGCCGTGCACGCAGGAATGCCAGTCGAAGCTGCCGAAGAAGATGGGATGCAGGTCGCGCGGCGTACGGGCGTCGTCGGGGCCGTCCAGGACATGGTCCAGCTTGTGGGGATATTCCCGCGTCACGTGGCCCAGCGCGATGCGGGCGAAGTTGCTGGCGATCTCGGGCGTCAGGCGCTTGCCGCGGCTATCGGAAGGCGAGGACATACATCAGGACCATGTTGGCGATGAGCATGGGCAGCGCCGTGGGTATCTGCGCCTTGATCACCGCGTGGCGGTCGGGCAGCTCCAGCAACGCGGGCGGCACCAGGTTGAAGTTGGCGGCCAGCGGGGTCATCAGCGTGCCGCAGAAGCCCGACAGCATGCCGATGGCGCAGATCACCGCCGGGTCGCCGCCGTAGCGCCCGACCAGCACGGGCAGCGCCACGCCCGCTGTCAGCACCGGGAAGGCGGCGAAGGCGTTGCCCATGATCATCGTGAAGCCGGCCATGCCCAGGCAGTAGACGGCCACGGCGGCGGCGCGGGTGTCCATAGGCAGGTTGGCGGTGACCAGGTCGCCGACGGCCTTGCCGACGCCGGCGAGCGCGAAGACCGCGCCGAGCGCCGCCAGGAACTGCGGGAGGAGCGCGGCCCAGCCGACGGTGTCCATCAGCCGGCGGCCTTCCTGCAGGGGGCTGATCAGCGGTTGCCGCAGCAGAATGACGCCAAGTCCGGCGGCGATCACGGCGGCCAGCGCCAGGGAAACCAGGGTGACCTGCTTGGGGTCCAGCAGGGGCGTCCCGCCGATGGTGATCGGCTTCAGCGCCAGGACGCCCACGATCACCACCACCGGCAGGGTGAGCGCCGGGATGAACAGCCGCTCGCCGAACCGCTCGGCCAGCGCCCGGCGTTCGGCGGGCGTGGTGGTGTCGGGGTTCCCGCGGCCGAGCAGGCCGAGGCCAGCGATCAGGGCCAGGCCCACGACCAGGGCCCCGTTGCCGGCGTCCCCCAGCCGGTCGCCGGCCAGGAAGCTTAAGGCCATCAGTCCCCAGAATCCGGCGTTGCCCAGCCGCTTGGGATTGTCGCGATCGAAGGCGCTGAGGACGGCGAAGGCGGCGAAGACCAGGCCCGCCAGGGCGTAGACGGCGCCCAGCCCGATCACGCCTTTGCCTCCCGGCGCAGCCTGCGGTCGAAGAGCAGCAGGCGCGCGGCATGGATGGCGAAGGCGGCCACGGCGCTGGGGATCGACCAGACGGAGAGCTGGATCGGGTCGAGCACGATGCCGCCGGAGGCCAGGAAGCCGACCATCAGCAGGATCGAACCGATGGCCAGGAAGATGTCCTCGCCGAAGAACAGCGCGATGTTGTCGGTGGCGGCGGCCTGGGCGCGGATGCGGTGGCGGGCGGCTTCGGTGATGGCGCCGTCGCGAGCCTCCACCGCGCCCTCCGCCATGGGGGCGACGATCGGCCGGATGGCCTGCACCTGTCCGGCGATGGAGGTCAGCCCGAGCGCTGAGGTGACCTGGCGGAACAGCATGTAGCCGATCAGCAGCGGGCCGATGGAGACGCCCTTGAACCGACCGATCAGGCTGCGCGCGCGTTCCTGCAGGCCGGCGCGCTCGACCACGCCGACCATCGGATAGACCAGCAGGGCCGCGCTGACGTAGCGGTTGTCGTTGAACGCCTTGCCGAACGCCGCCAGCACCATGAGCGGGCTCAGGTGGGCGGCGAGCCCGGTGACGAAGGCCGCGGCCACCACCACCAGCAGTGGGTTGAACCGCGCCGCGAAGCCGACCACGACCACGGCCACGCCCAGGAGGATCAGCATCGGGTCCTTCCGCTCAGAGAGTGGGCATAGGATCGTGGCGCGCGGCTGGTGGCAACGCCGAAGCTAGCGGGCCGCGAGCCAGGCGTCGGCCAGCCGGAGAAATCCCGAGACATCGACGGTTTCGGCGCGGGCCTGGGGGTCGAGGCCGGCGGCTTCGATGAGGGTCTCGCCGCCCAGCGCCTTCAGGCTGGCGCGGAGCATCTTGCGGCGTTGGCCGAAGGCGGCGGCGGTGAGCGTCTGCAGCGCGTCCAGGCGGGCGTCCGAGGGGCGCTCGGCGAGCGGCGTCAGGCGGACGACGGCGGAGTCGACCTTGGGGGGCGGGGTGAAGGCTCGGGCCGGGACATCCATCACCACCTGGGCCTCGCAGGTCGCCTGGGCGATGACCGCGAGGCGCCCATAGGCCTGCCCGTCCACGGGGGCGATGATCCGTTCGGCCACCTCCTTCTGGAACATCAGGGTCATGGAGGCGGGCCGCCAGGGACCGGTCAGCCACTTGATCAGCAGCGGCGTGCCGACGTTGTAGGGCAGGTTGGCGACGATATGGGCGGGCTCGCCCGCGGCCAGGGCGGCCTCGTCGGCGATGAGCGCATCGCCGATGACGAGGATGAAGGCGTCCGGCGCGGCCGCGCTCAGGGACGCCAGCAGGGGGGCGAAGCGGGCGTCCTTCTCGATCGCCGTGACCCGGGCTCCGGCCTCCAGCAGCGCGCGCGTGAGGCCGCCGGGCCCGGGCCCCACTTCGATGACGCGCTGGCCGGGTTCGAAGGCCGCCAGGCGGGCGATCTTGCGGGTGATGTTGAGGTCCAGCAGGAAGTGCTGGCCGAACGCCTTGCGGGCCAGGAGGCCGTGTTCCGCCAGCGCCTCGCGAAGCGGCGGTAGGTCGGCGAGGCTCACCCGCGCGCCTTGGCCATCCGGTCGGCGAGGCGGATGGCGGCCACCAGGCTGTCGGCGCGCGCCAGGCCACGTCCGGCGATGTCGAAGGCGGTGCCGTGGTCGGGAGAGGTGCGCACGATCGGCAGGCCAAGCGTCACGTTCACGCCGCCCCAGAAGTCCAGCATCTTCACCGGGATCAGGGCCTGATCGTGGTAGAGGCAGAGCGCCGCGTCATAGGTGGCGCGCATGGCCTCGGGGAACAGGCTGTCGGCGGGATGCGGTCCGGTGACGTCGACGCCCCGGTTGCGAAGCGCGCGGACCGCGGGTTCGATGACCTCGATCTCCTCGCGGCCCAGCGCGCCGCCCTCGCCGGCGTGCGGGTTGAGCGCGGCGACCGCGATGCGCGGATGTTCGATGCCGAAGTCC
>CANJXI010000141.1 GCA_947478785.1 Caulobacteraceae bacterium
CCCTCGCGGCGGTTGAACTTCATGCCGGGGAAGGACTTGGCCAGCTGGTCGAGATCCCCGCCCCGGACGACTGGAACGCAGATCTGGGTGATGACCTGCAGCAGCACGGCGCCGTCGCCGCTGGTGGGCAGGGTGGGCGGAGCCTCGGCCGGGGCCGGTTGGGCCTCGGGCGCTGGGGTGGTGGCCGGCGTTGCCGGCGCGGCGGTGTCGGAGGGCGTGGGCGTGGTCACCGCCGGCGGAGCCGCGGGCATCGCGGGGGCGGGCGCCGCGGGGGCGGGGGCGGCCGCCGGCACCGTCGGCTGAGCCTGGGCCACGGTGACGAGCCCAGCGGCGAGGATCAGGCTGGCGAAGGCGGTGCGCATGAAGACTACCCCTGAAGATTCAGCGCGCCATAAAACGTGAGCATGGCGCCCTAGGCAAGACCTGACGACGGCGAGTTTTAGGCGGCTTCGACGGCGTGCTCGGCGAGCACCGTGAAGCCGTCCGGCGTGACGTCCGCAAACCCGCCGCGGACCTCATAGACGGTGATCGACCCGTCGTTGTGGACCGTGACAGGCCCTTCTCGCAGAGCCGTCATGAACGGGGCGTGACCGGCCAGGACGCCGAAGTCGCCCTCCGTGCCGGGGGCGTCGACCTGGTCCACCAGCCCGGAGAACAGTTCGCGTTCCGGTGAGACCAGGGAGAATTGCAGCTTGTCGGCCATCGTCCGCCTTACGCTTCCTGCGCCATGGTTTCGGCCTTGCGGACCGCGTCCTCGATGGTGCCGACGTTGTAGAACGCCTGCTCCGGCAGGTGGTCGAACTCGCCGTCCACCACCGCCTTGAACGAGCGGATGGTGTCTTCCAGGCTGACCAGCACGCCGGGCGTGTTGGTGAACTGTTCGGCCACGTGGAAGGGCTGGCTGAGGAAGCGGCTGATCTTCCGCGCGCGGGCGACCACCAGCTTGTCCTCTTCGGAAAGCTCGTCCATGCCGAGGATGGCGATGATGTCCTTGAGCTGCTTGTAGGTCTGCAGCGTCTCCTGCACCCGGCGGGCGACCGTGTAGTGCTCCTCGCCGATCACCAGCGGGTCCATGATCCGCGAGGTGGAGTCGAGCGGGTCGACGGCGGGGAAGATGCCCTGCGAGGCGATGTCGCGGCTGAGCACGGTGGTCGCGTCCAGGTGGGCGAACGAGGCGGCGGGCGCGGGGTCGGTCAGGTCGTCGGCGGGGACGTAGATGGCCTGGACCGAGGTGATCGAACCCTTGGAGGTCGAAGTGATGCGCTCCTGCAGGTTGCCCATCTCGGTGGCCAGCGTCGGCTGATAGCCCACGGCGGACGGGATGCGGCCCAGCAGCGCGGAGACTTCCGAGCCGGCCTGGGTGAAGCGGAAGATGTTGTCGATGAAGAGCAGCACGTCCATGCCCTCTTCGTCGCGGAAGTACTCGGCTTGCGCCAGGCCCGTCAGCGCCACGCGGGCCCGCGCGCCCGGAGGCTCGTTCATCTGGCCATAGACCAGGGCGCACTTGGAGCCTTCGGTCGACCCGCCATGTTCCTTCGGGTCCATGTTCACGTGGGACTCGATCATCTCGTAGTAGAGGTCGTTGCCCTCGCGGGTGCGTTCGCCCACGCCGGCCAGCACCGAATAGCCGCCGTAGGCCTTAGCGATGTTGTTGAT
The DNA here is from genome assembly GCA_947478785.1 of Caulobacteraceae bacterium. Lineage (GTDB taxonomy): Bacteria > Pseudomonadota > Alphaproteobacteria > Caulobacterales > Caulobacteraceae > Phenylobacterium. The sequence goes on from CANJXI010000141.1 coordinate 1,657, forward strand.
CAGCTCCTGCATGGTCACGGTCTTGCCGACGCCCGCGCCGCCGAACAGGCCGATCTTGCCGCCCTTGGTGTACGGGCACAGCAGGTCGATGACCTTGATGCCCGTGACCAGCACTTCGGCCGAGGTGGTCTGTTCGGCGAAGGACGGGGCCTCCCGGTGGATCGAGGCCGAGAACGGCGAGTTGATCGGGCCGGCTTCGTCGATCGGGTCGCCGATGACGTTCATGATCCGGCCGAGGCAGGCCGGACCCACGGGCACGGTGATCGAACGGCCGGTGTCGGTGACCGGCTGGCCGCGCGTCAGGCCCTCGGTGGTGTCCATGGCGATGGCGCGCACGGTGTTCTCGCCCAGGTGCTGGGCGACTTCCAGCACCAGGCGGAAGGGCTCGCCGGTGCGCTGGTCGGTATTGGTGCATTCCAGCGCGCTGAGGATCGCGGGCAGGTGGCCTTCGAACTCCACATCGACGACGGCGCCGATGATCTGCACCAGCTTGCCGGTGGCGACGCCCTGGACCGTGGCGGCCGGGGTCTTGGCGGCCTTGGGCGCCGCGGGCTTGCGGGCGGCGGGCTTCTTGACGGCGGGGGCTTCGGACATGGCGGTCTCTTTCTAAATCGCTTCGGCGCCGGAGATGATCTCGATCAGCTCCTTGGTGATCTGCGCCTGACGGGCGCGGTTCATCTGCAGGGTGAGGCTGGCGATCATGTCGCCGGCGTTGCGGGTGGCGTTGTCCATTGCCGTCATCTGGGCGGCGAAGAACCCAGCCTGGTTCTCCAGCATGGCGGAGAACACCTGGGTGGTGATGTTGCGGGGCAGCAGCTCGGCGAGGATGGTCTCCTCGTCGGGCTCGTATTCGTAGGCCGCGCCCTTCAGTTCGATGGCGGGGGCGCCGGCCGAAACCTCGGCCGGGATCAGCTGGCGGCCGGTGGGGATCTGGGTGACCACCGACTTGAACTGGCTGAAGAACAGCGTGACGACATCGACTTCGCCGGTCTCGAACAGCTCGCGGATCTTAAGGGCGACCTCTTCGGCCACCGCCAGTGAGGGGCTGCCGCCGGCCTCGATGGCGCCCACCGAGCGGTTGCCGTAGAAGCGCCGGATCTGGTCGCGGGCCTTGCGGCCGACGGTCAGGATCTTGACGGCCTTGCCCTCGTTGATGAGGGCCGCGATCTTCTCGCGCGCCGCGCGGACGATCGAGGTGTTGAAGCCGCCCGCGAGGCCACGGTCGGAGGTCGCCACCACGATCAGGTGGCGCTGGTCCCCGCCGGTGCCGACCAGCAGCCTGGGCGCGCCGTCGCCGGAGACGCCCGCCGCCAGGTTGGCGATCACCGCCGCCATGCGCAGCGCGTACGGCCGCGCGCTCTGGGCGGCGCCCTGGGCGCGGCGCAGCTTCGCCGCCGCCACCATCTGCATCGCCTTCGTGATCTTCTGCGTGGCTTTCACGCTCGAGATCCGATTGCGCATTTCCTTGACGCTGGCCATCGCCGGCTACTCTCTCCCTTGGGCCGGTCTAGGCGAAGTTGTAGGCGAAGGCGCCTAGGGCTGCCTTCAAGTCGTCTTCGATATTCTTCAGGTCCTTGTCGGTGCGGATCTTGTCCAGCAGGCCCTGGTGCTTGCCGTGCAGGTTGTCCAGCAGCTCGCGCTCGAAGCGGCCGACCTGGTTGGTGGGCACCTTGTCGAGGTAGCCGCGGGTGCCGGCGTAGATCACCGCCACCTGTTCCTCGACCGACAGCGGCGAGTATTGCGGCTGCTTCAGGAGCTCGGTGAGCCGTTCGCCGCGCGCCAGCATCCGCTGCGTGGCGGCGTCCAGGTCGGAGCCGAACTTCGCGAAGGCGGCCATCTCGCGGTACTGGGCGAGCTCGCCCTTGATCGGGCCGGACGCGGTCTTCATGGCCTTGATCTGGGCCGAGGAGCCCACGCGACTGACCGAGATGCCGACGTTCACGGCCGGGCGGATGCCCTGGAAGAACAGGTCGGTCTCCAGGAAGATCTGGCCGTCGGTGATCGAGATCACATTGGTCGGGATATAGGCCGAGACGTCGTTGGCCTGGGTCTCGATGAGCGGCAGGGCGGTCAGCGAACCGGAGCCATTGTCCTCGTTGAGCTTGGCGGCGCGCTCCAGCAGGCGGCTGTGCAGGTAGAAGACGTCGCCCGGATAGGCCTCGCGGCCCGGCGGACGGCGCAGCAGGAGGCTCATCTGGCGATAGGCGACGGCCTGCTTGGAAAGGTCGTCATAGATGATGACGGCGTGCATGCCGTTGTCGCGGAACCACTCGCCCATGGCGCA
>CANJXI010000142.1 GCA_947478785.1 Caulobacteraceae bacterium
AGCCGCCGACCACCAAGGGCTACACGCCCACGGTCTTCTCGGAACTGCCCAAGCTCCTGGAGCGCGCCGGGCCCGGACCGATCCGTCCCGACGGCACCCAGGCCGGCCCGATCACCGGCCTCTTCACCGTCCTGGTGGACGGCGACGACCACAACGAGCCCATCGCCGACGCCGTGCGGGGCATCCTCGATGGCCACATCGTCATGGAGCGCGCCATCGCGGAACGGGGCCGGTTTCCCGCCATCAACGTGCTGAAGTCCATCAGCCGGACCATGCCCGGCTGCCACGGGCCGCACGAACGCGAACTGGTCAGCGCCGCGCGCCAGGCGCTCTCGGCCTACGCCAACATGGAAGAGCTGATCCGCATCGGCGCCTACCGCGCCGGCGCCGATCCACAGATCGACCGGGCCATCGCGCTCCATCCCGCGCTGGAGGACTTCCTCGGCCAGGACAAGGACGAGGTCACCAGTCTTGACGCCGCCTTCGCGCAACTTGACGAAATCCTCGCGAGCCACCCCGCATGAGCTGGTCAGAGTCCCTCATCAAGCTCGCCACCTACGAGGTGGAGACCCACCAGAAGCGGCTTGCCGACATCGTCGAGCGGCGGACCGCCGCCCAGATGCGGCTGGCGGCCCTGCACGCGGAGGGTGACGCCGAGCGCGCCCGTTCCCAGGACGACGCCAACGTGGGCCTATACCAGAACGGCTACCTGGACGGCCTGCGCCAGAGGAAGGCGGCGATGAGGGTGGAGATCGACACCCTGCTGATCGAGGAACGCGGCGCGCGCGATGCGCTGTCGGCCGCGTTCGAGGAACAGAAGAAGTATGAACACGTGGCCGAACAGGCCCGCCGGGTCGAGGTCAAGGAAGCCGCGCGGCGGGAAACCGCCGCCCTCGACGAACTGGGCTTGCGCCGCGCCCGGGGCTAAAGCGGCGGCTCGCCCAGCCGGGCGCGCTCGGCTTCCACGTCGGCCCGCAGCACGCCCAGGTGCTCGCTGATCTTGAAGATCGCCACATAAAGTTCGCAGAACGAGCGCCAGAGCAGGATCAGCACGGCCATCACCAGCAGGCCGCCGATCACCACCGGAATCGCCAGCAGGATGCCGAACGGGAAGGGGTCGCGGATCGCCACCCCGATCGCGGCGCCGATGAAGCCGAACATCCCCAGCGCGATCATCGCCAGGCCCGCCCAATAGATCAGGTGGATGACCTGGTTGGTCATCAGCTTCTCGAAGGTGAGCAGGTCCCAGAGCAGGGCCTGGCCCGGGCCCTGGGGCCGCTTCAAAGGTCGCCGCATCGCTATCCCGGAACTGCGGAGCAGTCGTCGCTCCCTGGTCGCACCGCTATCAGCCCGGACGCTTCGCGGCAACGGCGCTGAGGCCGCGCTAGATCGTACCGACCGTCTTCAGACGGGCGCGGGGGTGCACCTCGTTCTGGCTCATCACTGGCGTCTGGCCGCGGAAGCGCTCGATGATCGAGCGGACGTAGGGGCGGATGGCGGGGCTGGTCAACAGCACGGGGGATTCGCCGGCCAGCGCCGCGCGTTCGAAGGTCTCGCGCACGCCGCGCACGAATTCCTGCAGGCGGGACGGCGCCAGCGCCAGTTGCTTCTCGTCGCCCTGGCCGACGAGCGACTCGGCGAAGGCGTTCTCCCAGTCGGGCGTCAGGGTGACGATCGGCAGCGCCCCGTCGTCGCCGCGGTAGGCGAAGGAGAGCTGGCGGGCCAGCCGCGCGCGAACCTGTTCCACCAGAAGCGTCACCGAGGCGGTGTGCGGCGCGGCCTCGCCGACCCCTTCCAGGATCGCCGGCAGGTCGCGGATCGAGACCCGTTCGCGCAGCAGCGCCTGCAACACGCGCTGGATGGTGGTGGCGGTGACCACCGACGGCACCAGGTCCTCCACCAGCTTCTTCTGCTCGGCGGGCAGGTCCTTCAGCAGCTTCTGCACCTCCGAATAGGAGAGCAGGTCGGGCATGTTCTCCTTGAGGATCTCGGTCAGGTGGGTGGTCAGCACGGTCGCCGGATCGACGATGGTGTAGCCCCGGAATGTAGCCTCCTCGCGGAGCGCCTCGTCGATCCATGTGGCGGGCAGGCCGAAGGCGGGTTCCTTGACGTGCTCGCCCGGGAACTCCACCTGGCCGCCGCGCGGGTCCATCGCCATCAGGTGGCCCAGCCGGACTTCGCCCGCGCCGGCCTCCATCTCCTTGATGCGGATGCAGTAGCCCTGGGAGGGCAGGCGCATGTTGTCGAGGATGCGCACGCTCGGCATCACGAAGCCGAAGTCGGCGGCCAGCGTGCGGCGCAGCGCCTTGATCTGGTCGGTGAGCCGGCGGCCCTCCAGGTCGTTGATTAGGCCCAGCAGGCCATAGCCCAGCTCGATCTTGATCTCGTCGATGGCCAGGGTCTGGGCGATCGGCTCCTCCTGCGGCGCCTCGACGGGCGCGACCTCGACCGGCACGGGGACGAGGGCGGCCTGCGAGCGTCGCCAGGCGAGCGCGCCCGAGGCGATCGAGATGCCGGCGAAGGGGATCAGCGGCATGCCCGGGATGATGGCGATGACGCCGGCGGCCGCCGAGACCATGCCCAGGCTCACCGGGTTCATGGCCAGCTGGGTGACCAGCGCCTTGTCCGCCGAGCCCTCGACGCCCGACTTGGACACCAGGAAGCCGGCGGCGATGGAGATGATCAGCGCCGGGATCTGGCTGACCAGGCCGTCGCCGATGGTCATCAGCGTATAGGTCGAGGCCGCCTGGCCCAGCGGCAGCTTGTGCTGCAGGACCCCGATCAGGATCCCGCCGATGATGTTGATGGCCACGATGATCAGGCCCGCCACCGCGTCGCCGCGCACGAACTTCGAGGCGCCGTCCATGGCCCCGAAGAAGGTCGATTCCTGCTCCAGCTCCTTGCGGCGCTTCTTGGCCTCGGTCTCGTCGACGAGACCGGCCGAGAGGTCGGCGTCGATGGCCATCTGCTTGCCGGGCATGGAGTCCAGGGTGAACCGGGCGGCCACTTCGGCGATCCGGCCTGAGCCCTTGGTGATGACCACGAAGTTCACGATCACCAGGATCGAGAAGACGATGATGCCGATGACGAAGCTGCCGCCGGTCATCAGCTTGCCGAAGGCCTCGATGATGTGACCAGCGCCGTGGACCCCTTCGTGGCCGTGGCCGAGGATCAGCCGGGTCGAGGCGATGTTCAGCCCCAGCCGGTATAGCGTGGTGACCAGCAGCACCATCGGAAAGCCGGTGAACTCCAGCGGCTTCTTGATCAGCAGCGATGTCATCAGGATCAGGACCGCGCTGGTGATCGACAGCGCCAGCAGCAGGTCCAGCATGAACGCCGGGATCGGCAGGATCAGCAGCACGACGATGCCGACCACGCCCAGCGCCAGGCCCACTTCGCCGCGCATCACCCAGCCCCAGATGTCCCGCGCGGACGGGGCCTGGGCGAGGCGTTCAGAAAGGGTCTGGTCGGTCATGCTCTAGGTCAGGCCGCGCTGGCGGCTCCGAAACCCTGGGGCGCCGGCACGGTGACGCCGGCCTCGGTGTATTCCTTGAGCTTGTTGCGCAGCGTGCGGATCGAGATGCCGAGGATCGTCGCCGCATGCGTGCGGTTGCCCAGGCAATGTTCCAGGGTGTCGATGATCAGCTGCTGTTCCATGAGCGCCACGGTCTGGCCGACGAAGCCGCGGGTGGCGCCTTCCGCCGCGAAGGAGGCCGCCTGGGCGGTGCGCGCC
>CANJXI010000143.1 GCA_947478785.1 Caulobacteraceae bacterium
GCTCTCGCATCTGCGCGTGGTGGTGTCCACCGCCCGCGGCTACCTCGGCTATGGCCTGCCCCACGCCGACCTCATCCAGGAGGGCAACATCGGCCTGATGAAGGCGGTCGATAAGTTCGAGTATCGCCGCGGCTACAAGTTCTCGACCTATGCGACCTGGTGGATCCGGCAGGCGATCACGCGCTCGATCGCCGACCAGGCGCGGACCATCCGCATCCCGGTGCACATGATCGAGACGATCAACAAGATCGTCCGCACCTCGCGCCAGATGCTGCACGAGATCGGCCGCGAACCGACCCCGGAAGAGCTGGCCGAGAAGCTGGCCATGCCGCTGGAGAAGGTCCGCAAGGTCCTGAAGATCGCCAAGGAGCCGATTTCGCTCGAAACGCCCATTGGCGACGAGGAAGACAGCCACCTCGGCGACTTCATCGAGGACAAGAACGCGATCCTGCCGATCGACGCGGCGATCCAGTCGAACCTGCGGGAGACCACCACCCGCGTGCTGGCCTCGCTGACGCCCCGGGAAGAGCGCGTGCTGCGCATGCGCTTCGGCATCGGCATGAACACCGATCACACCCTGGAAGAGGTCGGCCAGCAGTTCAGCGTCACCCGCGAACGAATCCGCCAGATCGAGGCCAAGGCGCTGCGCAAGCTGAAGCACCCGAGCCGCAGCCGCAAACTCCGCAGCTTCCTCGACAGCTGAACGAAAAACGCCGCCGGCCTTTCGGGCCGGCGGCGTGATTCTTATCCTGAGCCCCGCGGGTTAGGCGGTGGCGGCGAGCGCCCGGCCGCGGCGGCGGACCATGGCGCCGACCAGGCCGAAGCCCATGATCATCAAGGCCCAGGCTGAAGGTTCGGGCACGCCCGTGGTGGCGAACTGCTGGAACATCTGGGCCGTGGTGAAGGCGTAGCTGGTGTTGTCCCGGGCGCCGGCGGCGAGGTTCCAGCCGATCGCGTCGAACGCCGCCAGATCCAGGCCGCTCACCGAGTCGCCCGTGCCGCCGCAGATGTAGGGGTTCATGATGCCGCGGAAGTTGGTGCAGGGGGAGGCCTGGTTCGGCTCCTTCCAGTGCGACGCTTGGTTGCCGTCGCCGAAGTTCGTCCCGGTGGAAAACAGGCCGTTCTGGTAGGCGGTGGCGCCGCCGTCGATCGAGAAGTAGGAATCGACCCCGGGCGCCCAGTTGAGCTGTCCCGGCGCGCTGTAGCGGAACATGTCGAGGCCATAGCCCCACCAGATGTTGTCGACCGGGCCGGTGTAGCCGTCGCTGTAGTCGAAATCGTCGGCGCCGCTGATGAAGCCAAGTGCGTGGCCGATCTCGTGGACGGCGACGCCGATGAAGTCGTACTGGCCGGCCGAGATCCCGTTGGTCGGGTTGAAGTCGAAGGCGAAGGTGTTGGAGAACTGGACCTGGCCGTCGATGATGTTGCCGAAGTTGACGCCGAACGCCTTGGCGTTCGCGGTCGTCAGCGCAATCGTCTTGCTGATCGGCGCGCTCGGCGCCACGCGCAGGGCGGCATCATCGTCGATGCCGAGGCCCGGCGTATCGTAGCCCGGGACGAGCACATTGACCGCGCCGCCGCTCAGCGGCGCCAGGTGCGCCACGGCGGTGGCGTCGAGCGTGCTGGTCTGGGTGGCGGCCAGCGCGCCTTCGTAGCTGGAGATCGTCACGCTTTCTAGCAGCGAGCTGCTCGTGCTGCCGAGAACGCCGGGGCCAAGCGCGCTGTAGCCGACGTTCAAGTTGACCGTGGCGTTGTTGGTGAGCACCGACTCCCAGTACCGCGCCGCGACATTGAAGCCGACCTGGGCTTGAGAGCCCGTGACGCCGCCGATGTCGATCAGGTTTATGGTCAAGGCCGAGGCGGGCGAACCGGCCATCAGCGCGGCCGCGGCCAACGAGCCCACGAGAGCGGTTTTCAGATTCAAAGTCGCCATCAGATTACTTCCCCAACCCACCCGACATCGGCGCGCGACGCGCAGACGCCCGGAATACGGGTCCCAGCAGCTACCAGAGCGGGAATCTGGTCAAGAACATTCGCCTCTCAGGCGACCTTGATTTCGCCCTGCCACTGGGTTTCTTCGGGGGTGCGACAATAATGGGCGATGCCGGACCCTTCCATGCCAGCGACCAAGACCTTGGCCCTCGTTTCGCTTGTCGCGCTCTGGGCCGTCTGCGCCGGCGCGGCGCCCAGGCCGGAGCGCCCGATCACCGCCGAGCGGATGCGGGCGCACGTCACCTTCCTGGCCAGCGACCTGCTGGAGGGCCGTGATTCGGGCTCCCGCGGCTTCGACATCGCCGCCGAATATGTCGCTTCCCAGTTTCGCCAGCTGGGCCTCACGCCGGCCGGCGACGGGGGGACCTACTTCCAGGCCGTCCCCCTGCTGGCCTTCCGGCCCGCGGGCGAAGGCGCGCTCGTCCTGCGCGGCCCGGGCGACGCCGCCCAGCCGCTGGCGTTCGGCGAGGACTTCCTGCCCGGCCATCTGCCGAGCGCCGGCGTGACCCGGGTCGCGGCGCCGCTGGTGTTCGTGGGGTTCGGCGTCGTGGCGCCGGAGACGGGCCGCGACGACTACCGGGATCTCGACGTGCGCGGCAAGATCGTGGTGGCCATCGCGGGCGCGCCGGGCCTGATGCAGCCGGACGAGCGCGCCTACTACGCCAGCACCCGCATCAAGCGGACTTTGGCCGCCCGGCGCGGGGCGGTGGGGTTCATCTCGCTCTACACGCCGATCGCCGAGCAACGCCGCCCCTTCGCCGACGGTCGCCGGACCTGGGACAGCTGGGCGATGACCTGGCGCGGACCGGATGGCGCGGGCTTCGATCCAGCGCCGGCCGCCCCGGCGCTCGCCACGCTCAGCGTCAAGGGCGCGGCCAAGCTGTTCGCGGGCGCGCCGGCCAGTTTCGCCCAGGTCATGGCCGCGGCCGAAGACGCAGCCGGGGACCCGCCGCGCTTCGGCCTGCCGCTGTCCCTGGACGCCCGGATCGAAAGCGAGACCAGGCTTCTGGAGAGCCGCAACGTCGCGGCGATCCTGCCTGGGACCGATTCCAAGCGGAAGGCCGAGGCGGTCGTGCTGACGGCCCACCTCGACCATCTGGGGATCACCCGCCCGATCAATGGCGACAGCATCAACAATGGCGCGCTCGACAACGCCTCCGGCGTGGCGACCGCGCTCGAGGTGGCCCGCACCTTCGTCGAGTCGGGCCGTCCGGGGCGCCGCTCGATCCTGTTCCTGATGCTGACGGGCGAGGAGAAGGGGCTCGTGGGCGCCGAGTATTTCGCCCGCCGACCCTCGGGGCCGACGGAGCGGATCGTCAGCGAGGTCAATATCGACATGCCGGTGCTGACCTACGACTTCACCAATGTCGTGGCGTTCGGCGCCGAGCGCTCCTCGATCGGCCCGGCGGCCGCCCGCGCGGCGGCCCGCGTCGGCGTGAAGCTCTCCGCCGATCCGCTGCCGGAGGAGGGTTTCTTCACCCGGTCGGACCACTACCGCTTCGTCGAGGCGGGCGTGCCGTCGGTCTTCCTGATGACCGGGTTCGCCAACGGCGGGGAGGCGGCGTTCACCAGCTTCCTGGCCAACTGCTACCACAAGCCCTGCGACGACCTCTCCCTGCCCATCGACTGGAACGCGGGCGCGCGGTTCGTGCGGATCAACTATGAA
>CANJXI010000144.1 GCA_947478785.1 Caulobacteraceae bacterium
GATGTCCTTGCGCAGCTTGTCGATGTCCGCGCCCTTCTTGCCGATGATCACGCCGGGGCGCGCGGCATAGATGGTGATGCGGCACTTCTTGTGCGGACGCTCGATGATGATCCGCGACACGCCGGCCTGATACAGGCGCTTCTTCAGATTGCGGCGGACCTTGATGTCCTCGTGCAGCAGCCGTCCGTAGTCCTCGCCGTCGGCGAACCAGCGGCTGTCCCAGGTGCGGTTGATACCGAGCCGCAGCCCGATCGGATTGACTTTCTGACCCATCAGGCGGCCTCACCCAGTTCGCGGACCACGATGGTGATCTCGCTGAACGGCTTCTCGATACGGGAAGCGCGGCCCCGCGCACGGGCGGAAAAGCGCTTCATGATCAGGTTCTTGCCCACGAAGGCCTCGGCGACGACGAGCGAGTCGATGTCGAGGTTGTGGTTGTTCTCGGCGTTGGAGATCGCCGAATAGAGCGCCTTGCGGACGTCTTTCGCGATGCGCTTGTGGCTGAATTCCAGCTCGTTGAGCGCGCGCTGGACCTTGAGGCCGCGGATCGACTGGGCGACCAGGTTCAGCTTGCGGGCCGAGGTGCGGAGCGTCCGGACCTTGGCCATCGCTTCGGCGCCGGGCAGCCGGCGGGCTTTGGCTTGCTTGGACATGGCTACTTCCTCTTCGCCTTCTTGTCCGCGGCGTGGCCCGGGAAGAAGCGCGTGGGCGCGAACTCGCCCAGCTTCATGCCGACCATGTCTTCACTGACCAGCACGGGGACGTGCTTCTGGCCGTTGTGGACGCCGAAGGTCAGGCCGACGAACTGCGGCATGATGGTTGAGCGGCGCGACCAGGTCTTGATCACGTCCTTGCGGCCCGAGCCTTGGACGGCTTCGGCCTTCTTGAGCAGGTACCCGTCGACGAACGGGCCTTTCCAGACAGAGCGGGTCATCGCTTAGCGAGCCTTCCTGGCATGACGCGACCGGATGATGAACTTGTCGGTCGTCTTGTTCGTACGAGTCTTGTGGCCCTTGGTCGGCACGCCCCACGGGGTGACCGGGTTACGGCCCCCGGAAGTCTTGCCTTCACCGCCGCCGTGGGGGTGATCGACCGGGTTCATGGCGACGCCGCGGACGTGCGGGCGGCGGCCCTTGTGACGGTTGCGGCCGGCCTTGCCCATGACCTCGTTCATGTGGTCGGGGTTCGACACCGCGCCCACCGTGGCCATGCAGCTGTCCTGCACCATGCGCAGTTCGCCGGAATTCAGGCGGATCTGCGCATAGCCGGCGTCGCGGCCGACCAGCTGGGCGTAGGTCCCGGCGGAGCGGGCGATCTGGCCGCCCTTGAGGGGCTTCAGCTCGACGTTGTGGATGATCGTGCCGATCGGCATGCCGCGCAGCGGCATGGCGTTGCCGGGCTTCACGTCGGCCCGTTCGGCGGCGATCACCTGGTCGCCGACCTTCAGCCGTTGCGGGGCCAGGATATAGGCCAGCTCTTCGTCCGGATACTTGATCAGGGCGATGAAGGCCGTGCGGTTGGGGTCGTACTCCAGGCGCTCGACCGTGCCGGGCACGTCGAACTTGCGGCGCTTGAAGTCGATCGTGCGATACAGGCGCTTTGCGCCGCCGCCGCGGAAGCGGACGGCGATACGTCCGCCGCCGCCACGGCCGCCGGACTTGGTCAGCCCCTCGGTGAGGGACTTCACCGGGCCGCCCTTGTGGAGCTCGGACTTGTCCACCAGGACCAGCTGGCGCCGGCCCGGGGACGTCGGGTTGTAATGCTTCAAGGCCATCGGATCAGAGCCCCGTGGTGATGTCGATGGACTGGCCTTCGGCCAGGGTCACGACAGCTTTCTTGACGTCGGAACGCCGGCCCTTGATGCCGCGGAACCGCTTGGTCTTGCCCTTCACGTTGAGGGTGTTGACCTTGGTGACGTTGACCTTGAACAGCGCTTCCACGGCGTGGGCGATCTCGTCCTTGGTCGAGTCCCCGGCGACGCGGAAGACCACCTTGTTGTGCTCGGAGAGCAGCGTGGCCTTCTCGGTGATCACCGGTGACAGGATGGTGTCGTAGTGGCGGGCGGTCGGTTGCTCGGCCATCACGCAGCCTCCTTCTCTTGGAAGCGCGCCTGGATCGCCTCGACCGCGTCCTTGGTCAGGACGAGGGTTCGGCGACGCAGCACGTCATAGACGTTGAGGCCGGCGTTCGGCAGCACGTCCACGTTGGGAATGTTGCGGGCGGCCAGGCCGAAGTTCTTGTCGACCTCGACCCCGGCGATCACCAGGGCGTGGGTGATGCCGATAGCGCCGAGCTGGGCGCGCAGCCCGGCCGTCTTCGGATCGGTCAGCGACACGTTGTCGACGATGATCAGCGAGCCGTCCTTGGCCTTGGAGGAGAGCGCGTGGCGCAGAGCCAGGGCGCGGACCTTCTTGGGCAGGTCGAAGGCGTGGCTGCGGACCACGGGGCCGTGGGCGCGGGCGCCGCCGACGAACTGGGCCGCCCGGCGCGAGCCGTGACGGGCGCCGCCGGTGCCCTTCTGCTTGTACATCTTCTTCGACGTACGCGAGACCTCGTTGCGAACCTGCACCTTGTGGTTGCCCGAACGGCGCTTGGCGAGTTGCCAGTTCACCATTCGCTGCAGGATGTCGCCGCGGATGTCTTCGATGCCGAAGATGGCGTCGGCCAGCTCGATCGAGCCGCCCTTCCCGCCGTCCAGTTTGATGACGTCGAGTTTCATTGGGCTTGATCCCCAGCTTCGGTCGTCTCGGCGGCCGGCGCTTCGGCTTCGGTCACGGCGGGCTCTTCAGCCGCTGTGGCTTCGACAGGCTCTTGCGCCGCGGCTTCGACCGGGGTCGGCTCGGCGCCGGCCTTGCGGAAGGCGCCGGGGGTCGGAACGCCCGCGGGGGCGGCGATCTTCACGGCGTCGCGGATCTTGACGTAGGAGCCCTCGGTGCCGGGCACGGCGCCCTTCACCAGGATCAGGCCGCGTTCCACGTCGATGCGCCAGACGGTGAGGTTGAGGGTGGTGACGGTTTCCTGGCCGAGGTGGCCGGCCATCTTCTTGCCCTTGAAGGTCTTGCCGGGATCCTGCCGTTGGCCGGTGGAGCCGAGCGCCCGGTGCGAGACCGAGACCCCGTGGGTGGCGCGCATGCCGCCGAAGTTCCAGCGCTTGATGCCGCCCTGGAAGCCCTTGCCCACCGTGGTGCCGGTGACGTCGATCTTCTGACCCGGCAGGTAATGGTCGGCGGTGATTTCCGAGCCGACCTCGATGAGCATGTCCTCGGACACGCGGAACTCCATGATCGTGCGCTTGGGCTCGACTTCGGCTTTCGCGAAGTGGCCGCGCATGGCCTTGGAAGTGTTCTTGGCTTTCTTGGCGCCAGCGCCCAGTTGGAGGGCCACGTAGCCGTCCTTGTCCTGGGTGCGCTGGGCGACGACCTGGCAGCCCTCGAGGCTGAGCACGGTCACCGGCACATGAGTTCCCGCTTCGTCGAAGAAGCGAGCCATGCCCAGCTTTTTGGCGATCACGCCGGTACGCATTGGCGGGGTCCCCTTAGAGCTTGATCTCGACGTCCACGCCGGCGGACAGGTCGAGCTTCATCAGCGCGTCCACGGTCTGCGGGGTGGGGTCGACGATATCGAGCACGCGCTTGTGCGTGCGGATTTCGA
>CANJXI010000145.1 GCA_947478785.1 Caulobacteraceae bacterium
CCGGCGTGGTGGCGAAGATCATCAAGTAGGCGGGCTTCAACCCCCTCGGTCAGCGTCGCTGACAGCGCCCCCGGCGGGGGAGCACAAGAAGACCAAGAGGCCGCCGGGGTGACCCGGCGGCCTTTTTGGCAGGCGCCGGGGCGGTCACGCCGTTCAAGCGATCCACCTTGCCCGCGATCGGCGCCCCTGCTAAACGAGCCGGCTCCGGCGATGAGCCGCGCGCGTCGGCAGGCAGCCGCCTTCCGGCGCGCTGTTTCATTGGCGGAACGTCACTTAGGAGTGTAGCTCAGCTGGTAGAGCATCGGTCTCCAAAACCGAGGGCCGGGGGTTCGAGTCCCTCCACTCCTGCCAACCCTTTGGCCATTCCTATATAAGTGTCCCCCAGGGCGCGGCGTTCGCGGCCCAGCATCGAGAGTTAGACGTAAAGCCCTATGGCCAGGAAACCGGGTTCGACCCCGCAAGCGATGAAGAACCGGGCGGCCAGGACCGCCACCGTGATGGGCGGTTCGTCGGCGCTCGCGCCGTCGGCGCCCAAGAAGAAGACCAGCCTGGCCGACACGGTCCGCGGCATCCCGAAGTTCGCCCGCGAGGTCCGCGCCGAGGCCCGCAAGATCACCTGGACCAGCCGCCGGGAAACCTGGATCACCACGGTCATGGTGGCCATCATGGTCGTTCTGGCGGCCATCTTCTTCTTCGCGGTGGATGCTGCGATCAGCTTCCTCCTCACCCAAATCCTCAAATTCGCGAGCGCCGGGTAAGCCCATGTCTGAAGCCGCAACAACCGCCCCGCCGGCCAATCCGCGCCACAAGTGGTACATCGTCCACGCCTATTCGAACTTCGAAGGCAAGGTGAAGGAATCGATCCTCGAGCAGGCCAAGTCGCAGGGGCTCGCGGAAAACTTCTCCGAGGTACTGGTGCCGACCGAGGCCGCCACCGAGATCCGCCGCGGGCGCAAGATCGACGTGCAGCGCAAGTTCTTCCCGGGCTACGTCCTGGTGAAGATGGAGCTCACCGACGAAGCCTACCACCTGATCAAGAACACCCCGAAGGTCACGGGCTTCCTGGGCAGCCAGAACAAGCCGCAGCCGGTGTCCGAGAAGGAAGTGGCGCGGATCATCGGCGCCATCGAGGAGGGCGTCGAGCGGCCCAAGCCCACCATCCAGTTCGAGATCGGCGAGACCGTCCGGGTCACCGACGGCCCGTTCGCCAGCTTCAACGGCTCGGTGGAACAGGTCGACGAAGAACGCTCGCGCCTGCGCGTCACCGTCTCGATCTTCGGCCGCGCCACCCCCGTCGAGCTGGAATACAACCAAGTCGAGAAGACCGCCTAGGCGAGCGGGAACCGGATTACGCGGGCGCGGGCGGCCCATGTCGGTTGAGACCGCCGCGGTGAGCGGGGAGCGCGAGCGCCTGCTGAAGGCGTTCCGGAGCGGCCGGGGCGCAACCGACGCGCTGGCGGCGGAGGCGAGCGAGGCGCTGCGGCGCTCGTGGCCCGACAACATGCCGATCGACGAGGTCGCGCGCGACGAACTGCTCGGCGAACTGCTGCGGAGCTTCTCCGTCTTTCCGGTCTGGCTTGAGCGGGCGATGACGCACAGGCGCCTGGCGCTGCTCTTCTCGAACCCCCGCCCGGTGCTGGAGCCGCTGGCCGCGGCCCTGGCGATCCAGTGCCATCTCAATGAGTACGCCTGGAACGAGGATCCCGCGGAGACCGAGCGCGTCGACAGCCTGGCGGCGAACCTGGAGACCCTGACGCCCTTCGAGGTCATGGTCCTCGCCTGCTATCGGCCGCTGGGGCGGCTTGAGGGCGCTGAGGTCTTGCTGACCCGTGGCTGGGACGGGCCGGTGCGGCAGGTGCTGGACGAGCAGATCGTCACCGTGCGGGAAGAAGCGGCCATCGCCGCGGCGCTGCCGGCGCTGACGCCCGTGCGCAGCGAGAGCTCGCAGGCGGTGCAGGCCCAGTACGAAGCCAATCCCTATCCGCGATGGCGGCGTCCGGGGCTCGCGTCCGTTCGCACGCACATCCACGGCCGGACCTTGCCGCCGGGCATGATGGTGCTGATCGCCGGATGCGGCACCGGGCGCCAGGCGATCCAGTCGGCGATGATGTTTCCCGGTTCCCACACCCTGGCCGTGGACCTGAGCCGCACCAGCCTGGCCTATGCGTCGCGCAAGACCCGCGAACTCGGGCTGAACCATCGCATCGTCTACGCCCAGGCCGACCTCATGGAGATGCAGGCGGACGCCCAGTTCGACATGGTCCAGTCGGCCGGCGTGCTGCACCACTTCGCGGATCCGTTCGAGGGCGCGCGCCGGGTCTGCCGGATGCTCAAGCCCGGCGGCCTGCTCGCGCTCGGCCTCTACAGCGCCCGCGCCCGGGCCCACCTGGGACCGGCGAAGGCGCTGGCCAAGACGTACACGCCGCAGACCGTGCGCGCCCTTCGCCAGGCGATTATCAACCTGCCCGAGAACGATCCGGCGCGCCGCAGCGTTGTCGCCTCCCGGGACTTCTATTCGACGAGCGGCTGCCGCGACCTGATCATGCACGTGCAGGAGCATCAGCTCACCATCCCTGACCTGCGCCGGATGCTCGACGAGAACGACCTGACCTTCCTGGGGTTCATTCAGTTCGAATTCGAAGACATCCGCAAAGCCTATGTCGCGAAGTTCCCGCACGACCCGACCGGCCGGGACCTGGATGCGTGGGAGGCCTATGAGGCGGAGCGACCGGGGACCTTCGGGCGGATGTACCAGTTCTGGGCCGAGAAGCGGGCCTGACGACACTCGGCCGGTTGGCCAGGGCCGCCGCACGGTTGCGAACGCGCCTGCGACCTGATAGAGCCGCGCGCTTCGCGGGGACTTGCGCCCGGCGAATTCAAATCCGTGGGAGGGGCTGCCCGAACCACGGCCACATAGGCGGCTTTGACGAGCCGCCGCATTGGAGACAGGCATGGCCAAGAAGATCTTGGGCTATATCAAGCTGCAGGTGCCCGCCGGCGCCGCCACCCCTTCGCCGCCCATCGGGCCGGCGCTGGGTCAGCGCGGCGTCAACATCATGGGCTTCTGCAAGGAGTTCAACGCCCGCACCGAGAAGGAGACGAAGGGAACACCCCTGCCGACCGTGATCACGGTCTATCAGGACAAGAGCTTCACCTTCGTCACCAAGACCCCGCCGGCGAGCTACTTCATCAAGCAGGCCGTCGGCCTGAAGTCGGGCTCCAAGGAGCCGGGCCGCTCCGTCGCCGGCAAGATCACGCGCACCCAGCTGCGCGACATCGCCACCAAGAAGATGAAGGACCTCAACGCCAACGACGTCGAGGCCGCCGCCAAGATCATCGAGGGCTCCGCCCGTTCGATGGGCCTTGAGATCGTGGAGCGCTAGGACATGGCAAAGCAACCCAAGCGCATCAAGGCCTGGACCGGCGACCGCACGGTCAGCCATCCGCTGGAAGCCGCCGTCAAGCTGGTGAAGGCCAACGCCACCGCCAAGTTCGACGAGAGCGTCGAGATCGCCGTCAACCTGGGCGTCGACCCGCGCCACGCCGACCAGCAGGTCCGCGGCGTGGTCTCGCTGCCCTCCGGCACCGGCCGTGACGTCCGCGTCGC
>CANJXI010000146.1 GCA_947478785.1 Caulobacteraceae bacterium
CAGAGTTGCGTCAGCAAACCCGACCCTACCGAAGACCGCGGATGACTACCGCTTCGCCGCTCGCTCGCTACGGCGCCTTGTGAGAGGCGCGCTACGCGAGCGGCGAAGCTACCGCCGGGGAGCTACACCACCTCCCGGGACACGACCCGAACGACGCCGCTTGAGGGAGATCGAGGCCCGGCAGGCCCGCTTCCGGAATCTCGCCAAGGAGATCGCCGGAGTCGGCTATTGGCGATTGGAGGCGCCAACCCGGAAGGTCATGTGGTCGGAGCAGATCTTCCTTACCTATGGGCTCGAACGCTCCAGCGGGCCACCGCCAGGGACCGCCATGGCGATGATCCACGACGATGACCGGACCCAATCCGAAGTCCTCCTCCAGATTGCCCTCGAAACGGGTCAGGGCTGGATCGATTTGACGACCCGCATAGTCCGTCCCGACGGTGAACTTCGCTACGTCGAGAGCCGCGCGATCTGCGAACGGGATGACACCGGCGCCGTCAGCGCGGTCTTCGGGACCATGGTCGACGTGACCGACCGCAAGCGCGCCGAAATCGCCGCCGCCGAGGCAGAGCGCGAGCGCAGGGCCAAGGACGAACTGTTCGAGAACGCCTTCCATCATGCCTCGATCGGCAAGGCGTTGGTCGGACTCGATGGCCGCTTCATGAAGGTCAATCCGGCGTTCTGCAACCTCGTCGGCTATCCGGCCCACGAGATGCTCGACCTGGATTTCCAGGCCATCACCCACCCGGAGGACCTCGACGCCGACTTGGAGTTGCTCCGCGCGCTGATGGCCGGCGAAATTGCCAGTTACAGGATGGACAAGCGCTACATCCGCGCCGACCAGAGCGTCGTCTGGGTCCATTTGTCCGCGTCTATGGTGGTCGAGCCCGACGGGCGGCCCAAGCACTTCATTGCCCAGGTGCAGGACCTTACGGCCCGCAAGGAGGCCGAGGCGGCGCTCGCCGAAAGCGAACAGCGCTTCCGCCGACTTGCGGTGAACGCCCCGGACATGATCAGCGAAAGCACCCTGCAGGGGGTGATGACCTACGTCTCGCCGGCCAGCCTGGCGATCACCGGCTTCACGCCGGAGGAGCTGGTTGGGCGGACATTTTCCTCCCTGATGCATCCGGACGATGCGGTCGAGGTGCTCGACATGTGCGCGGCGACATTTGCATCCAAGGGGGTGGTCGCCGCCCGGCCCGTGGCCTTTCGGGCGCGGCACAAGCTGGGCCACGAGATATGGCTCGAATGCAAACCCACGCTGGCGGTGGATTCCGTCACCGGACGGTTCACCGGGTTCACCGACGTTATCCGGGACATCACGGCCCGCAAGGCCCTCGAAGCGCAATTGCGCCAAGCCCAGGCGGACGCCGAAGCGGCCGCGATGGTGAAGAGCGAGTTCCTCGCCAACATGAGCCACGAGTTGCGCACGCCGCTGACCAGCATCGTCGGCTTCACCCGTCTGGCCGCCGAGCAGGCCGACCTCCAGGGCCTGCCGCGCACCTATGTCGAGCGGGTTGGCGAGGCCAGTCGCGCGCTCCTGTGCACCGTCAACGACATCCTGGATTTCTCGAAGCTGGAGGCCGGCCAGGTCAGCGTCCAGCCCGAGCCGACCGCCATCGGGCGGCTCTGCCGCGCAACGCTGGACCTCTTCATGCCCCAGGCGGGGGCGAAGGACCTTGGCCTCTTGCTGGACGATGAGGCCGGCGCCGAGAACCTGACGATTTCCATCGATCCCGACCGCATCCGGCAGATCCTGCTCAATCTGGTGGGCAACGCCGTCAAGTTCACCAGCGCGGGCGAGGTCACCCTGCGCACCCGATACGACCGAGCGGCGGGCGTGCTCAGCGTCGAGGTCACCGATACCGGTCCCGGCATTCCGGCAGACAGGCGCGAGCGCCTCTTCAAACGCTTCTCGCAGGTCGACGGCTCGCTGACCCGGGCCCACGGCGGGTCCGGCCTTGGCCTGGCGATCTGCAAGGGCCTGGTCGAGGCGATGGGCGGCGAGATCGGCGCCGACAGCCCGGCGGGCGGCGGAAGCCGCTTCTGGTTCACTCTGCCCGCGCCTCTGGCGGACGCGGCCCTCGCGCCTGTCGAGGGCTCCATGGCGAACCCACTGGCGTTCGTCGGCATCCGCGCCCTGGTGGTCGACGACCATCCGGCCAATCGCGAACTGGCGCGGCTGATCCTGGCCGGGATCGGCGCGGAGGTCTCGGAGGCCGCCGACGGGGAAGAGGCGGCGCGGTTGGCCTCGCAATGGCCCTACGACATCATCCTCATGGACCTGCGCATGCCCGGGCTGGATGGACCCGGCGCGCTGCGCAAGATCCGCTCGGCGCCCGGCCCGAACGACGCGACCCCGATCCTGGCCTTCACCGCCGATGCGGACACGGAGACGGCCGACCGACTGGCGGCGATGGGCTTCCAGGACACGATAGCCAAGCCGCTCGACCCCGGCAGGCTCACCGCGGCCGTGGTCCGGGCCACAGCCTTCGTTCAGGATCAACCGATGGATCGTTCCGATGTCGCCTAGGCGCCGAATCCTGGTGGCGGAGGACGACGCGGGCGTCCGCGACCTCATCCGCACGCGCCTGAACGCCGTGGGCTACGACACCCATACCGCCCGCGACGGCTTCGAGGCGATCGTGCGAATCCGCGAACTGCAGCCCGCCGGGCTGATCCTGGACATCAACATGCCCGGCCTGGATGGCTTTGGCGTACTTGAGGTCATCCGGGCTGACGGCCGGGTCAGGCACACCAGGGTCCTCGTGCTGACGGCGCGGCACGCGGCCAACGACGTGACGCGGGCCGTCGGCCTTGGCGCGAAGGACTTCCTGGCCAAGCCGTTCAACGAGAACCAGCTCGTCCTGCGGGTCGCCCGCCTGCTGCGCACCGTGATCCCTCCGCCCGTGGACGACAACGAGCTGGTGATCTGAGCAGGTCGCCTTGCATTTCGCCGATCTACCCACCGCGGGAATTGGGAATGCCCGCTTCGTGCGTGCTCACTCGGGCGTCGGTTCCCGACAGGCTTGTTCGGCCAACAGTTCAAAATTCTTGACCTCGGTCTTGCAATGTTCTACGTTTGTTCCGTGACCACCGATGCGGACATGACCGAGCGGCACGCCCGCGCCCTGGCCGAGCTCGCCGAGCTCTGCCTGGCCTCGGCGCGTGATCTCGCCGCCCGGCAGGCGGTGGCCGAGGATCCCGCCGACGCCGCCGTGCTGGCCAGCGCCCTGCACAAGGTCGGCCGCTCGGCCCGGCAATGCCTGGCGCTGGAGGCCAAGCTCGTCCGCGACGCCCAGCGCGCCCTGCGCGAGG
>CANJXI010000147.1 GCA_947478785.1 Caulobacteraceae bacterium
CCACCTCGCTTCTTCCAGGTCGAGATCGTTGAACGCGACAGGCCAAGCATCGCCGCCAGCTCAAGCTCAGTTCGCGCCCCAAAGGCCTTCTTCAGCGCTGCAATTTCCGCCGCCGCCATGCATGGCCCTGTTGACATGCGAACATAACACTACAATCTTGTTGGCATGCGAACATCAACCGCCAACGAGTCGGCATCATATCCGACGACAGGCCGCAATGTTGGCTTGTCGGAGAATGTCCGTCTGTCAAACGGCGCGCAATCGGGACCCCCTATCGGCGCCGAACAGGGACCCCTCTTCCATCCCCGGATCAGCGGCGAGGTGCGTAGCCCTCAGCCAGCGCAGCGCCTCGCCGCTGGGTGAGCCACCGCCATCTCAGCCGCGCCCGGAGGGGGGTCTGGGGGGAGGTTGAGCAACCTGTGGATAACTTGGCGGGCGGCCGGCGGATCAGTTGCGGTTCCTGAGCCGCCAGCTGTCGTTGCCGGTCTCGACGATGTCGCAGTGATGGGTAAGCCGGTCGAGCAGCGCGGTGGTCATCTTGGCGTCGCCGAAGACCGTGGGCCATTCGCCGAAGGCGAGATTGGTGGTGATGATCACCGAGGTGCGCTCGTAGAGTTTGCTGACCAGATGGAACAGGCGCTGGCCGCCAGCCTGGGCGAGCGGCAGGTAGCCCAGCTCGTCGAGGACCACGAGGTCGAGGCGTGAGAGCTGGGCGGCCAGGGCCCCGGCCTTGCCACGGCGGGCTTCATCTTCCAGCTGGTTGACCAGATCGACGGTGTTGAAGTAGCGACCGCGAGCGCCGGCGCGGACCACGTTGGCGGTGATGGCGATGGCCAGATGGGTCTTGCCGGTGCCGGTTCCGCCGACCAGGACGACGTTTCGATGGTTGGTGAGGAAGGCGCCGTCGTGCAGCGAGCGCACCAGGCCCTCGTTGATCGGCGAGCCCTCGAAGGTGAACGCCGCCAGGTCTTTCATCACCGGCAGCTTGGCGGCGGTCAGGCGATAGCGGATCGAGGCGGCCTGGCGATGGGCGGTCTCGGTCCTGAGCAGATCGGCCAGGATCTCCATGGCCGTGCGGTTGCGTTGCAGGCCGGTGGTGACCGTCTCGTCGAAGGCCCCGGCCATGCCCTTCAGGCCCAGCTGGGTGAAGGCCTCGATCATCTCATGCCGCTGCACGGGAACCTCGCAAGCGATCGTAACGGGCGCAGTCGGCGATAGGCGGATGGCGCAGCGCCAGGGCCTCGGAGGTGGTGATCGGCGCTGGCGCTGGCGGCTCGCGTCGCCGGGCCAATATGGTGAGGATGAGATCGTCGCTGGCGGCGCCGGCGTCGAGCGCTTCGCGGACCGCGTCGTCGACCGCGTCCAAGCCATCGACCAGCACCGCGGCGAGCACGCGGACGAACCGCCGGTCGGCTTCGTCGCCGCGGCCCAGCTTGCGCCTCAGCCGGGTCAGGGCCGGCGGCAGCGCCCAGTCCAGGAAGGGCGCCCCGTTGCGCAGCGCGCCGGGCTTCCTGGCCAGAACCGGCAGGTAGTGCCAGGGATCATAGATCGTGCGGCCGCGGCCAAAGCATCTGGCGTGCTCGGCCACCACCTCGCCGGCGCAGCGTACGACGATGCGATCGGCGTAGGCGCGCACCTGGACCGAGCACTTGGCGGCCTTGGCCATCACCGAGTAGCGGTTGCGGTCGAAGGTGATCAGGCAGGTGCCGCTGACCGCGTGCTGGGCTTCATGGAAGCCGTCGAACGGCGCCAGGATCTGCTGCAGCGCCGGCCGCTCGGCCTCCAGGGCCTGGGCCAGGGTGATCTCGCCCTGCTCGGGATGGGGATGCTGGCGCGCCCAGCGTAGGCACTCGGCTTCCAGCCAGCCGTTTAACTCCTCCAGGCTGGAAAACTTCAGGCGCGGCTTGAAGAACCGGTCCCGGCTGATCTTCACCTGGTTCTCGACCTGACCCTTCTCCCAGCCCGAGGCCGGGGTGCAGGCGGTCGGCTCGAACATGTAGTGATCGGCCATCAGCAGGAAGCGGCGGTTGAAAATCCGCTCCTTGCCGACGAACACCGCGTCCACGGCGGTCTTCATGTTGTCGTAGATGCCCCGGGTGGGCACGCCGCCGAAGAACACGAAGGCCCGCTGGTGGGCGTCGAACACCATCTCCTGGGTCTCGCGCGGATAGGCCCGCAGATAGATCGCCCGCGACGCGCACAGGCGAACATGGGCCACCTTCACCCGCAGGGGCTGGCCGGCGATCTCCACGTCCTCGTGGCTGAAGTCGAACTGGAACGCCTCGCCCGGCTGGAACATCAGCGGCACGAACGCCATGCCGCCATCGCCGGGCGCCGTCCTGGTCTCCTCGCGCCAGCGCGCCGCATAGCGCCGAACCGAGTCATAGGAGCCGTCGTAGCCCTCCCGGACCAGCAGGTCCCAGACCCGGGTCAGCTTCAACCGATCCCGTCGGGGCCGCGCCTCGTTCTCGACCAGCAACTGCTCCAACCGCTCGCGCACCGGCCCGATCTTCGGAAACGGCTGCGTCTCGCGCGCCCGATAGCTGAACGCGCCTTCCTCGCCCCGGATCGCCTTGCGCACCACCTTGCGGGACAATCTCAGGTCCCGCGCGATCGCCTTTATAGCTTTGCCCGCCGCGAACTCCCGGCGAATCCGAACCACTGTCTCCACCACCAACATCCCGATCTGACCGCCTGGCTGAACCAAGCGGCCGTGCCTAAACCATCGGAATGAGGGGTCCCTTTTAGGCGCCGATCACCCCGCTAAGGGGTCCTTTTTCCACGCCGGCGCACACCAAGAGGACGCGCTGTCGCGGTTCGACGTCATCGAATAGGAGGGCCCGGGATCGGAGCGAGGTGAGGTCTTCAACGGACCGTATGGACCCCGCGCCGGCGCGATCCCGGAGCGTCTCCGATGACCTTTGCCACGAGGGGCTGGGTGGCGAGATCGCCGACACCGCTGGGCGGCGCACGGGACATTCGCAATCCAAACGCAACAAAAGGGTATATAATAAGACATATTCCTTGGATGCCGGCGGAGAAA